>NZ_JBEYXR010000005.1:0-416594 GCF_040645135.1 Streptomyces sp. NPDC046859
GGCGGAGTGCTGCTGCCGTTCTTCTCCTTCATGACGTTCCTCATCGCCGTCCCCACCGGCGTGAAGTTCTTCAACTGGATCGGAACGATGTGGAAGGGCTCGTTGTCCTTCGAGACACCGATGCTCTGGGCGGTCGGCTTCCTGATCACCTTCACCTTCGGTGGTCTGACCGGCGTCATCCTGGCCTCGCCGCCGATGGACTTCCACGTCTCCGACTCCTACTTCGTGGTGGCCCACTTCCACTACGTGGTGTTCGGCACCGTCGTCTTCGCGATGTTCTCCGGCTTCCACTTCTGGTGGCCGAAGATGACCGGCAAGATGCTCGACGAGCGTCTCGGCAAGATCACCTTCTGGACGCTGTTCATCGGCTTCCACGGCACCTTCCTGGTCCAGCACTGGCTGGGTGCCGAGGGCATGCCCCGTCGCTACGCGGACTACCTCGCGGCCGACGGCTTCACCGCCCTGAACACCGTCTCGACGATCAGCTCGTTCGTGCTCGGCCTGTCGCTCCTGCCGTTCCTCTACAACGTCTGGAAGACGGCCAAGTACGGCAAGCCGGTCGGCGTCGACGACCCGTGGGGCTACGGCCGTTCGCTCGAATGGGCGACGTCCTGCCCGCCGCCGCGGCACAACTTCATCATCCTGCCGCGGATCCGTTCCGAATCCCCGGCGTTCGACCTGCATCACCCTGAGATCGCCGCACTCGACCAGCTCGAGAACGCGCCTCACGGTGACAAGGCTCTGGCTGGTGGCAAGGAGGCCGGCAAGTGAAGATCCAAGGCAGGATGTTCATGTGGCTGAGCATCTTCATCCTCGTCATGGCGATCGTCTATGGCGTGTGGTCGAAGGAGCCGGCCGGTACCACGGCGCTCTTCCTGGCCTTCGGTCTCTCGATCATGATCGGCTTCTACCTGGGCTTCACCGCCCGGCGGGTCGACGCGGGCGCGCAGGACGACAAAGAGGCGGACGTCGCGGACGACGCCGGCGAGGTCGGGTTCTTCAGCCCGCACAGCTGGCAGCCGCTCTCCCTCGCGATCGGTGGCGCTCTCGCGTTCTTGTCGATCGCGGTCGGCTGGTGGCTGATGTACTTCTCGCTGCCGATGATCCTCATCGGTATCTGGGGCTGGGTCTTCGAGTACTACCGCGGTGAGAACCGCACCCAGTGACCTGAGCTCGTCCCACCGGGAGCCCGGACCCTCCGTCAGGAGAGTCCGGGCTCCCGTCTCTGTCCCGTCCCCCGTCACCCGAACGCATGACTCGGCGCGCCGCTCCCCGCCCCGCTTCCTAGCGTGAGGCCATGAGCAATACACCGCGCACGAGCACCGTCATAGGCTGCGCGCTGCTGCTGATCGCGATAGGCGCGAGTGCCGCAGGCTGCAGCAGCGACGGCAACCCGCTCTCCGCCGAGCCGTACGACGCGGCGGAGCAGATCGCCTTCAACGGCCCCATAGGCGACGGCCGGAAGGTCGACCCGGACAAGCCCCTGGAGATCACCTCCGAGGACTCCGACGGCCGCATCACCGACGTCGTCGCCCAGGACGCCGCAGGACGTCGTGTGGCGGGCGAACTCTCCGCCGACGGCACCCGGTGGCACAGCACGTCCCCGCTGGCCGCCGACGCCCGCTACACGGTCCGGGTGAGCACGGAGGACGAGGACGGCGCCCCCGGGCGCAGGGTCGTCACCTTCGACACCAGCAGACAGACCAGCAACAAGCAGCTGACGGTGGCCTTCGGCCCCAGGACCGGCACGTACGGGGTGGGCCAGCCCGTCACGGCGAAGCTGAGCGCACCGGTCACGACCAAGGAGCAGCGGGCCACGGTCGAGCGGTCCCTGCGGGTGGAGTCCATACCCGCCGTCGACGGTGCCTGGCACTGGGTCGACGACAAGGAACTCCACTACCGGCCCAAGGACTACTGGCCGGCCGGCGCCACCGTACGGGCGCGCAGCAGCCTGGAGGGCATCCGGGTCAGCGACCGCCTGCGGGGCGGGAAGTCCAAGCCGCTCACCCTCGACATCGGCGACCGGGTCATCGCCGTGACGGACGCCGCGTCGCACATGATGACCGTCTACCGCAACGGCGAGGTCATCCGCGAGATCCCGGTCACCACGGGCAAGCCCGGCTACGACACGCGCAACGGCGTCAAGGTCGTCCTGGCCAAGGAGGGCACCGTTCGGATGACCAGCGCGAGCATAGGTTCGTCCGACTTCTACGACCTGATCGTGCATCACTCGGTACGCCTCACCAACAGCGGTGAGTACGTCCACGCCGCCCCCTGGTCGACCGGCTCCCAGGGCTACGCCAACGTCAGCCACGGCTGCACGGGCATGAGCAACGACAACGCGGCCTGGTTCTACGACACCATCAAGGAAGGCGACGTCGTCGAGGTGGTGAACTCCGGCGGCGAGATGATGGCGCCCTTCGGCAACGGCTACGGCGACTGGAACCTCAGTTGGCCCAAGTGGCGCGTCGGCAGCGCCCTCGTGGGCGGCACGCCGGACGGCCCCAGCCCGGCGGAACGGGCCAGGCTGAGACCGCAGAACGTCTGACCGGGAGGCCCGGGGGCCCGTGCGACCCGCCCTGGCGGGTGCCGACCTAGGCGCTCTGGAGGCGCTTGGCCCGCAGCAGCGAGGCCAGGGCCTGGGCGAACTCCACGGGCTCCACGGGAAGCGTCACGGCCGCCTCGGCGCGGCTCCAGGTGGCGAGCCACGCGTCCTGCGGGCGTCCCATGAGAAGCAGCACCGGAGGGCAGTCGAAGATCTCGTCCTTGATCTGCCGGCAGACGCCCATGCCGCCCATCGGCACGGCCTCGCCGTCCAGGACGCAGACGTCGATCCCGCCCTTGTCCAGCTCCCTGACGACGGCGGCCGGCGTCGCGCACTCCACGAACTCCACCACCGGCACGTCCGGTGCGGGCCGGCGCCCGGTGGCGAGCCGCACCTGCTCGCGGGTGTTGGAGTCGTCGCTGTAGACCAGCACCGTGGCGGTCGGCTGCATGGGTTCCTCCGTGACGTCGGCGTCGTAAGGACAGGGCCCGTTGGGCCGGATGCTACTCCCTCGAAGACCACGTCAACACCGGTATGAAGGGGGAAGACACTCCGAACGGCACCCCCCGGAGTGAGGGCGGGATAAGCGACCGACATAATGTCGGTCGTGGCGACAGCAACGACAGTAGAAACCGGGCACGCGCACCCGTCGGTCAACAGGCCGAACCTCACCAGCGTCGGAACCATCATCTGGCTGAGTTCCGAGCTGATGTTCTTCGCGGCCCTCTTCGCGATGTACTTCACCCTGCGATCGGTGACGGGACCCGAGTTCTGGAGTGAGAAGGCCGAGGCCTTGAACTTCCCGTTCTCGGCGACGAACACCACGATCCTGGTGCTCTCCTCTCTCACCTGCCAGCTCGGCGTCTTCGCCGCCGAGCGCGGTGACGTGAAGAAGCTCCGGGGCTGGTTCATCGTCACCTTCATCATGGGTGCGATCTTCATCGGCGGTCAGGTGTTCGAGTACACGGAGCTGGTCAAGCACGAGGGCCTCTCGCTCTCGTCGGACCCGTACGGCTCGGTGTTCTACCTGACCACCGGCTTCCACGGACTGCACGTGACAGGCGGTCTCATCGCCTTCCTGCTGGTCCTCGGCCGCACCTACGCGGCCCGGAGGTTCACGCACGAACAGGCGACCGCTGCGATCGTCGTGTCCTACTACTGGCACTTCGTCGATGTCGTCTGGATCGGTCTCTTCGCCACGATCTACATGATCAAGTAGCCGGGCCCGATCCCGCGCGCGTTCCACCAACGCACCTACCAGAAGCATCGACGCAGAAGATCCTGACACCGGGGTAATCCGTGAAAAAGCTCTCCGCACGACGACGCCATCCGCTGGCGGCAGTCGTCGTCCTACTCCTCGCGCTGGCGTGCACGGGGGGGCTGTACGCCGTGTTCGCGCCCGCGGACAAGGCGCAGGCCGAGGAATCCGCCCAGTCCCTCACCATCGAGGAGGGCAAGAAGCTCTACACCGTCGGCTGCGCCAGCTGCCACGGAACCAATGGTCAGGGCACCTCCGACGGTCCGAGCCTGGTGGGCGTCGGCGCGGCCGCCGTGGACTTCCAGGTCTCGACGGGCCGCATGCCGGCCGCCACCTCCCAGGGCGCCCAGGTCCCGCGGAAGAAGAACATCTACTCGCAGGCCGAGATCGACCAGCTCGCGGCGTACGTCGCCTCGCTGGGCGCCGGTCCGTCCGTCCCGACGAAGGACCAGTACGACCCCGAGGGCGCGGACATCGGCAAGGGCGGTGAGCTCTTCCGCAACAACTGCGCCCAGTGCCACAACTTCACCGGCAAGGGCGGCGCCCTGACGAAGGGCAAGTACGCCCCGAGCCTGGAGGGCGTCGAGCCCAAGCACATCTACGAGGCCATGCAGACGGGCCCGCAGAACATGCCGTCCTTCCCCGACACCACCCTGTCGGAGCAGAACAAGAAGGACATCATCGCGTACCTGCACGCGGTCAACAGTGACGAGACGGTGAACCCGGGCGGTCTGGAGCTGGGCGGCCTCGGGCCGGTCAGCGAGGGCCTCTTCGCCTGGATCTTCGGCCTCGGTTCCCTGATCGCGGTCGCCATCTGGGTCGCAGCTCGGACCGCAAAGGCCAGGAAGTCATGAGTAGCCAAGACATCCCAGAAGAGAAGCTGCCCGCTGAGCAGGGCGCCCACGTAGCGGTGGCGGACGAGAAGCACCCCTTCGCCGACCCGGGGCTGCCTCCGCACGAGCACCGGATCCAGGACGTCGACGAGCGGGCCGCCAAGCGGTCCGAGCGCACGGTCGCCCTGCTGTTCACGGTGTCCATGCTGGCCACCGTCGGCTTCATCGCCTCGTACGTGGCGATCCCGCACGACAAGTCGATCTTCGTCTTCCCGATCGGTCACCTCAACGCGCTGAACTTCGCGCTGGGCCTGACCCTCGGCGCGGCGCTGTTCAGCATCGGCGCCGGCGCGGTCCACTGGGCCCGCACGCTGATGTCCGACGTCGAGGTGGCGGACGAGCGGCACCCGATCGCCGCCGACCCCGACGTCAAGGCCAAGGTCATGGCCGACTTCAAGCAGGGCGCCAAGGAGTCGGCGCTGGGCCGCCGCAAGCTGATCCGCAACACGATGTTCGGCGCGCTGGCCCTGTTCCCGCTCTCCGGCGTCGTGCTGCTGCGCGACCTCGGCCCGCTGCCCGGCACCAAGCTGCGCCACACGCTGTGGTCCAAGGGCAAGCTGCTCGTCAACATGAACACGAACGAGCCGCTGCGTCCCGAGGACGTCGCGGTCGGTTCGCTGACCTTCGCCAAGCCCGAGGGCCTGGAGGAGCACGACCACGATTTCCAGAACGAGATCGCCAAGGCGGCCCTGATGATCATCCGGCTCCAGCCGGACGACATCAAGGACAAGCACGAACTCGACTGGTCCTACCAGGGCATCGTGGCGTACTCGAAGATCTGCACCCACGTCGGCTGCCCGATCTCCCTGTACGAACAGCAGACGCACCACGCGCTCTGCCCCTGCCACCAGTCCACCTTCGACCTCTCCGACGGCGCCAAGGTCATCTTCGGCCCGGCCGGTCACCCCCTGCCGCAGCTGCGCATCGGTGTGAACGACGAGGGCTACCTCGAGGCGCTCGGCGACTTCACGGAGCCCGTCGGTCCTGCATTCTGGGAGCGCGGATGAGCACTTCAGAGACCAACGAGTCCCGCGCTCGCGGGAAGGCGCCGGCCGGCGAACGCGTCGCCGACTGGGCCGACGGCCGTCTGGGGATCTACTCCCTGGCCAAGGCCAACATGCGCAAGATCTTCCCCGACCACTGGTCGTTCATGCTGGGTGAGGTCTGCCTCTACAGCTTCATCATCATCATCCTCACGGGTGTGTACCTGACGCTGTTCTTCCACCCGTCGATGAACGAGGTGGAGTACCACGGCAGCTACGTCCCGCTGCAGGGCCAGCTGATGAGCGAGGCGTTCAGCTCCACGCTGCACATCTCCTTCGACGTGCGCGGCGGTCTGCTCATCCGGCAGATCCACCACTGGGCGGCGCTGATCTTCCTCGCCGGCATGTTCGTGCACATGATGCGCGTGTTCTTCACGGGCGCGTTCCGCAAGCCGCGTGAGATCAACTGGCTGTTCGGCTTCCTGCTGTTCGTCCTGGGCATGTTCACCGGTTTCACCGGCTACTCGCTCCCGGACGACCTGCTCTCCGGCACCGGTGTCCGCTTCACCGAGGGCGCGATCCTGTCCATGCCGATCGTCGGCACGTACATCTCGTTCTTCCTCTTCGGCGGTGAGTTCCCGGGCGTCGACTTCGTGGCCCGGTTCTACTCGATCCACATCCTGCTGCTGCCGGGCATCATGCTCGGCCTGGTCGTCGGCCACCTGATCCTGGTCTTCTACCACAAGCACACGCAGTTCGCGGGCCCCGGAAAGACCAACAAGAACGTCGTCGGCATGCCGCTGCTGCCGGTCTACATGGCCAAGGCCGGAGGCTTCTTCTTCCTGGTCTTCGGTGTCATCGCGGTCATCGCGGCCATCGCGCAGATCAACCCGGTGTGGGCCATCGGCCCCTACCGTCCGGACATGGTCTCCACCGGCGCCCAGCCCGACTGGTACATGGGCTTCGCCGAGGGTCTGGTCCGCTACATGCCGGGCTGGGAGATCAACCTGTGGGGTCACACGCTGGTCCTCGGCGTGTTCATCCCGCTGGTGCTCTTCGGCGTGGTCCTCGCGGCGATCGCGGTCTACCCGTTCATCGAGGCCTGGGTCACCGGCGACAAGCGCGAGCACCACATCCTGGACCGCCCGCGCAACGCCCCGACGCGCACCGCGTTCGGCGTCGCCTGGATCACGGTGTACATGATCGGGCTGGTCGGCGGTGGCAACGACCTGTGGGCCACCCACTTCCACCTGTCGATCAACGCGGTCACCTGGTTCGTCCGGATCAGCTTCTTCGTCGGACCGGTCCTCGCGTTCATCATCACCAAGCGCATCTGCCTCGGCCTCCAGCGCCGGGACAAGGACAAGGTGCTGCACGGCCGCGAGTCGGGCATCATCAAGCGCCTGCCGCACGGTGAGTACATCGAGATCCACGAGCCGCTCAGCCAGGACGCGATGTACACGCTCACCGCGCACGAGCAGTACAAGCCGGCCGAGATCGGCCCGGCGGTCGACGAGAACGGCGTCGAGCGCAAGGTGAAGGCGTCCGAGAAGCTGCGCGCCAAGCTCAGCAAGTCGTACTACGGCCCGGACGGCCAGATCCCCAAGCCGACCGTCGACGAGTACAAGGAGATCACGAGCGGCCACGGCCACCACTGATCGCTGCACCGCCACACACGCAGAGGGGCCCCGTCCGGTCTTCGGACGGGGCCCCTCTCCGTGTCCGGCGCCTGGATAGGGTGGACCTCGTTGAGACCGATGTCCCGAAGTGCGGGACACCTGACCCTGGAGCGGCTTATGAGCGCTGTGACCCCCGCTGGAGGCGACACCGCGGCGGGCCGTTCCTGGCCCGAGGTCCTGAGCGCCCTGCTGGCCGGCCGGGATCTGAGCGCCGCCGACACCGCCTGGGCGATGGACCGGTTCATGAGCGGCGAGGCCTCCGACGCGCAGATCGCCGGGTTCATGGTCGCCCTGCGCGCCAAGGGCGAGACGGTCGAGGAGATCAACGGCCTGGTCGAGGCGATGTACGCGCACGCGCAGCCGCTGGACATCCCGGGGCCCGCCGTGGACATCGTCGGCACCGGGGGCGACCGGGCCAGGACGGTCAACATCTCCACGATGTCCGCCGTCGTGATCGCCGGGGCCGGCGCCAAGGTCGTCAAGCACGGCAACCGCGCCTCCTCCTCGGCGAGCGGCTCCTCCGACGTGCTGGAGAAGCTGGGGATCAACCTGGACCTGTCGCCCGAAGGGGTGGCCCGGGTGGTCGACGAGGCCGGGATCACCTTCTGCTTCGCCGCCAAGTTCCACCCCTCGATGCGGTTCGTCGGCGGGGTACGCCGGGACCTGGGCATCCCGACCTCGTTCAACCTGCTCGGCCCGCTGACCAACCCGGCCCGCGTCGGCGCCTCGGCCGTCGGCTGCTTCGACACCCGCATGGCGGGGCTGATCGCGGGTGTCCTCGCCGAGCGGGGCTCGTCCGCGCTGGTGTTCCGCGGCGACGACGGCCTCGACGAGCTGACGACGACGGCCACCTCACGCGTGTGGGTGGTACGCGACGGCGTGGTCCGCGAGGAGAGCTTCGACCCGCGGGACATCGGCATCGAACTGGTGCCGGTGGAGGCCCTGCGCGGCGCCGACGCCTCCTACAACGCGGAGGTCGCCCGGCGGCTGCTGGACGGGGAGACCGGGCCCGTCCGGGACGCCGTCCTGCTCAACTCGGCCGCCGCGCTGGTCGCGCTGGACCCCGCGGACGCCCCGCTCACCGAGCAGATCCGGCTCGGCATGGCGAAGGCCGCCGAGTCCATCGACTCCGGCGCGGCCAAGCGGACGCTGGAGCGCTGGGTGGCCGCCAGCAACGCCTGACGAACGAGTGCCGTCCCGCGATCCGGACACGGGTTGCGGGACGACGATCATCTCGCGTACTTTCCCGTACCAGGTCATGAGTGACAGTCATGAGGCCCCGGCCGACTGTCCGGCAACCCTCCGTCCGTGGCGGGGTGCCCCGGGTGAAGACCAGGCCGCAGGCAGCGAGGTCTGCGGCAAGCGCGGATCCCTCACGATTCCAGGGATCCTGGTCGTCGAGGAGTCCTCCGTGAGCAAGCGAATGCGATAGGGCCGCCGAGCCCCGCCTCCGCACACCCTTCTTCACCTTCACTCTTTCTCTCACGGAGTTCCGTCATGTCTGTCTCCAGCGCTGCCTCCGTCCAGGACATCTGTGCCCCGCTGCCCGTTCTGGGCGGCGATGTCACCGTCCCGCTCGTCACCGGTGGCGAGGTCACCTACGCCGCCCTCGACTACGCCGCCAGCGCCCCCGCCCTGCAGCGGGTCTGGGACGACGTGGCCGCCTACGCGCCGTACTACGGCAGCGTCCACCGGGGCGCCGGGTACCTCTCGCAGCTCTCCACCGACCTGTTCGAGAACGCCCGCCGGACCGTCGCCGAGTTCCTCGGCTGCCGCGACGACGACCAGGTCGTCTTCACCCGCTCCACCACCGACTCGCTCAACCTGCTCGCCGCCGCCCTCCCGGCCGGCTGCCACGTCTTCGTCTTCGAGACCGAGCACCACGCCTCCCTGCTGCCGTGGCGCGACGCCGGCGTCACCTTCCTCGACGCGCCCCGCACCCCCGGCGAGGCCGTGCGGACCCTGGAGCGCGCCCTGGCCGACCGCGACCCCCACGGCCCGGCCCTGGTCTGCGTCACCGGCGCCTCCAACGTCACCGGCGAGCTGTGGCCCGTACGGGAGCTGGCGGCGGCCGCGCACGCGCACGGCGCCCGGATCGTGCTGGACGCCGCGCAGCTCGCCCCGCACCACCCGGTGAGCGTCCGCGACCTGGACGTCGACTGGGTCGCCTTCTCCGGGCACAAGCTGTACGCCCCGTTCGGCTCCGGCGTCCTCGCGGGCCGCTCCGACTGGCTGCACGCGGCGGAGCCGTACCTCGCGGGCGGCGGCGCCAGCCGCACGGTGACCCGGCGCGAGGACGGGGGACTCGACGTCGAGTGGCACGACGGCGCCGCCCGCCACGAGGCCGGCTCCCCGAACGTCATCGGCGCCTACGCCGTCGCCTCCGCCTGCAAGGCCCTCACCGAGGCCGGCTTCGACGGCCTGGTCGCCCGGGAGCGGTACCTGATCGAGAAGGTGCGGGCCGGCCTCGCCGAGGTGCCCGAGGTCCGCGTGCTGTCGCTGTTCGGCGACGACGCCCCGCGCGTCGGTGTGATCTCCTTCGTCGTGGAGGGCTGGAACAGCTCCCACTTCGCGGCCGCCCTGTCCGCGGAGTACGGCATCGGGGTCCGCGACGGACTGTTCTGCGCCCACCCGCTGGTGCGGACCCTGCTGGGCAGCGACCCGCAGACCCAGGGGGAGTGCGGTGCCCCGGAGGCGGCGCCGGGCGAGAAGTCCCTCAACGCGATCCGGGTCAGCTTCGGCGCCGGGACGCCGGACGAGCACGTCGAGCGGTTCGTGACGGCCGTGCGGGAACTGGTGACGGACGGCGCCCGGTGGAACTACCGGACCGAGAACGGCCGTTGCGTGCCCGACACCTCGGCCTGAGCGGCCCGCGCCCGGCGGCGCGCCGGCACGGCCGGCGCCGCCGGGAAACGCCGTCTCAGCTGTCGAGGCCGATGGCGAACGCGGCCTCCAGGTCGTGCTGGGAGTAGGTGCGGAAGGCGACGTGGGTGTCCGTGCCCTCGACGCCGGGGATCTTGCTGATCCGGCCCGGGATGACCTCCGCCAGGTCCTCGTGCCGCTTCACCCGCACCATCGCGATCAGGTCGTAGGTGCCGGTGACCGAGAAGACCTCGCTGACGCTGTCCAGCGACGCGATCTGCTCGGCGATCTCGGGGATCCGGTCCACGCTGGTCTTGATGAGGACGATCGCGGTGATCACGGCTTGTTCTCTCCCTCGGGGGCCGGAGCTCGGGTGCTCCTCACTCTAGTGCGCCGCCCGAAGCGCGCCCACGCGTAGCCGAAGCCCAGGCCGAAGCCCACCAGATGCGCCAGGTACGCCACCCCCGGCCCCGGTCCCGCCCGGCCGGCCGCGACCCACTGGACGGCCACCCAGAAGGGCAGCACGATCCAGGCGGGGAAGCGCAGCGGTAGGAAGAGCAGGAACGGCAGCAGGCTTGTCACCCGTGCCGTGGGGAACAGGAAGAGGAACGCGCCGAGGACCGCCGAGATCGCCCCGGAGGCGCCGACCAGAGGCTGGGTGGAGTCGTCGTTCGCGGCCGCGTAGCCCAGCAGGGCCAGATAACCGCAGCCCAGGCAGAACAGCGTGAACTGCACCCGGCCCATCCGCTCCTCGGTCATCGCGCCGAACACGTAGAGGAAGAGCATGTTGCCGAGCAGGTGCACCCAGCTGCCGTGCACGAAGAGGGCCGTGACCGGGGTGAGCGCCGCCCGGGGCGTGCCCGCGAAGAGGTCCGCAGGCACCACGCCCCAGCGGTGGAAGTAGGCCCGCTGCGCGGCGAGCAGCTCCTCGCCGGCGCCGAACGCCGGATTGAGGCCGGCCGCCGGCCCGGCCAGGAACAGCGCGGCGCACAGGACGATCAGTGTGTGCGTCACCGGCGCCGACGGCCTGCGGGCCGCGGTGCCGGACCGGGCCGGGGAGCGCGCCGGGCGCCAGGTGCGGATCATGAATACAGAGCATGACGTAACGGGACGCACTCCCGCAGACCGCCTCGCCGCCGCGGACGGGCGGGCGGCGAGTACCCGCCAGGCCGTAGGGTTACGAGCCACACGCCCCGCCAGCCCGGGGCGTGGCGGACAATAGAAGGCCTAGAAGGAAAGAGCGCGGTCACGATGACGGTTCCCCTGCCCACCGAGACGACGCGGTGGCGCTGCACTCTCTGCGGCAACCTCACCCGCTTCGACGTGACGCGTTCGTCCAAGGTCGTCGAGTACGTCCACCTCGATCTGGCCGGCGAGCCCAAGGTCGAGGAGCGCGAGGTGCTCAGTGAGACGATCGAGGCGGTCCGCTGCCGCTGGTGCAACGCGGTGGACAAGGTGGAGCTCGTGGACAGGCCGGGCGCCGATTCCTGACAGGGACGGCACCGCACACGTATTGGGGTGACGGATGGTGGAGACACAAGGCGGGGGGCCGGACGACGGCGCCGCTGAGGTGCTCGACCGTCCGCTGCCCGACGGTGTGCGCCGCAGGGTCGTGCAGATCGTGTCCGACGGGTTCGGCGGACTGACCGTGGGCGAACTGCCCGCGCAGCTGCGGCAGTACGCCAGATTCGCGCCGAACCGCCGGGCCAAGTTCGCGGGGAACGCGATGGCGGCCGCGCTGGAGACCGATCCGCTGTTCCGCCAGCGGATCGGGGAGAAGCTCAGAGAGGCCCAGCCGGAGCTCACCGGCGCCCTCGACGCCGGCTCGGCGCCCGCGGCCGCGGACCCGCTCGACGTGGCGGCCGCGGCCTATGTGCTGCGGCCCGCGGGCTGGGTCAAGCTGGTCACCGCGGCCGGTGAGGAGGCCCAGCGGGCCGACGCCGAGCGGGCCGGCGAGGAGAGCCGTGCCGAGCTGGAGCGGCTGCGCGAGGAGCTGGCGCAGGCCCGCGAGCACACCCGGCACGAGACCGAGCGGCTGCGCGCGGAGCTGGACGCGGCGAAGAAGGAGGCCGAGTCCCTGCACCGCAAGCTGCGCTCGGCCCTCAGCGACGTCAAGCGCGGCGAGGCGGCCCTGCGCAAGGCCCAGGTCGAGACCGAGGCCGTACGGGCCGAGGGGAACACCCAGGTGTCGGCGGCCGAGAGCGAGACCCGGCGGCTCAAGGCGCGGCTCGCGGAGTCCGAGGCGGCCCTGGAGGCCACCCGCCGCGCCGCCCGCGAGGGGCGCAGCGTGGAGGACATGCGCGTACGGCTGCTCCTGGACACCCTGCTGGACGCCACCCAGGGACTTCGGCGCGAGCTGGCGCTGCCGCCGGTGTCGGTGCGGCCCGCCGAGACCGTGGACGCCGTCGAGCCGGGCCGGATGTCCCCGAAGGACATCGCCGCGCGGGCGCTGTCCGAGCACGACCCGGCCATCCTCGACCAGCTACTCGCCCTGCCGCAGGCGCACTTGGTGGTCGACGGCTACAACGTCACCAAGACCGGCTATCCGCAGATGCCGCTGGAGAAGCAGCGCCTGCGGCTCCTCGGCCAGCTCTCGCAGCTCGCCGCGCAGACCGGCGCCGAGGTGACCTGTGTCTTCGACGGGGCCGAACTGGCCGCGCCGGTGCTGCTGGCACCGCCGCGCGGCGTGCGGGTGCTGTTCTCCAAGCCGGGGGTGACGGCCGACGAGCTGATCCGTCAGCTCGTCCGCGCCGAGCCGCCCGGCCGGCCGGTCATCGTCGCCTCGACGGACCGCGAGGTGGCGGACGGGGTCGCACGCGCCGGCGCGCGCCCCGTGGCATCTGCGGTACTTCTCAAGCGCCTGTCCTGAAGCGCCAACGTACAGGCACTATGCCCGAATTGGCGGGGCGATCGCGCCACCCAGCGTCAATCTCGCGTGACGACCTGTGAGTTGTGTGTAAAGAATGACGGCTGGGGTGAGATTTTTCCGGTGAGGATTTGATCTGATCACAAGAGGGTCACTAGGGTCTGGGCTCGAACCTCCGAGCGGGTGATCACTCAGAAGAAGGAGTTCACCTCCGTGGCGTCCCACCGTCGACCCAAGCAGCCCAGCCGTGCACGTGTGACCGTGCTCACCACCGCGGCAGCCGCCGCCGTGGCCATCAGTTCCCAGGCGGCCAACGCGGCACCCAGCGAGAAGCCCAGCAAGGACGAGGTCAAGGCGAAGGTCGACGCCCTCTACGAGCAGGCCGAGCAGGCCACCGAGAAGTACAACGGGGCCAAGGAGAAGCAGGAGAAGCTCCAGAAGGAGATCTCCACGATCCAGGACAACGTCGCCCGGGGCCAGGAGGACCTGAACGAGCTCCGCGACGCCATGGGTCTCGCCGCCGCCGCGCAGTACCGCACCGGCAGCATCGACTCCTCCGTCCAGCTGTTCCTGTCGGCCGACCCGGACGACTACCTGGACAAGGCGTCCACGATGGACCAGCTGAGCGCTCAGCAGGTCGAGTCGCTGAAGAAGATCCAGGAGAAGCAGCGCGAGCTGGCGCAGCAGCGCGCCGAGGCCGCGGACAAGCTCAAGGACCTCTCCTCCACCCGCACCGAGCTGGGCAAGAAGAAGAAGGAAGTCCAGGCCAAGCTGGGCGAGGCGCAGAAGCTGCTCAACAGCCTCACCGCCGCCGAGAAGGCCGCCCTCGCCGCCGAGGACGCCCGCGCCAGCCGCTCCGCCTCCGACCGCGTGGACCTCGGCAACACCGCCCCCGGCACGGGCCGCGCCATGGCCGCCTTCCAGGCCGCCCAGAGCAAGATCGGCTCGCCCTACGTCTACGGCGCCTCCGGCCCGTCCTCCTTCGACTGCTCGGGCCTGACCTCCTGGGCCTTCGCCCAGGCCGGCGTCGGCATCCCGCGCACCTCGCAGGCGCAGGCCAACTACGGCACCAAGATCTACAGCCAGTCCCAGCTCAAGGTCGGCGACCTGGTCATCTTCTACGGCGACCAGCACCACGTCGGCTTCTACGCGGGCAACGGCCAGATCCTGCACGCCCCGCGCTCCGGCACGGTCGTGCGCTACGAGTCGATCAACAACATGCCGTTCCAGTTCGGCGTCCGGATCTGACCCGGAGCACCCCGCAAGATCAACATGGAGTGCCGCCCGATCGGGCGAATTACGGCACCACCGCCTGACCCCGCGCCCCGCCGATGACCTGCGTCAGAGGCGGGGCGTCACGGTGTGTGCCCGCGACGGCCGTTGGTGGCCGCCCCTCTCACGGAGCTACTGTCTGCCGCGTTTCCCCCGACGCCGGGGGAGCAGTCGTTGTCCGCCAGCGGAAGGAGCGCGGCTTCCCGTGGGGTCCCATCGTCGCCTTGAATCACCCGGGTTCGACCGGGGCGCCGGCGCAGCGCTGTGCGTCCTGTCCGCAGCGGCCGCCGCCCTCGGCGCCGTACCGGCGGTCGCCGCGCCGCACGACGACACCCGGGCCGAGGTGGACCGCCTCTACACGAAGGCCGAGAAGGCCACCGAGGCGTACAACCGGGCCGAGGAACGCGCCGAGAAGCTGCGCACCGAGGTCAGGAGCGCCCAGGACCGCATCGCCCGCCAGCAGCAGGACATCAACTCCAAGCGGGACGCGCTCGGTTCGCTGGCCGGCGCCCAGTACCGCTCGGGCGGCATCGACCCGTCCCTCGCCCTGCTGCTCGCCGACGACCCGGGCGACTACCTCGACCGGGCCGCCACCCTCGCCCGGATCAGCGCCCACCACGCGGGCGAGCTCAAGGAGCTCCAGGACGCCATGCGCGAACTCGCCCAGGAGCGCTCCGAGGCGGCCGGGAAACTCGCCGAGCTCGACAAGAGCCGCCAGGCCGTCGCCACGCACAAGCGCACCGTCGAGCGGAAGCTCACCCAGGCGCGCCGGCTCCTCAACTCCCTGACGGCCGCCGACCGCGCCGCCTACGACCGGGCCTCCCGCTCCGGCCGAACCGAACTGCCCGGCTTCGGCGACGCCCTGCCCGCCTCCGGCCGGGCGGCCGCCGCCGTCGCCGCCGCCCAGTCCGCCCTCGGCCGCCCCTACGTGTGGGGCGCCAACGGGCCGTCCGGCTTCGACTGCTCGGGCCTGATCCAGTGGTCCTACGCCCAGGCCGGCGTCGGTCTGCCGCGCACCTCGCAGGGCCAGCGGTACGCCGGAAGGCAGGTCCCGCTCTCCGAGGCCCGGCCCGGCGACATCGTCACCTACCGCTCCGACGCCAGCCACGTCGGGATGTACATGGGCAACGGCCAGGTGATCCACGCCCCCTACCCGGGGGCGCCCGTGCGCTACGACCCGGTGGGCATGATCCCCGGGGCGACGGTCACCAGGGTCTGACCTCCGCGCCCGCCCCGCCGTACGATCGGGAAATGTCTGGTCGCGGGCGGATGCCGGGAACACGGGTCGTCGTCGCCCTCTGCCTGCTGCTCGCCGGGCTCGTCGGCTGCGGCGGGCGGCCCGGCGCCGACGGCACCCGCGCGGAGGTGCAGCGGCTCCTGGACCGGCGTGCCGCCGCACTGCTCCACCACGACCGCACGGCGTATCTGCGCACCGGCGCGAGCGGCTGGTCCGCGCATCTGCGCGAGGTGCCCCTCGCCGACTGGTCCTACCGCGTCACCGGGCTGCGCCGGGACGGCGACGAGGCGGTGGCCGAGGCCGAGCTGCGCTACCGCGTCGAGGGCTACGACCGGGCGCCCGTCACCGCCGGCCGCACCCTCGCCCTCGGCCGGGACGCCGACGGCGCCTGGTACGTGAAGACGGACCGGCCCGCCGAGGGCTCCGCCGAGCAGCTGTGGGACCAGGGCCCGGTCGAGGCCGTCCGCGGCGACCACAGCCTCGTCCTGGGCGTCGGCAGGTCCGAGGACGACCTGCGCGGATTCGCGCGGCTCGCGGACCGCGCGGTGCCCGCCGTGTCACGGGCCTGGGACAGCGACTGGTCCGGGCACGTCGTCGTCCTCGTCCCGAAGTCCCTGACCGGCATGGCGGCGCTGCTCGGCTCGCCCGAGTCGTCCTACCGGGGGATCGCCGCCGTCACCACCGGGGAGACCGACGCCCCGGCCGAGGCCCCGGCGGACCGGATCATCGTCAACCCGGACGCCTACGGCGTCCTCGGCGACCTCGGCCGGCAGGTCGTCCTCACCCACGAGACCACCCACGTCGCCACCCGCGCCCACACCACCCGCGCGACCCCGCTGTGGCTCTCGGAGGGCTACGCCGACTGGATCGGCTACCTGGGCGGCGCCCGCACCCCGGCCGAGGCGGCGCCCGAGCTGGCGCGCGCGGTGCGCGAGGGACGGGTGCCCGCCGCGCTCCCGGCCGACGCGGACTTCGGCTTCACCGGCGAGGCCGGGCGCCTCGCGCAGGCGTACGAGAGCGGCTGGATGGCCTGCCGGATGATCGCCGGGCGCTGGGGCGAGGACCGGCTCGCCGCGTTCTACCGGGCCGTCGGCGCGCACGACGGCCGCGCGGGCGCGGTGGCGGACGCCCTGGAGGACGTGCTCGGCACCTCGGCGGAGCGGTTCACCGAGGAGTGGCGGGCCTCTCTGCGCGCCGAGTTCGGCTGAGCCGGGGCGGCCGGTGTCAGGAGGGCGGGGACGTCTCCCGGGCGCGTTCCGCCGGCCGCGGCACCGGGAGCGGGGCGGGACCCCCGGTCGTGGAGCGCCACAGCGCGCGGGCCGCCAGCACGGTGGCGGCGACCAGCAGGCCGTTGCGGACGAACAGCAGGGTGACGCCGAGGGCGTCGCTCGCCACGACGTGCGCGAACCACACCGGGAACTCCAGCACCGTCGCCAGGCACGCGGCGAGCACCAGGGAGACGGGGAGGCGCATGGGGCTGCCGCGGAAGCACAGGCAGACGGCGGCGAGACCGACCAGCCACACCAGGTACTGCGGGCTGATCACCCGGCTGGTCGTGGTGAACATCAGCACCGCCACGAACGCGGCGTCGGCGAGCGTGTGCGGCGCGAACCGGCGTGCCCGCAGCCGCCACAGCGACAGCCAGCCGAACGCGAGGACGCTCAGGGCGAGAGCGGCCGAGCTGACGGCGTCGACGTACGGGCCGAGGAACTCCACCGAGCCGTAGTTCAGCAGGACCTGGCCGTCCCAGCCGTGCTGCCGGGCCACATGGAGGACCAGCCCGCCCAGCGACTCGACCTCGGTGCCCCGGTCGCGCTGGAACGTCAGGAACGCGAACGCGCCGGGCATGGCGACGGCGAACGCCGTCGCGAGGGCGCCCGCGGTCAGCGCCGCCCACAGCCACGCCCCCCGCCGGCGGGCCGCCACCAGCAGCAGCACCGGCCACACCTTGAGCATCGCCCCGAACGCCGTCAGTGCGCCCATCAGCGCCGGGCGCCGGGCGCCGGCCAGCAGCGCGGCCACGGCGACGGCGGTCACGATCACGTCGTAGCGCGCGTACACCGTCGGCCCGAGCAGCGGCACGCCCACCACCCACACCCAGGCCCCGCGGACCAGGCGGCCCGGGCGCAGCCCGGCGTACAGCAGGAGCAGCAGGACCACGAGGTCCGCGCAGAAGGCGAGGACGAAGAACGCCGAGGTGTAGTCCAGCCAGAAGACCAATGCGGGCGCCAGGACCGCGAGGGCGGCGGCGGGCGGGTACTGCCAGGTGACGTCGTCCAGCGGGAAGGTGCCGGTGCGCAGCACCTCGTACCAGTCGTGGTAGATGACCGACACGTCGCTGGTGACGTCCGGGCCGGGGAAGACGTACACCTTGAACACGAACAGCAGCAGGGCCGTCCTGGTCAGGCCCCAGACGCCCACCAGCCACGCCAGGGACCGCCGCGTGCCCGTCGTCTCCACCAGAACCCCGTCCGTTCGATATCCGGCTCGAATGGACATGATGTCCTGTCCGGCGGGGCACGGGCCACATACGCGGCCGGGCCCGGCCGCGAACGGCGGCTTCGATAGGGTCGGCGGCGATGCACAAGACCCTGATCGTCACCAACGACTTCCCGCCCCGCCCCGGCGGCATCCAGGCGTTCCTGCACAACATGGCGCTGCGGCTCGACCCGGAGCGCCTCGTCGTCCACGCCTCCACCTGGAAGCGCGGGCGGGAGGGCGCCGAGGCCACCGCCGCCTTCGACGCCGAGCAGCCCTTCACGGTCGTACGGGCCCGGACGACGATGCTGCTGCCGACGCCGGGGGCGACCCGGCGGGCGGCCGGTCTGCTGCGTGAGCACGGCTGCACGTCGGTGTGGTTCGGCGCGGCCGCGCCGCTCGGCCTGATGGCGCCGGCGCTGCGCCGGGCGGGCGCCGAGCGGCTGGTGGCCACGACCCACGGCCACGAGGCGGGCTGGGCGCAACTGCCCGCGGCCCGGCGGCTGCTGGGCCGGATCGGGGAGAGCACCGACACCCTCACCTACCTCGGCGAGTACACCCGCTCGCGGATCGCGGGCGCCCTGACGCCCGAGGCGGCCGCGCGGATGGTGCAGCTGCCGCCCGGCGTCGACGAGAAGACCTTCCACCCCGGATCGGGCGGCGACGAGGTCCGGGCCCGGCTCGGGCTGACGGACCGGCCCGTCGTGGTGTGCGTGTCCCGGCTGGTGCGGCGCAAGGGCCAGGACACCCTGATCCGGGCGCTGCCCCGCATCCTGGCCGCCGAGCCGGACACCGTGCTGCTGATCGTCGGCGGCGGGCCCTACGAGCGGGACCTGCGCCGGCTGGCCCGGGAGACGGGCGTCGCCGACTCGGTGCGTTTCACCGGGGCCGTGCCGTGGTCGGAGCTGCCCGCGCACTACGGTGCCGGTGACGTCTTCGCCATGCCGTGCCGCACCCGCCGGGGCGGGCTCGACGTGGAGGGACTCGGCATCGTCTACCTGGAGGCGTCGGCGACCGGGCTGCCGGTCGTGGCCGGCGACTCCGGCGGGGCGCCGGACGCCGTGCTGGACGGGGAGACCGGCTGGGTCGTGCGCGGCGGCTCCCCGCGGGACGCGGCCGACCGCATCGTCACGCTGCTGGGGGACGCCGGGCTGCGGGCCCGCATGGGGGAGCGGGGCCGGGCGTGGGTCGAGGAGAAGTGGCGCTGGGACCTGCTGGCCGAGCGGCTCGAAGCCCTGCTCTGAACCGTCCCGCCGGACGCCGTACGCACGAGGGCGCGGTTCCCCGCCGGGGACACCGCGCCCAGGACCGCCGTGCGGGCGGCGCGCCCTACTTCTGGTAGATCGCCTCGATCTCGTCGGCGAAGTCCTTCGCCACCACGTTGCGCTTGAGCTTCAGCGACGGCGTCAGATGGCCCGACTCCTCGGTGAACTGGGCCGGCAGGATGCGGAACTTGCGCACCGACTCCGCCTTCGACACCGCGGCGTTGCCGTCGTCGATCGCCGACTGGACGGCGGCGAGCAGGTCCGCGTCGTCGCGCAGCGACACCGCCGTGGAACCGGCCGGCTTGCCGTGGTCGGCGCACCAGCGCTCCAGGAACTCGTCGTCGATGGTGACGAGCGCGCCCACGAACGGACGGCCGTCGCCGACCACCATGCACTCCGCGACGAGCGCGTGCGCCCGGATGCGGTCCTCGATCACTGCCGGGGCGACGTTCTTGCCGCCCGCGGTGACGATGATCTCCTTCTTGCGGCCGGTGATGCGGAGGTAGCCGTCCTCGTCGAGGGTGCCGATGTCACCGGTGTGGAACCAGCCGTCGGCCAGCGCCTCCGCGGTGGCGCCCGGGTTGTTCCAGTACTCCTTGAACAGGTGCTCGCCGTGCAGCAGCACCTCGCCGTCGTCCGCTATGCGCACCACGGAACCCGGCAGCGGCTGGCCGACCGTGCCGATCTTCTGCCGGTCCCACGGGTTGAACGCGGTCGCCGCGCAGGACTCGGTCAGGCCGTAGCCCTCCAGGACGGTGAAGCCGATGCCGCGGAAGAAGTGCCCGAGCCGCTCGCCCAGCGGGGCGCCGCCGGAGATCGCGTACTCGCCGCGCCCGCCGAGGACCGCGCGCAGCTTGCTGAAGACCAGCCGGTCGAAGACCTTGTGCTTGATCTTCAGGCCGACGGACGGCCCGGACGGCGTGTCCAGCGCCCGGCTGTACGCGATCGCCGTGTCCGCCGCCTTGTCGAAGATCTTGCCCTTGCCGTCGGCCTGCGCCTTGGCCCGGGCGGAGTTGTAGACCTTCTCGAAGACCCGCGGGACGCCCAGGATCAGCGTCGGCCGGAACGCGGCCAGCTCGTCGGTGAGGTTCTTGATGTCCGGGACGGTGCCCAGCTTGATCGGCGCCATCATCGGGGCGATCTGCACCAGGCGCCCGAAGACGTGGGCCAGCGGCAGGAAGAGCAGGACCGAGCACTCGCCGGTGCGGAACAGGGGCCGCAGCCGCTCCACGATGTTGCCGCACTCGGCGAAGAAGCTGCGGTGGGTCAGCACACAGCCCTTGGGGCGGCCCGTGGTGCCCGAGGTGTACACGATGGTCGCCGGGTCGTCGGCCTTCGCCAGCGAGCCGCGCTCCTCGACGGTGGCGTCGGCGACGTCCTGCCCGAGCCGGCCCAGCTCCTCGACGCCGCCGGCGTCGATCTGCCAGACGTGCTTGAGGTCGGGCAGCCGGTCGCGCACCGACTCGACGGCCGCGGTGTGGGCGTCCAGCTCCGTGACGACGGCGGTGGCGCCCGAGTCGCCGAGGATCCACTGCACCTGCTCCGGCGAGCTGGTCTCGTACACCGGCACGGTGACCGCGCCCGCGGACCAGATCGCGAAGTCCAGCAGGGTCCACTCGTAGCGGGTGCGGGACATCAGGCCGACCCGGTCGCCCGGCTGGACCCCGGCGGCGATCAGGCCCTTGGCGGCCGCGCGCACCTCGGCGAGGAACGCGGTGGCCGAGACGTCCTGCCAGGCACCGCCGACCTTGCGGGCGATGACGGCCACGTCCGGGTGCTGCGCGGCGTTTCTGCGGACGATGTCGGTGAGGTTGCCGTCCGCAGGGACCTCGTACAAAGCCGGAAGGCTGAACTCGCGCAAGACTGCTGCTCCTCATAGGGCGCCGGCGCCACGACGTTGTGTGATGCGACCGATCGGTCCAAGGCTCGGGCAGGTGCTCGGGGATTCACATGTTGAAATCCTGAGCACGACTGGACCGACCGGACGTTACCCGTCGGTATGGCTTCTCCGACAGGGGGTCCCGGCGAGATGTTCTCTGCGTCACACGGATTGGTGTTTCTGCGCGCAGAGTAGTCGAGCGTTCGGACGACTGGCCAGTAACCATCGGTTCGGCCGCCACTGTTCACGTCTGCCCCACACGCCTACCCTTGATCGCCATGGCAGCGACACCGACGGGAAACAACGGCACGCGCGGCACCCGCGTGCACGTGGTGAGCGACGTGCACGGCAACGCCCGTGACCTGGCCCGCGCGGGTGACGGCGCCGACGCCCTGATCTGCCTCGGCGACCTGGTGCTGTTCCTGGACTACGCCGACCACTCGCGCGGCATCTTCCCCGACCTGTTCGGCGTGGAGAACGCCGACCGCATCGTGGAGCTGCGCACCGCCCGGCGCTTCGAGGAGGCCCGCGAGCTCGGGACGCGGCTGTGGGCCGGCATCGGCGCGGACCGGGCCGCGGTGATCGAGAAGGCGGTCCGCAAGCAGTACCGCGAGATGTTCTCGGTCCTGCCGACACCGACGTACGCCACCTACGGCAATGTCGACATCCCGCCCCTGTGGCCGGAGTACGCCGGACCCGGCGTCACGGTCCTCGACGGGCAGCGGGCCGAGATCGGCGGCTGGACCTTCGGGTTCGTCGGCGGCGGCCTGCGCACCCCGATGCGCACGCCCTACGAGATCAGCGACGAGGAGTACGCCGCGAAGATCGAGGCCGTCGGCGAGGTGGACGTGCTGTGCACCCACATCCCGCCGGAGGTGCCGGAACTCGTCTACGACACCGTCGCGCGGCGCTTCGAGCGCGGCAGCCGGGCGCTGCTGGCGGCGATCCGCCGCACCCGGCCCCGGTACTCGCTGTTCGGACACGTCCACCAGCCGCTGGCCCGGCGCATGCGGATCGGCGCCACCGAGTGCGTGAACGTCGGCCACTTCGCCCGGTCTGGGAAGCCGTGGGCGCTGCAGTGGTGAACGGATTCCGGCCCCCCGGGCGGTTTCCGCGCGATCGCCCAGGTGGGGGTGGCTCCGCCCGGCCCCGCGCGCGGTAGCCTTCACGCTGCGCCCGCGTGCGCACCACCACTTCTTACCGGCCGCTTCTGGAGGAGCCACGGCGATGGCGGAACACACCAGCTCGAGCATCACGATCGAGGCGGCACCGGCCGATGTCATGGGGGTCATCTCCGACTTCGCCCGCTACCCGGACTGGACCGGCGAGGTGAAGGAGGCGGAGGTCCTCGCGACCGACGGCCAGGGCCGCGCCGAGCAGGTCCGCCTCGTCATGGACGCCGGGGCGATCAAGGACGACCAGGTGCTGGCGTACACCTGGACCGGCGAGCACGAGGTGTCCTGGACGCTGGTGAAGTCCCAGATGCTGCGCTCCCTGGACGGCTCCTACCTGCTCGCGCCGGCCGGCGCCGGCGCCACCGAGGTCACCTACGCCCTCACCGTGGACGTCAAGATCCCGATGCTGGGGATGATCAAGCGCAAGGCCGAGAAGGTCATCATCGACCGGGCCCTGGCCGGTCTGAAGAAGCGCGTGGAGTCCGCCAAGTAGCTCCGCCCCGGCCGGGAGCACCGCGCCCGGACGGGACCGCGCCGTCCGTTACGGTTCAGCCCTATGCGCACCATCCTGATCACCGGCCCGGGCGGCAGCGGCCGTACGACCGTCGCGGCGGCCACCGCGCTCGCCGCGGCCGCCGACGGCGCCCGCACGCTCGTGCTGAGCGCCGACCGCACCGACACCCTCGGCGCGGCCCTCGGTGTGCGCACCGGGGCGGCCCCCGTCGAGGCCGCGCCCCGGCTCACCGCCTGGCGCCCCGACGCCGCCACCGGCTTCCGCGACGACCTCGCCGCCTTCCAGGAGCGGGCGGCCGGCGCCCTCGACCTGCTCGGTGCCGCCCGGCTCGACCCGGAGGAGGTCACCCCCCTGCCCGGCGCGGAGGAGCTCGCGCTGCTGCGGGCCCTGCGCGACGCGGCGCTCGCCGAGGCCCACGACCTCCTCGTCGTCGACCTCCCTGCCACCGCGCACGCCCTCGCCCTGCTCTCCCTGCCCGAGGAGCTGCGCCGCTACCTGCGCCGCCTGCTCCCGCCGGAACGCCAGGCGGCCCGCGCCCTGCGCCCCGTCCTCGGCCGGCTGGCCGGCGTCCCGATGCCGGCGGAGTGGCTGTACGAGACCGCCGCCCGCTGGGACGTCGAGCTGGCCGCCGTGGAGGCCGTCGTCGCCGACCGCGACACCGTCGTACGGCTCGTCGCCGAACCCGGTCCGGGCGGCGCCGACGCCGTGCGCGCCGCGGAGCTCGGCCTCGCCCTGCGCGGGCTGCGCCCCGACCTGCTGGTCGCCAACCGGGTGCTGCCCGAGGCGGAGGCCGGCCCCGGCAGCTGGCTCGCCGGGCCCGTCGCCCACCAGCGCAAGGTGACCGACGGGTGGCGCGGCGCCCACGACGTCCACGAGGTCGCCCACCTCGGGCACGACCCGCGCGGCGTCCACGACCTCGCCGCGCTCGCGGTGCCCGTCGTCAACGGGACGTCCTCCACGGTCGAGTGGCCCGTCACCGACCGGCGCGCCGACGACGGCGTCCTGGTCTGGCGCATCCCCCTGCCCGGCGCGCACCGCGACGAGCTCGACCTGATCCGGCGCGGCGACGAACTCGTCCTCGCGGCGGGGCAGTTCCGGCGTATCGTGCCGCTGCCCTCCGTGCTGCGCAGGTGCGCCGTGGACGGGGCCGGGCTGCGCGACGGCGAGCTGCGGATCCGGTTCGCCCCGGACCCCGGCCTGTGGCCCCGCGCCGAGTGAAGCGGCCGGCGCCGTTCGGGTAACGTCGTAGGGACGAGCCGTAGTCAGGAGTCCGTCATGAGCGAACAGCTCCCCCCGTCCGACGCCGACGGGCACGAGCCGGTGGACGAGGCACGGACGGCCGACGCCGACGGGCACGAGCCCGTGGACGAGGCACGGAAGGCCGACGCCGACGCCTGGGCGACGGCCTGCGCCGAGGACCTCGCCGAGGAGAAGGCCCGCCGCCGGGCCCGCGACGGACAGCCGCCCGGCTCGGCCGCCGAGGAACTGCGCAAGTTCGTCGACGCCGTCGCCGACCGGCTCTCCACCCTGCGGTCCCCGCTGCTCGGCGCGGTCGCCGGACCCGCCGCCCAGCAGATGGTCAAGCAGGTCGTGGAGCAGGCCAAGGCCGCCGTCGAACCGGTCATCGAGCGCAATCCGGATGTATTCGATCATCTCGCCGCCGCCGGCAACGAACTGCTGGCCGCCTACCGTTCGGCCGCCCAGAACCAGGAGCGCCGCTGGACCGCGGGGGACGGCGGCGGCCAGGCCCCCGGGGACGGCCGCGACCGGGGCGACGACGCCGGCCCCGGCGAGCGGATCGACCTCGACTGACCCCGCCCGTGCCGGGCGCACCCCGGCACGGGCGCGGATCCCCGGTCCCGTCCGCCGAACGGACGACGCGAACCCGACGGCAAGGGCCTCGGGTACGGTTGGCCGTAGCGGGGCTCGACCGAAACTGAGGGATTCATGGGACTCACCATCGGCGTCGACATCGGCGGCACGAAGATCGCGGCCGGCGTGGTCGACGAGGAAGGCAACATCCTCTCGACCCACAAGGTGCCGACCCCGGGCACGCCCGAGGGCATCGTGGACGCCATCGCCTCCGCGGTGGAGGGCGCGCGCGCCGGGCACCAGATCGTCGGCGTGGGCATCGGTGCGGCCGGATACGTCAACCGCCAGCGTTCCGAGGTGTACTTCGCGCCGAACATCGACTGGCGCAACGAGCCGCTGAAGGAGAAGGTCGAGGCCCGCGTCGGCCTCCCCGTCGTCGTGGAGAACGACGCCAACGCGGCCGCCTGGGGCGAGTACAAGTTCGGCGCGGGCAAGGGCCACCGCAACGTCATCTGCATCACACTGGGCACCGGCCTCGGCGGCGGCATCATCATCGGCAACAAGCTGCGCCGCGGGCACTTCGGCGTGGCCGCCGAGTTCGGCCACATCCGCATGGTGCCGGACGGCCTGATGTGCGGCTGCGGCAGCCAGGGCTGCTGGGAGCAGTACGCCTCCGGCCGCGCCCTCGTGCGCTACGCCAAGCAGCGCGCCAACGCCACCCCGGAGAACGCCGAGATCCTGCTCGGCCTGGGCGACGGCACCCCCGACGGCGTCGAGGGCAAGCACATCTCCATGGCCGCCCGGCAGGGCGACCCGGTCGCCGTCGACTCCTACCGGGAGCTCGCCCGCTGGGCCGGCGCCGGCCTCGCCGACCTGGCCTCGCTGTTCGACCCGTCCGCGTTCATCGTCGGCGGCGGCCTCTCCGACGAGGGCGAACTGGTCCTCGACCCCATCCGCAAGTCCTACAAGCGCTGGCTGGTGGGCGGCAACTGGCGCCCGGTCGCCGACGTCATCGCCGCGCAGCTCGGCAACAAGGCCGGACTCGTGGGCGCCGCCGACCTGGCGCGCGAGCCCGACCCGATCATGTGACGCGGTACGCCTCGTAAGGCACCGCACGCGCCACCGCCCAGGGGCGCGGGGACCTGCGGGACCGGCCACGGGCAGGCCGTCCCCATGACCCCGCGCCCCGGGCCGTCGGGCGTACATTGACCGGCATGGCGCCGCTCCCCGAGTCCCGCACCGACCCCGACGGTTCGGCCACCCTCCGTGTGCTGAGCTACAACGTCCGCTCCCTGCGCGACGACACCGCGGCCCTCGCCCGCGTGATCCGCGCCTGCGCCCCCGACCTGGTCCTCGTCCAGGAGGCCCCCCGGTTCTTCCGCTGGCGCAAGAAACTCGCCCGGCTGGCCCGCGCCGCCGACCTCGTCATCCTCACCGGCGGGGCCCCCGCGGCGGGACCGGCGATCCTGTGCGGTCTGCGGGCCACCGTGGAACGCACCGAGGACGTGCTGCTGCCGCTGGTCCCCGGGCACCATCGGCGCGGCTTCGCCACCGCCGTGGTCCGCTTCGGCGGTGCCCGCCTCGGCGTCCTCAGCTGCCACCTCTCCCTGCACGCGGACGAGCGTCTGGAACAGGGCGGCATGCTGCTGGACCGGCTGTCCGCGCTCGGTGTGGAGCACGCCGTCGCCGGGGGAGACCTGAACGACCGGCCCACCGGCCGCACCTTCCGCCGGCTCGCCGGCAGCCTCCAGGACGGCTGGGCCACCGCCCCCTGGGGCGGTGAGCACACCTCGACACCGCTCGACCCGCACCAGCGCATCGACGCGATCTTCGCCACCGAGGGCGTGGAGGTGCTCGGCTGCGGTGTCCCGCTGGACCAGCCCGGGGTGACACAGGAGGACCTGCGGGCGGCCACGGACCATCTGCCGGTCCTCGCCGCCCTCAAGGTGCCCGCCGCGAAACAGGGCTGAACCGGGGCGGCGGGCGCCGGGTCAGACGACGGCACCCCGCCCGGGGTCGTCGCCGTCCTCGTCGTCCGTCCTCAGCCGCATCACCAGCGTGCCGAAGCCGCCCAGGAAACCGCCGATGCCGAGCGTGGCCAGCCACCACGTCATGTCCCAGCCGAACAGGACGGCGAGCAGCAGCAGCACCGGCCCGCCGACCACCGCGAGCCAGGCGAACTTCGCGGTCGCGTCCGCCTCGGGCAGCGGCGGCGGCTCCGGCGGGACGAAGTGGCCCTCGTCGTCGGCGTCGAAGTCGTCCTCAGACGGCTCGGGCGCGCTGTAGTCGCGGGGACCGACGCCGGGCGCGAAGGAGACGGAGGCGCCCAGCGGGCGCACCGGCGCGTCCCCACCGTCGTCGTCCTTCACGGCGGTGTCGCCGGGCTCGGCCCGCTCCCCCTTCGGCTCGGCCTCCGCGGCGCCGGCCACGGAGTCGTTGACGCCCGATTCGAGCAGCGCCAGGTCCTCGACCGACTTGAACGGCTTGGTCCCGGGCGGGTCCGTCGGCTCCTCGCCGTACCCGGCGACGATCGCGGCCCAGGCGGCGTCCTCGTCGAACGGGACATGCTGCTCGTCGGGCTCGCGCTCCTCGTGTCTGTCGCGGTCGGAGCCGGAGTCGTGCTCAGCCACGTGCGGTCGTCCCTTCCTTGCCGGCACCGGTCGCGAGCCGGCCGATGAATGCGAGGCTCTCCTCGTGGATCCGGTCCGCGTCATGGTGCAACGTCGCGACGTGACGGCTCTGTTCCAGCACGATCTCCGTCACGTCGGTGGACGACACCCGGCTCAGGATCCGGGCCGCGTCCGCCGCGGGCGCGACGCGGTCCTGTCCGCTGCGCAGGAGCAGCAGGGGCTGTGTGACCTGCGGGAGCTCGCCGTCGACCAGGCGGAGGAAGGACCGCAGGGAGTGCGCGGCGTGCAGTGGCACCCGGTCGTAGCCGAGCTCGCCGGCGCCCTCCTTCGCGATGCCGCCGGCGATCCCCGGCCCCGTGCGCACCAGGTGACGCGTGATCGGCAGGGTGCGCGCGGGAAGGCCGTGCGGCCGGCTCGCCGGGTCGACGGCCACCACCCCGGACACGTCCCGGCCGTGCCGGGCGGCCAGCCGCAGCGCCAGGGCGCCGCCCAGGGACAGGCCGCCGACGAAGACCTGGGAGCAGCGGTCGCGCAGGGCGCGCAGCTCGCGGTCCACCTCGGCGTACCAGTCCTGCCAGCCGGTGATCCGCAGGTCCTCCCAGCGCGTGCCGTGCCCCGGCAGCAGCGGCACCGAGACGGTGAACCCGCGCGCGGCGAGATGCTCCGCCCAGGGGCGAAGCGACCGCGGGGAGCCGGCGAATCCGTGGCACAGGAGGACCCCGACCTCGGTGCCCTCGCGGCGGTACGGCTCGGCTCCAGGAAGGACCGGCACCTTACGGTCTCCCGTTCGTGAGAGGGACGGCATGGACGTGCACGACGACATCGGCTCACGCGGCAGCCGCGTGTCGGTACAGCCCGGTGAGGTTCACCGTACGCGACCGCACTGACACCGACCAGGGCCGTCGGACCCTTCCACCGCGCTCCGGGTTAAGGTCTCCTCCACACACACAGGAGGCACAGGGTTGTTGTACGGCGCGATGAAGGTGGCCATCGGAGGACCGTTGAAGGTCGCCTTCCGGCCCTGGGTGGAGGGCCTGGAGAACGTTCCCCTCGAGGGTGCCGCGATCCTGGCGAGCAACCACCTGTCGTTCTCCGACTCGTTCTTCCTGCCCGCGGTCCTCGACCGCAAGGTGACCTTCATCGCGAAGGCCGAGTACTTCACCACCCCGGGGGTGAAGGGCCGGCTGACGGCGGCGTTCTTCAAGGGCGTCGGCCAGCTGCCGGTGGACCGCTCGGGCGCGCGCGGCGCGGGCGAGGCGGCCATCAGCAGCGGCATAGAGGTGCTGGAGCGGGGCGAGCTGTTCGGGATCTACCCGGAGGGCACGCGCTCGCCCGACGGACGGCTCTACCGGGGCAAGCCGGGCGGCCTCGCGCGCGTGGCGCTCGCCACCGGGGCGCCGGTCATCCCCGTCGCCATGATCGACACCGAGAAGATCCAGCCGCCCGGGCAGGTCATGCCCAAGCTGATGCGGCCGGGCATCCGGATCGGCAAGCCCATGGACTTCGCCCGGTACCAGGGCATGGAGCACGACCGTTTCGTCCTGCGGGCGCTGACCGACGAGGTCATGTACGAGATCATGAAGCTCTCCGGCCAGGAGTACGTCGACATGTACGCGACCGCCGCCAAGCGGCAGATCGCGGAGGCCGCCAAGGCCGAGAAGGAACAGGCGAAGAAGACGAGGTAGCCGGACGGGGAGCGTCCCAGGGCCCAGGGGTGTCCCGTCGATCGGGCCGGACCGGCGAGCGGTGCCAGGCGCCGGAAGCCCGGCATGATCGGCGAGATGCTCCCCACGGGCCGTCCGGGGCCGGGTCCGGCACACAGGGGGTGGGGGCGTGGCCAGGCGTGAGCGGGTCATGAGGATGTCGGTCGAGCAGCCGCTGTGGCGTGCGCTCGCCGGGTACCGGGTACTGACCGCGGTCTACGCGATCGGCCTGTTCGTCAGCGCGCACGACCAGGTGGCCCGGCCCTGGGTCGCCGTCGGCTACTTCGCCGTCCTGGTCGTCTGGACCCTGGCCACCCTGCCGAGGGTCGCCAACGCCGCGAGCTGCACCCGGCCCTTCCTCGCCGTGGACCTGTCCGTCGCCGTCGTCGGCATCCTGCTGACCCGGGTCGCGGAGTCGCCCGAGCGGATCGACGCCGGGGCGCCCACCCTGCCGTCGATCTGGACCGCGGGCGCCGTGCTGGCCTTCGCCATCAAGGGCGGCTGGCGCTGGGCCGCGTTCGCCTCCACGCTGGTGGCCGCCGCCAACCTGGCCGAGCGCTCCGGGGTGCCCACCCGGGACACCATCCACATGGTGCTGCTCGTCTGGATCGCGTCCATCGCCATCGGCTACGTCGTCGAGGTCGCCCGCGCCTCCGAGCGCACCCTCGCCCGCGCCCTGGAGATCGAGGCGGCCACCCGTGAACGGGAGCGGCTGGCCCGGGACATCCACGACAGCGTCCTGCAGGTGCTGGCGATGGTGCAGCGGCGCGGCGCCGTCATCGGCGGCGAGGCGGCCGAGCTCGGCCGGATGGCCGGCGAGCAGGAGGTGGCCCTGCGCACCCTGGTCTCCGGCGGACTGGTGCCGGTCTCCCGGGTCTCGGAGGACGCCGCCGAGGGCGCCGTCGTGCGGGCCGTGGAGGAGCCGGACGACGGCGGCGACGGCGGGCCGGTGGACCTGCGGTCGCTGCTCGCCCGGTACGCCGGTGCGCGGGTCAGCCTCGCGGAGCCCGGGGCTCCGGTGCCGCTGCCCCCGGCCGCCGCGCGAGAGCTGACGGCGGCCGTCGGGGCCGCCCTGGACAATGTGCGCGCGCATGCCGGGGCCGGGGCGCGCGCGTGGATCCTCGTCGAGGACGAGCCCGGCGAGGTGGTCGTCACCGTCCGGGACGACGGCCCCGGCATCCCCGAGGGCCGGCTCGCCGAGGCCGAGGGCGAGGGCCGGCTCGGGGTCGCCCTGTCGATCCGCGGACGGCTGCGCGACCTCGGCGGCACCGCCGAGGTGATCTCGGTGCCGGGTCAGGGCACCGAAGTGGAACTGAAGGTACCGAAGGCCGGCAGTGCCTCGCGGGGGAAGGCGGAACAGCGATGACGGACGGCGCGAGCGGACAGCGGGAGCCGATCAGGGTGATGGTGGTCGACGACCACCCGATGTGGCGCGACGCGGTCGCCCGCGATCTGGACGCGTCCGGCTTCGAGGTCGTGGCCACCGCGGGCGACGGCGAGCAGGCGGTGCGCCGCGCCAAGGCCGCCGGCCCCGACGTGCTGGTGCTCGACCTGAACCTGCCCGCCAAGCCCGGTGTCCAGGTCTGCAAGGAGCTCGTCGCGCACAACCCCGCGCTGCGCGTCCTCGTGCTGTCCGCGAGCGGCGAGCACGCCGACGTCCTGGAGGCCGTGAAGTCGGGCGCGACCGGCTACCTGCTGAAGTCGGCGTCGACCGAGGAGCTGCTGGACGCGGTGCGCCGCACCGCCGTCGGCGACCCGGTGTTCACGCCGGGCCTGGCCGGGCTGGTCCTCGGCGAGTACCGCAGGCTGGCCGCCGAGCCGGCGCCGCCCGCGCAGGAGGCCGGGCGGCCGGGCGCCCCGCAGCTCACCGAGCGGGAGACCGAGGTGCTGCGGCTGGTCGCGAAGGGCCTGAGCTACAAGCAGATCGCCGAACGCCTCGTCATCTCCCACCGCACGGTGCAGAACCACGTGCAGAACACCCTCGGCAAGCTCCAGCTGCACAACCGCGTGGAGCTGGTGCGGTACGCGATAGAGCGGGGCCTCGACGACGAGTGAACCGCGCGTCGCCGGCTTGACGAGCCGTAAACCAAATACCCGGCCGTTCACCGGAATTGCCGGGCCGACCCATCGCTGTGTGACCTGGCTCACCATTAGCGTGGCCTCACCAGGCAACCCCGGCGAAGGGACATTTCCATGCGGGTCGGAGTACTGACCGGGGGCGGCGACTGCCCCGGTCTCAACGCCGTCATCCGGGCCGTCGTCCGCAAGGGCGTCCAGGAGTACGGCTACGAATTCGTGGGCTTCCGGGACGGCTGGCGAGGTCCGCTCGAGAACGACACCGTCCGTCTCGACATCCCGGCCGTGCGCGGCATCCTGCCCCGCGGCGGCACCGTCCTCGGCTCCTCGCGCACCAACCCCCTCAAGGAACAGGACGGCATCCGGCGCATCAAGGACAACCTCGCCAAGCAGGAGGTCCAGGCACTGATCGCCATCGGCGGCGAGGACACCCTCGGGGTCGCCGCCCGGCTGTCCGACGAGTACGGCGTGCCCTGTGTCGGCGTGCCGAAGACCATCGACAACGACCTGTCCGCCACCGACTACACCTTCGGCTTCGACACCGCCGTCGGCATCGCGACGGAGGCCATCGACCGGCTGCACACCACCGCCGAGTCCCACATGCGCGTGCTGGTCTGCGAGGTGATGGGCCGTCACGCCGGCTGGATCGCCCTGCACTCCGGGCTGGCCGGCGGCGCCAACGTCATCCTCATCCCCGAGCAGCGCTTCGACGTCGATAAGGTCTGCGCCTGGATCACCTCCCGCTTCAAGGCGTCGTACGCCCCGATCGTGGTGGTCGCCGAGGGCGCCATGCCCAAGGACGGCGACATGGTCCTCAAGGACGAGTCGCTCGACTCCTTCGGGCACGTGCGGCTCTCCGGGGTCGGCGAGTGGCTGGCCAAGGAGATCGAGAAGCGGACCGGCAAGGAGGCCCGCACCACCGTCCTCGGGCACATCCAGCGCGGCGGCACCCCGAGCGCCTTCGACCGCTGGCTCGCCACCCGCTTCGGACTGCATGCCATCGAGGCGGTCCGCGACGGCGACTTCGGCAAGATGGTCGCGCTGCGCGGCACGGACATCGTGCGGGTCCCGATCGCCGAGGCGACGGCCAGGCTGAAGACGGTCGACGCCAAGCTCTACGACGAGGCCGGCGTCTTCTTCGGCTGACCGGCGCCGGGCCCGACCGCCCGGCGGCGACGGGTTGTGGGCCGTATATTGCGGCCCACAGCCCTACGAGCGGGAGCAGCCTTGGAGATCGTCGCCTTCGGCGTGCAGGCCGACGAGAAACCCCTGATCCAGGAGGCGTTCCGGGACCACCACGCCGTCCGCTGCCTGGACGTCTTCCTCAACGACGACACCGTCCCCATCGCGGCCGGCCACGAGATCGTCTGCACCAGCGTCAACTGCGACCTGGGCGCCTCCGTGCTGCGGGCCCTGGCGGCCGGCGGCACCCGGATGGTCGCCCAGCGCTCCACCGGCTTCAACAACATCGACCTCGATGTCGCCGGTGACCTCGGCATGACCGTCGCCCGGGTCTCGTACTACTCGCCCTACTCGGTGGCCGAGTTCGCGTGGACCCTCGCCATGGCGGTCAACCGCCGCATCGTGCGGGCCTGCACGCGCACGCGTGACTTCGACTTCCGCCTCGACGGGCTGATGGGCCGCGACCTGCACGGCCGCACCGCGGGCGTCCTCGGCACCGGGAAGATCGGCGAGGCCTTCGCCCGCATCGCCCACGGGTTCGGCATGAAACTGCTCGGCTGGGACGTCGCCGAGAACCCCGCCTGTATGCAGCTCGGCATGCGGTACGTCCCCAAGGAGCGGCTCCTCGCCGAGTCCGACCTGGTCAGCCTGCACGTTCCGCTGATGCCCGAGACCAGCCGGCTGATCGACGCGGACGCGCTGCGGACGATGAAGGACGACGCGATCCTCGTGAACTCCAGCCGGGGCGGGCTCATCGACACCGCGGCCCTCGTCGCCGAACTGCGCGAGGGCCGCTTCACCGGGGTCGGCCTCGACGTCTACGAGGCCGAGGCCGGACTGTTCTTCCTGGACAAGTCGCTCCAGGCCATCGAGGACGACACCCTGGCCCGCCTGGTCACCTTCCCGAACGTCCTGGTCACCTCCCACCAGGCGTACTACACCCGGGACGCCGTCGGCCAGATCGTCGACACCACCGTGCGCAACGTCCTCGACTACACCGCGGGCCGCCGCTCGGAGAACGTGCTGGTCCCGCGCAGCTGACCCACCAGCTCCCGGACGACGGCGGCGCCGTTCAGCGTCAGCACCGACTCGGGGTGGAACTGCACCCCGGCGAAGCCGGGACCGCGCAGGGCGTGCACCTCCCCGTTCTCCGCCCGGCTGACCGCGACGCCGTGCGCGGCCAGCTCCTGGAGCGCCTCGTCGTCGCAGCGCGCCACGAAGCTGTTGTAGAAGCCGACCGTCTCCGGCCGCCCGAACAGGTCGATCGTGGTCTGCGCGCCCTGGTACGGCACGTCCTTGCGCACGATGTCCAGGCCCAGCTCGACCGCGATCAGCTCATGGCCGAGGCAGACGCCGAGCACGCCGTGCCGGTGGTGCCGTACGACCTCGGCGGTCAGGTCCCGCAGGAAGCGCATCTTCGGGTCGGACAGATCGCAGGGGTCGCCGGGACCGGGGCCGAGCACCACCGGCCCCTCGTGCGCGAGCACCGCCTCCCGCAGCCCCGGCTCGTCGTAGCGCCGGACGCTCACCCCGAGGCCGCCGGCGCGCAGCAGGTGCGCCAGCATCGCGGTGAAGGTGTCCTCGGCGTCGACGACCAGGGCGTCACCGGTGAGCTCGTCGCCCCGCTCCTGCATCCGCAGCCAGAACGGAGCCAGCGACGCCCGCCGCCCGTCCAGCGCGGCCCGCACGCGCGGGTCGTCGGCGAGCCGCACGCGCGCGTGCCGGGCGCGCGGCCGGGACGGCCCCACCCCCAGCGCCGCCAGCACCCCGGCCGCCTTCGCGTGGGTCTCGGCCACCTCGCCTGCCGGGTCCGAGCCGCGCACCAGCGTGGCGCCGACCGGCACCCGCAGCCGCCCGCCGGCGTCGATGTCGGCGGTGCGGATCAGGATGGGGGAGTCGAGGGTCTGCGCCCCGCCGGAGTCCCGGCCGAGCAGGGCCAGGGCGCCCGCGTAGTAGCCGCGCCCACCGGACTCGTGCCGCTCGATGACCCGGCAGGCGTTCTGCACGGGGGAGCCGGTCACGGTCGCCGCGAACATGGTCTCCCGCAGCACGTCCCGCGCGTCCAGCGAGGACTTCCCGCGCAGCTCGTACTCGGTGTGCGCGAGGTGCGCCATCTCCTTCAGCCGGGGCCCGACGACGACCCCGCCCATGTCGCCGACGGTGCACATCATCTTCAGCTCCTCGTCGACCACCATCGACAGCTCCTCGATCTCCTTGCCGTCGGCGAGGAAGTCCAGCAGGTGCCCGGGGGTCGGCCCCTCCGCGGGGTAGCGGTACGTCCCGCTGATCGGGTTCATCACGACCGTGCCGCCCGCCATCCGCACATGCACCTCGGGGCTGGCCCCGACCAGCGTGCGGTCGCCGGTGTGGACGACGAACGTCCAGTACGCGCCCCGCTCGCCCTCCAGCAGCCGCCGGAACAGCGCGAGCGCGTCGGCCCGGGAGAACCCGTCGATCCGGCCCTCGTACGTCCGCCGGATCACGAAGTTGGCGCCCTCGCCCCGCCCGATCTCCTCGTCCAGCACCCGCCCGACGATCTCCGCGTACTCCTCGTCGCCGACGTCGAAGCCGCCGCCCTCGACCCGTACCTCGTGGGCCGGGAGCTGCGCCAGGGCGTCGGCCAGCGGCACGGTGTGCGACTCCTCGGGCGTCAGCACCAGCAGGGGGGTGCCGTCGTCCCGGACGTCGAAGCCGCGCTCGCGGATCTGCCGGAAGGGCACCAGCGCCAGGCCCTCGTCGGGGAGGTCGGCCAGCCGGTCGCGGGTGGCGACGGGACCGAGGAGGACCTCCACGGTGTTCTCGTCGTGGCCCGGCGCGCGACGGCGCAGCAGGGCGAACGGGCGGGGATCGTCGAGCAGGTCGAGCAGCTGCATGGGTCCGATGTTCCTTCTCGCTGGGAGGAACGGACCCCGGGAAACACCGAAGGCCGCCCCTCGGGCGGCCTTCGCGAAGTCTGGATACGCGCAGTCAGCGGGCCGCCGGATGAGCGGTCCACCACCAGTTCTGGATCGAGTGCGCGAACATGCCTGGCACCCTACCGCATGTCCGAGTCGTGTACGCCGTGTCTCAATTGCTGGGCATGGGGCGGGACGCCCGACACGACCCCGTAATGTTGAGGACGTGACCGTGAACGCTAAGACCAGCGCGAGCGCTGGCAACACCTGGCGAAACCTGCCCGCGGCGCAGCAGCCCGAGTACCCCGACCCCGAGGCTCTGCGCGCAGTGATCGCGGACCTCGAGTCGTATCCGCCGCTCGTCTTCGCGGGCGAGTGCGACCAGCTGCGCGCCCGGCTGGCGGCCGTCGCCAAGGGAGAGGCGTTCCTCCTCCAGGGCGGCGACTGCGCCGAGGCGTTCGACGGGGTGTCCGCGGACCACATCCGCAACAAGCTCAAGACCCTGCTCCAGATGGGCGCCGTGCTCACGTACGCCGCCTCGGTGCCGGTCGTGAAGGTCGGCCGGATCGCCGGCCAGTACTCCAAGCCGCGCTCCAAGCCGACCGAGACCCGCGACGGCGTCACCCTGCCGACCTACCGCGGCGACTCCGTCAACGGCTTCGACTTCACCGAGGAGGCCCGCGTCCCGGACCCCGAGCGGCTGAAGCGGATGTACAACGCCTCCGCCTCCACGCTCAACCTGGTGCGCGCCTTCACCACCGGCGGCTACGCCGACCTGCGCCAGGTGCACGCCTGGAACCAGGACTTCGTGAAGTCGTCCCCGTCCGGGCAGCGCTACGAGCAGCTGGCCCGCGAGATCGACCAGGCGCTCAACTTCATGCACGCCTGCGGGGCCGACCCGGAGGAGTTCAAGACGGTCGAGTTCTACGCCTCGCACGAGGCGCTGCTGCTCGACTACGAGTCCGCGCTGACCAGGGTCGACTCCCGCACCGGCCAGCTGTACGACGTCTCCGGGCACATGGTGTGGATCGGTGAGCGCACCCGGCAGCTCGACGGCGCGCACATCGAGTTCGCCTCGAAGATCCGCAACCCCATCGGCATCAAGCTCGGCCCGACGACGACGGCCGAGGAGGCGCTGCAGTACATCGACCGCCTCGACCCGGACCGCGAGCCGGGCCGGCTGACCTTCATCGTCCGCATGGGCGCCGACAAGATCCGGGACAGGCTCCCCGAGCTCGTCGAGAAGGTCACCGCCTCCGGTGCCACCGTGGCCTGGGTGACCGACCCGATGCACGGCAACACCTTCGAGGCGGCCTCCGGGCACAAGACCCGCCGCTTCGACGACGTGCTGGACGAGGTCAAGGGCTTCTTCGAGGTCCACAAGTCGCTGGGCACCCACCCGGGCGGCATCCACGTGGAGCTCACCGGCGACGACGTCACCGAGTGCGTGGGCGGCGGCGACGAGATCTTCGTCGACGATCTGCACCAGCGCTACGAGACGGCCTGCGACCCGCGGCTGAACCGCAGCCAGTCGCTCGACCTGGCGTTCCTGGTCGCGGAGATGTACCGCGACCAGTGATCTCTCCGATCACCAAGGTGTGGGGCGCGGATCACACGATCCGCGCCCCACACCACTTTTGCGCTCCTGCCAGGACGGGTAAGGTTAGGTTTGCCTCACCGATCAGGGGATGGCACTTCGATCCCGCCGGGAGGTGAACCGCGTGTACGTCTGCAGTTGCTTCGGCATCACCGAGCAGCAGGTCAAGAAGCACGCGGAGAACGGCGCCTCCACTCCCCGCCAGGTCGCCTCGGCCTGCAAAGCCGGCACCGACTGCGGATCGTGCGTGCGCCGTATCCAGGCGCTGCTGGGCCGGGGTGCCTGCCCCCGCCGTGAACTCGCCGACCGCGGTGAGTCGGTCGTCTCCGACCTCGAGGACGCCGCCTAGACCGGGAGGTCCGGGCCGGCCCTAGCTCGGCTGCTCGATCTGCTGGGCGATGTAGAGCGCCTCCCCGAGCTTGTCGATGAGCTCCAGCTGGGTGTCCAGGTAGTCGATGTGGTGCTCCTCGTCCGCCAGGATCTCCTCGAAGATGTTCGCGGACGTGACGTCGCCCTTGGAGCGCATCAGCTCGATGCCGCGCTTGAGGCGGTCGATCGCCTCCATCTCCACCTGCCGGTCGGCCTGGAACATCTCCGTGACCGTCTGGCCCACCCGCACATGGAAGAGCCGCTGGTAGTTGGGCAGGCCGTCCAGCATGAGGATGCGCTCGGTGAGCTTGTCCGCGTGCTTCATCTCGTCGATGGACTCTTCCCGCGTGTACTTCGCGAGCTTCGTCCAGCCGTTGTTGTCCTGGATGCGGTAGTGCAGCCAGTACTGGTTGATCGCGGTGAGCTCACCGGTGAGCTGCTCGTTCAGGAATTCGAGGACCTCGGGGTCGCCCTGCATCGCTTCGGGCTCCTTCCAAGCGAGGGACTGGCAGGATGCGGCGCATGATTCCACCGGACGCGAAGATCGTCCAGTAAGTCTTCACTTAGTAAGTAAGTCCACGCTTAGTCCGTTTTACGCGGTTGGGTGGGGGGTGTGGTCAGGTGCACTGTCCCGGGTCTGTCAGGATGGAGGCATGGGTCAGCCGGTGGAGCGCGAAGGTGAGGCAGCAGCACACTCCGAGCTCCCGCCGGGGCAGCGCGTCCAGCGCGGATGGCCCGTCACGCACTACGGCCCGGTCCCCAAGTTCCGCCCCGAGCGCTGGGACTTCCGGGTCTTCGGCGCCACGGCCGACGGCGAGAAGCACAGTTGGACCCATGAGGAGTTCACGGCCCTGCCGTACACCAGCCTCGTCGCCGACCTGCACTGCGTGACTAAGTTCAGCATGCTCGGCGCCGAGTGGGGCGGCATCCCGGCGCGCACCATCCTGGACATCGCGCCGCCGGCGCCCGCCGTCACCCATGTCATGGTGTGGGCCGAATACGGCTTCAGCTCCAACCTGCGGCTGGACGACTTCGCCTCCGACCGCGCGATCTTCGCCACCCACCGGGACGGCGAGCTGCTGACCGCCGAGCACGGCTTCCCGCTGCGTCTGGTCGTTCCCCATCTGTACGCCTGGAAAGGACCCAAGTGGGTCCGCGGCGTGGAGTACATGACCGCCGACCGGCGCGGCTTCTGGGAGGAGCGCGGCTACCACAACATCGGCGACCCGTGGCGCGAGCAGCGCTACTCCTATCAGGAGGAGCCCGGGGACGGCCCCGAGCTCTGACTCCTGGCGCGGACGGGACTCAGTGGTACTGGTGCACCACCGCGTGCCCGCGGCCCCGGCCGATCATCCACTTGTTGACCGGAGTGGTGAGGGCGAAGGCGACGGCCAGCGCGATCGCCAGCACCCACCAGAACAGCGGGTCGCCGAGCCCGGCGTCCATGGCGCCCGGCCACAGCACGATCACGCCGTTGTCGACCAGCTCCATCACCGCGATGGACAGGGTGTCGGCGGCCAGCGCCACCTTCACGGCGGCGCCCAGTCCGAGGCCCGCCCTGAGGACGCCGCGCAGCGTGAGCGCGTAGCCGAAGAAGAAGGCCAGGACGATCGCCAGGACCAGGGTCGGCACGGCGCTCCAGCCGAGCGCGGTGCCGATCACCATGCCCAGCACCTCGCCGATGGCGCAGCCGGTGAGGCAGTGCAGCGTGGCCCGGACGGCGGTCTGCCACCCGCCGCCGGCGGCTGCCGCCTCGTGGTGGTGATGAACGTGTGACGCGTGTGCCTGATGTTCCATGACGCCCCCTGACGCGCGGTTCCGCTTCTCGCTCCACAGAACCACATACCCCCTGGGGGTATTCCTGTGCGGGTCAGCCGTCGCGGAGTTTCTTCAGCCGCTCCACGTCCGCCGCGTGCCCCTGCATGCCGCCGGGGGTCTCGATGATCAGCGGAACACCCGCGGTCGCCGGGTGGGTCATCAGCGCGCGGAACGGGTCCTCCCCGATGTGCCCCGCGCCGATGTTCTCGTGCCGGTCCTTGTGCGCGCCGACGACGTCCTTGGAGTCGTTGGCGTGGATCAGCTTCAGCCGGCCCTCGCCGACCGTGTCCACCAGCAGGTCCAGGGTCTGGTGCATCCCGGAGGGGCCGGTGAGGTCGTGGCCGGCCGCGTAGATGTGGCAGGTGTCCAGGCAGACCCCCAGCTTCGGATGGGCGTCCAGGGCCTCGAAGTACGGCCCGAAGTCCCAGGTCCGCGAGCACAGCGAGGAGCCCTGCCCGGCGGTGGACTCCAGCAGCAGGAACGGGTCGTCGTCGTGGGTCAGCTCGTCGAGCAGCGGCAGCAGGTGCTCGCGGACCTGCTTCAGGGCGACGGAGCGGTCCCGGCCGCCGGTCGCGCTGCCCGTGTGCACCACCACGCCGAGCGCCCCGATCTCCCGGCCGCGCCGCAGCGAGTGCCGCAGCGACTCCACCGACCTCTCGACGGTCGCCTCGGTGTGCGAGCCGAAGTTGATCAGGTACGGGGCGTGCACGTACGCCGGTATCGACTCGGCGGCGCAGGCGGCCCGGAACTCCTCGTCCTGGCGAGGGTTGCCGGCCGGGGTCGCCCACCCCCGGGGGTTGGCGACGAAGACCTGGACCGTCTCGGCCTTCAGGTCACGGGCGTAGGCGAGACCGACGGAGCTGAGACCGCCGGCCACGGGGACATGGCCGCCGACAGGATTGCGGGAGGGGCCGGGGAGGGGGGTGGCGAACTGCTGACTTCTCACCGGTCCAGGGTGCCACGCCGGGGCAAATGTCCGGTCACCCGCCCGGTGACCGGGGCCGTCCCGCCGGCGGTCGGCGTCCAGGGGATCGCCTCACCGGATGGTGATGGTGATCGTCGACCCCTTGGGCGCCGTGTCGCCGCCTTTCACGGACTGCTTCTTGACCGTGTCCCCGAACAGGCCGAGCAGCCCGCGGTCCTCGTCGACCTCGAAACCGGCGGCCGCCAGGCGGTCCGTGGCGTCGTCGACGCTCTCTCCGACGACGTCCGGGACCTCGATCATCTCCGGCCCCTTGGAGAGGGTCAGCGTGACGGTGTCGCCCTCGGCCGCCTGGAGGCCCTCGCGCGGCGACTGCCGGGCGACCTGGCCCGCGTCGAACTCGGAGTTGACCCGGGCGGGCGCGATCTTCACCTTCAGTCCGGCCTCCTCCAGCTCGGCCCGCGCGTCCTCCTCGCCGGCGCCGGTGACGTCCGGGATGTCGACCGGGCTGCCCTTGCTGACGGTGAGCGCGACCGCGGAGCCTGAGCGGACCGTGGCACCGTCGCCGGGGGACGAGGAGATCACGGAGCCGCGCGCGATCTCGTCGTCGAACTCGCGCGTCACCATGCCCGGCTCCAGGCCGCGGTCCTTCAGCGCGGCCCGCGCCTCGGCGAGCGGGCGGTCCCGCAGATCCGGCACCTTCACCGTCCGCGGGCCGAGGGAGACGACCAGGTCCACGGAGTCGTTCTGCCGGATGCGGGCGCCCGGCTCCGGGTCCGTGCCGACGACGGTGCCGCGGTCGAAAGTGTCGCTGTACGCCCGCCGCACCCGGCCGACGTCGAGCCCGTCCTGCTCCAGACGGTCCCGGGCCTGCGCCTCGGTCTTCGACAGCAGCGGCGGGACCTCGGTGAACTGGCCGGAGTTGATGTACCAGATGCCCGCGCCCAGACCCAGGGCCAGCAGCACGGCGGCCACCACGACCAGGGGGCCGCGCGGCCGGCGCGAAGCCCGCGCGCGGGGCGGCCCGGACGGCGGGGGCGGCGGCATCTCCAGGCGGCTGGTGCGGTCGACCGGACCGTCCCCGTCGACCGGCAGCGGCCGGGCCGCGGTGAGCCCGCGCGGGATCACGCTCGTGCGGTCGTCGGCTTTGTCGTGCCCGCCGGACAGCGCCTGCGGGGGCATCGCGTCCAGCTGCTCGTCGGTGAGGGCCGCGCGCGCCACTCGGGCCTGCGCGAGCAGGGTCACGGCGTCGTACGGACGGACGCCCGGGGTGCGGGCGGTGGCGGAGGCGACCAGCGCGTCGAGCTCGTAGGCCAGGCCCGGCACCACCGCGGAGGGCGGCGGGACGTCCTCGTGCAGGTGCTTGTAGAGCACCACGGCGGGTGAGTCCCCGTCGTGCGGCTTCCCGCCGGTCAGCATCTCGTACAGGACGACACCGCAGGCGTACACGTCGACACGGGCGTCGGCGGCGCCCGGCTGCTCTATCTGCTCGGGCGCGAGATACGAGACGGTGCCGAGGACGGCCCCGGTGGTGCTGGTCACGGTGTCCACCGAGCGCACCAGGCCGAAGTCGGCGACCTTGACCCGGCCGTCGTCCCCTATCAGCACGTTCTCCGGCTTCATGTCCCGGTGCACGAACCCGGCCCGGTGCGCGGCGCCGAGCGCGGCGAGCACCGGCTCCAGGATGTCGAGCGCGGCCCGCGGCTGGAGCGCCCCGCGCTCGCGCAGGACGTCCCGCAGGGTGCAGCCGGCGATGTACTCCATCGCGAGATAGACGTACGACCCGTCGGCGCCCTGGTCGAAGACCTGCACCACGTTCGGATGGGCCAGCCGGGCGACGGACTTCGCCTCCCGGATGAACCGCTCGACGAACGCCCCGTCCACCGCCAGCGCCGGATGCATCACCTTGAGCGCGAGCACGCGGTCGAGGCGGGTGTCCAGGGCCCGGTAGACCGTGGCCATCCCGCCGACCGCGATCCGCGCGTCCACGCGATACCGGCCGTCGAGCACCTGCCCGACCAGAGGGTCCTGAAGGGTCGTATCCACGCAGGGGAGTGTACGAGCCGACACCGACACCCCGTCCGGTCCGGCCGGGATCGGGGCGGGACTGCGACCGTCCTGTGACGGACGCCTCACCCTCCGGGCGCCTTGATCGAACGCACGTTCAGAAGGCCGGCCGCTCCGGATCCAGCCGCGCCAGGCCGTCCACCGGGGAGGACGCCTCGGCGAAGTGCCGCCGGGGGATCCGGCCCGCCCGGCGGGCCAGCCGGCCCGCCTCCACCGCGTGCCGCATCGCGTCGGCCATCAGCACCGGCTCCTGGGCCCGCGTCACCGCCGAGGCGAGCATCACGCCCGCGCAGCCCAGCTCCATCGCGAGCGCCGCGTCCGAGGCCGTCCCGGCTCCCGCGTCCAGGATCACCGGCACGCGCGCGTGCTCCACGATCAGCGCGAAGTTGTGCGGATTGCGGATGCCGAGCCCGGAGCCGATGGGGGAGCCCAGCGGCATGACCGCCGCGCACCCGGCGTCCTCCAGCCTGCGCGCCAGCACCGGGTCGTCGTTGGTGTACGGCAGCACCGTGAACCCGTCGTCGACCAGGGTCTCCGCCGCGTCCAGCAGCTCGACCGGGTCCGGCAGCAGGGTCCGCTCGTCGGCGATGACCTCCAGCTTGACCAGGTCCGTGCCGAGCGCCTCGCGGGCGAGGCGGGCCGTCAGCACCGCCTCGCCCGCGGTGAAGCACCCCGCGGTGTTCGGCAGCACCCGGATGCCGAGCCGGTCGAGCACGGAGAGGACCGAGCCGTGCACCGAAGGGTCCACCCGCCGCATCGCGACGGTCGTCAGCTCCGTCCCGGACGCCACGAGTGCCCGCTCCAGCACGTCCAGGCTGGGCGCCCCGCCCGTGCCCATGATCAGCCGCGAGGTGAGGGACAGGTCCCCGATGACGAGGGGGTCGTCGGCCATGGTCAGCCTCCTTGCACGGCGGTCAGGACTTCGACGCGGTCCCCCTCGCGCAGCGGCGTCGACGGCCACTGCGCGCGCGGGACGACGGTCTCGTTCAGGGCGGCGGCCACCCCGGAGGGGGCCGCGGTGAGCAGCCGGACGGCGTCGTCGAGCGCCGTGCCGGGGGCGACCCGCCGCAACTCCCCGTTGAGCGAGATGTTCATGCCGGCTGCTCCTGGGGGGCGGCGGCGAACCGCAGCGGCGTGAAGTCACGGGCCACGTCCGGCAGTTCACCGGTGGTCAGGACGTGCGCCAGGACGTCCCCGGTGACCGGCGCGAGGAGCACGCCGTTGCGGTGGTGCCCGGTGGCGAGCAGCAGCCCGTCCAGGGCGGTCGGGCCGAGCAGCGGCGCGTTGTCGGGGGAGGCGGGGCGCAGGCCCGCCCGGGTCTCGGCCAGCGGCAGCTCGGTGAGGCCGGGCACCAGCTCATGGGCGTCGCGCAGCAGCTCGTACACGCCGCCGGCGGTCACCGTGGTGTCCCAGCCCAGCTCCTCGCTCGTCGCCCCGACGACCAGCTCCCCGCTCTCGCGCGGCACCAGGTACACCTGGCTGCCCCGCACCATCGCCCGCACCGTCCGGCTCAGGAACGGCGCGAGGCCCTGCGGCACGGTCAGCCGCAGCACCTGCCCCTTCACGGGCCGCACGGGCGGCCGTACGGCGTCCGGGACGCCCGCGAGCCGGCCGCTCCGACTGCCGGCCGCGAGGACCACCCGGTCCGCGCGCAGCGCCGTGCCGTCCGTGGTGGTGACCCCCGTCGCCCGGTCCGCCGTGACGTCCAGGCGCCCGGCCCAGGCCCGGTGGAAGGTCACACCGGCCCGCTCGCACGCCTCCAGCAGCGCCCCGGTGAGCAGCCGGGGGTCGATCTGGTGGTCGCCGTCCACCCGCAGCCCGCCGCGCACTCCGGGCGCGAGCATCGGCTCCAGGCGCCGGCACTCCCGCCCGGTCAGCCACTCGGAGTCCAGCCCCGAACGGGTCTGCAGGGCGTGCAGCTCCCGCAGGTGGGCGCGGTCGTCCGCGTCGAGGGCCACGGCCAGCGTGCCGCACCGGCGGTAGCCGAGGGGGTGTCCGGTGAGGTCGGCGAGCTCGGCCGCGAAGTCCGGATAGCGGCGGGCCGAGTCGAGGTTCAGGGCGAGCAGGGTCTGTTCCCCGTAGTGGAGTTCGGTGACCGCGGCCAGCATCCCGGCCGCCACCTGGGCGGCCCCGCCACCCGGCTCCGGGTCCGCCACGGCCGTGGCGAACCCGCGCTGCGCGGCCCGCCACGCCGTGACCAGGCCGATGATCCCGCCCCCGACGACGAGGACGTCTGACGTACGTGAGGACATGGGCGTCCAGCCCCTCCCTTCGCCGGCATGACCCGGATCAGGTTCGTACGGTCGGAGGCCGCCAGCCTCCCTCTCAGCCCGGTGCGTCCGGGCTCCCGCGAGTGCTCTACGGTGGCCACCCTAGCCCGCAGTCCCAGGTATCGGTAAGGGAGCCTCCCCGCATGGCCCGCTCGCTCGACGGTCTCGTCCTCGCCCCCGTCGCCGACCAGGCGCCGGGGCAGGTGGGGACGCGCACCCGGTTCACGTACCACGAGCAGGACGGCGTGGTCTGGGCCGAGTACAGCGGCGGCGACGTGGTGCGCGGGCACCTCGTCGGCACCCGGGACGGCGACCGGCTGGACTTCCGGTACGTGCAGCTCAAGCGGGACGGCACGACCTCCTCGGGCCACTGCGTGTCCACGGTGGGCGAACTCCCCGACGGGCGCGTGCGGCTGACGGAGACCTGGGAGTGGGAGTCGCAGCCGGGCAGCGGCACCAGTGTGGTCGAGCAGGTCCCGCGTCCTGACTGACGGCACGTCACGTGTCTATGGTGATCAGGTGAGCGAGCCAACCACCCAGTCGCAGCGGTCCGTGGTCGTCGCCGGCGCCGGCATGGCCGGTGTGCAGACGGCGGTCGCCCTGCGCGAGAAGGGCTTCACGGGGACGATCACCCTGATCGGCGCCGAGCCCCACCAGCCGTACGACCGCCCGCCCCTGTCCAAGGCCGTGCTGCTCGGCACCGCCGAGGGCTCCGCCTTCGACGTCGACTTCGAGGCGCTCGGCGTCGAACTGCGGCTCGGCTGCGAGGTGCTGGGCGTCCGCACCGCCGACCGCGTCCTGGACACCGAGACCGGGCCCGTCCCCTACGACGCGCTGGTCCTCGCCACCGGCGCCGAACCGCTGCGGCTGCCCGGCACCGAGGGCGTCCCCGGCGTGCACCTGCTGCGCACCCTGGACGACGCCGAGCGGCTGCGCCCGGTGCTCGCCCGGCAGCACGACGTCGTGGTCGTCGGCGCGGGCTGGATCGGAGCCGAGTTCACCACCGCCGCCCGGGAGGCGGGCTGCGCGGTGACCGTCGTGGAGGCCGCCGAGCGGCCGCTCGCGGGCGCCCTGCCCGCCGAGGTGGCCGAGCCGATGGCCGCCTGGTACGCGGACAGCGGGGCCGTGCTGCGCACCGGCACGCGCGTGGAGCGCGTCGAACAGGGCGCCGTCGTCCTGGGCGACGGCACGCGCGTGCCCGCCGGCGCCGTCGTCGTCGGCATCGGGGCCCGGCCCGCCACCGCCTGGCTCACCGGCTCGGACATCGCGCTCGGCGCGCACGGCGAGGTGCTGGCCGACGACCGGCTGCGCACCTCCGCGCCGGACGTGTACGCGGTCGGCGACTGCGCCTCCTTCCCGTCCGGGCGCTACGGCGAGCGGCTGCTGGTCCACCACTGGGACAACGCCCTCCAGGGGCCCCGCACGGTCGCCGCCGACATCCTCGGCGAGACCACCGCGCGCTACGACCCCGTGCCCTACTTCTGGTCCGAGCAGTTCGGCCGGTTCGTGCAGTACGCCGGACACCACCCGGGCGCCGACACGCTGCTGTGGCGCGGCGACCCGGCCGGCCCCGCCTGGTCGGTGTGCTGGCTGCGCGAGGGGCGGCTGGCCGCCCTCCTGGCGGTGGGCCGGCCCCGGGACCTCGCCCAGGGACGGCGGCTGATCGAGGCGGGCACGCCGATGGACGCCTCGCTGCTGACGGACCCCGCGCGGCCCCTGAAGGCGGCGTCGGTGTGACGCGGGGGCAGGCGGCCGCGCCCGGCCGGACCGGCCTGACTTCCGACTGTCGGTGCCAGATGGCAGGCTTGTTCCCGTGACCGAGATTGACGCAAAGATCGATGCTCTCGTCCCCGCCTGGCTCACCGTCCCCGACATCGCCGAGATGCTCGGCGTCGAGGTGACCCGCGTCCGGCAGCTGGTCAAGGAGGGCCAGCTCATCGCCGTACGCCGGGGTGAGAACCGCGCGCTGCACGTCCCCGCCGCCTTCATCGACGGGGACAAGGTCGTCAAGGGCCTGACCGGGACCCTGACGCTCCTGCGGGACGACGGCTTCACGGACGAAGAGATGCTGGAGTGGCTCTTCACTCCCGACCCCTCCCTGCCCGGCACGCCCGCGCAGGCCCTCAGCGAGAACCGCGGCACGGAGGTGAAGCGCCGCGCCCAGGCGCTCGCCGTCTGACCGCCCGTACATCGCCCCTCCGGCCGGTCCCGGGTCGCGTACGACACGCGGCCCGGGGCGCCGGCCGGCAGGCGCACGCCCCGGGCGCGGCGTCCGTATCCCGCGCCCCGCGGTGCACCCGTGCCCGCCGCCGGACCGCGGCGACGGCTCCCGGTACCGTGCCAGCGTCCGGCACCCGCCCGGCACCCGGCACCACCGACCCCAGGGGGCTCCGCATGTCCGACACCGCCCGCGCGCAACTCGCCGACGCCCGGCTGTACCTGTGCACCGACGCCCGCAGGCGCCAGGGCGACCTCGCGGAGTTCCTGGACGCCGTGCTCGCCGGTGGCGTCGACATCGTGCAGCTGCGCGACAAGGGCATGGAGGCCGCCGAGGAGCTGGAGCACCTGAGGGTCCTCGCCGAGGCGTGCGCCCGGCACGGCAAGCTCCTCGCGGTCAACGACCGGGCCGACGTGGCCCATGCCGCCGGCTCCGACGTCCTCCACCTGGGCCAGGGCGACCTGCCCGTCCCGGCCGCCCGGGCGGTCCTCGGCCCCGACGTCCTGATAGGCCGCTCCACGCACACCGAGGCGGAGGCCACCGCGGCGGCCGTCCAGGAGGGCGTCGACTACTTCTGCACCGGCCCCTGCTGGCCCACCCCGACCAAGCCCGGCCGGCCCGCCCCCGGTCTCGACCTGGTCCGCCACACCGCCGCCCTCGGCACCGAGCGTCCCTGGTTCGCCATCGGCGGCATCGACCTCGGCAACCTCGACCAGGTGCTGGAGGCCGGAGCCCGCCGGGTCGTCGTGGTACGGGCCCTCACGGAGGCGGACGACCCGGGCGCGGCCGCGGCCGAGTTCGCCGGGCGACTGAAGCAGGACTGAACCGGCTCGTCTCATTTTCCGCACCGCGGCGTCTCGGATGGTGGGCGTCCGAGGATCTCGGGGGCCGTGCGGGGCGCTTTTCCGTCCCGATCTGTCCAAGGGATGGACAGGGACGCGACAAATCGGGCAAATGTCCGGCGTCCGGTTGGGGGACCGGGTACCCCTGGTTAACCTGCGAGTATGGCCCTCGGCACCGCATCCATCAGGTCGGACCACGCTCGTACCGTGCGCGAGATGCTCGCGACCGGCAAGACGACGTATTCCTTCGAGTTCTACGCCCCCAAGACCCCGAAGGGCGAGCGGAACCTGTGGAACGCGCTGCGCAGGGTCGAGGCCGTCCGGCCCGACTTCGTCTCGGTGACGTACGGCGCCGGGGGCTCCACGCGCGCCGGCACCGTCAAGGCGACCGAGGCCATCGCCTCGGACACCACGCTCACGCCGATCGCCCACCTCACCGCCGTCGACCACTCGGTGGCCGACCTGCGGAACATCATCGGGCAGTACGCCGACGCGGGGATCCGCAACATGCTGGCCCTGCGCGGCGACCCGCCGGGCGACCCGCTGGGCGACTGGGTGCCGCACCCCCGCGGCCTCACCTACGCCGCCGAACTCGTCGAGCTGATCAAGGCGTCGGGGGACTTCTGCGTCGGCGTCGCGGCCTTCCCGGCGATGCACCCGCGCTCCGCCGACCGGGACACCGACGTGCGGCACTTCGTCGACAAGTGCCGTGCCGGCGCCGACTACGCGATCACGCAGATGTTCTTCGATCCGGAGGACTATCTGCGGCTGCGCGACCGGGTCGCCGCCGCCGGCTGCGACACCCCGATCATCCCGGAGATCATGCCCATCGCCGGCGTGCGGACGCTGGAACGGATCCCCTCCCTCACCAACGCCGAGTTCCCGGACGCCCTGAGAGAGCGGATCCTCACAGCGAAGGACGATCCCGCGGCGGTACGCTCCATCGGTATCGAGTTCGCCACCGAGTTCTGCGCACGGCTGCTGGCCGAGGGAGTGCCCGGACTGCACTTCATCACGCTCAACAACTCCACGGCGACACTGGAAATCCACGAGAACCTGGGCCTGCACCACCCACCGCAGGCCTAGACCGGTCGTCCTGATATACGTCACACTGCGTAGGCGGCCACTGGGAGAGGGGCGTACATGGGCTTGACGGTCCTCTACATCGCGTTCGGCGTCGTCGCGCTGTGGCTGCTCGGTGAGGTGCTGCTGCAGTACAAAGCGCGGCTGCGCTGGCGGCTGGTCGCCTTCGTCGGCTTCCTCGGCGTCGTCCTCGGCGTGCTCACGCAGTCCGTGATCGTCATCGGAGTGGGCGCCGCGGCGTTCGCGATCGGGCAGACCTACGTCACGCTGTCGTTCCGCCGCGGCTTCTCCGCAGGCTGGGCGGTGTCCGCGCCGGCCCTCGGCCCGCTGGGCGCCAGGCGCCGCCGCGACGAGGCCGACCGCCAGGAGCCGACCCTGGAGGTCTCCGACCTGGAGGCCGCCGACGGCTACATGGACGACGGCGCCGACCACGGCCGCGACCAGGCCGCCTACGGCACCGACGACTACGACCACGACGACGTCTTCACGCCCGCGCGCGGCGGCCGGGACGCGGCCGCCGAGTCCACCGCCGTCTACGAGCCGCAGCCCCTGCCGGAGGACACCGGCTCCTACGGCGTGTACAGCGACGCCGCCTACGCGGCCGCCCAGCAGCAGGGCTACGCCGACGCGGGCCAGTCCCAGGAGCAGTACGCCACCGCCGACCAGAGCTACTCGTACGACGGCTACGCCGGGTACGACCAGCAGCAGTACGGCTACGACGCGAACGGCCAGCAGCAGTACGCCGCCTACTCCGACCCGTACATCGGCACCCAGACCTACGGCGGCGCCTCGTACGACGCCTACGGGCAGCAGCAGTACGGCCAGCAGTTCTACGGGCAGGACCCGTACGCCACCGGCACCTACCCCGAGGGCACCCCGCCCGGCGGTGTCTGGGTCCCGCAGCAGCGCACCGACGAGTACGGCGCCGAGCTCCCGCCCGAGCAGCAGTACCCCTACCAGGGCAACGGGCAGCAGCAGGGCCCGGGTTACGACGAGCAGTACCGTTTCTGACGGGGCCGCGCACCGGGGCTCACGCCCGGCTCACCGGGAGCCCTGGAACTGAGGCCCTTCCACGATCAGCCCGGCCACCAGCGCGCCGGACATGCCCGCGTGCGGAAGCCCGCCGCCGGGGTGCGACCAGCCGCCGACCGTGAACAGCCCTGCCAGGGCCGTGCTGTTGGAGGCGTGCAGCATCCGCCCCTCCGCGGCGGCCAGCGCCGGAGCCGGAACCGCGCCGCCCTCCGCGCCCGTCGCCTCCGCGACGTCGGCGGGGGTCAGGACCTCGCGCCACAGCAGGCGCTCCCGCAGATCGGGCACCGCCCGCTCGGCGACGGTGACCAGGGCGTCCGCACACCGGGCCGTCTCCTCGGCGGAACCGCCGCCGGACCCGGCCGGCACCGTCGCCACGAGCGTGACCGCCTCATGACCGGCGTCCGGGACCAGAGCCGGGTCGCCGGGCCGCAGCACCGAGACCGTGGGGCGCGCCGCCATGCCCGCGGCGGCCCCGAACAGGGCGTCCAGCTCGGCGTCCCGGTCCTCGGCGTGCACCACCGTGCGGTGCGCCGTGCCGTCCGGGCGGCCGCCCCGCAGGGCCAGCAGCACCGTCAGCCGGCTCGGGGCCGCGTGCCTCGGCGGGACCTCGCCCTCGGCGCGCACCGCCGTGCCCCGCACCAGCCGGTCCAGTACGCCCGGCGCGACCCCGCTCACCACGAGATCGGCCTCCACCGCCGTCCCGTCGGCCAGCTCCAGCCCGGCCGCCCGGCCGTCCTTCTCCGGGACCGCCGCGACCCGCGCGCCGAAGTGGAACGCGACCCGGCGGGCCACGCACCGCTCGTACACCGCCCGCGCCAACTCCCGCATACCGCCGCGCACATACCAGGTCCCGAAGGCGTGCTCCATGTACGGCAGCACCGCCGCGTTCGCCGGAGCCTCGCGGGGATCGAGGCCGTACGCGAGGGCGTGGCTCTCCAGGAGGGCGGCCAGCCGGGGGTCGCGCAGCTCCCAGGCGCCGACCTCGGCGAGGGTGCCGGCGCGGCGGGTGCGCAGCAGCCGCTTGTGGGGGACCGACGGGTAGGGCTCACGGCCGGCCAGCACCTGCCAGTCGGGCCACAGGGGCTCCTCCAGCAGCGGTCTGCGGGTGCGGTCCCAGGTCTCGCGGGCGCGGACCAGGAAGTCGCCCCAGCGGCGCCCCGCTCCGGCGCCCAGAGCCTCGTCCAGGGCCGAGACGACGCCCGCGCGTGAGGCGTTCGGCAGCGCGGCCTCGGAGCCGTCTGCGAAGAGGTGCCGCGCGGAGGGGTCGACCTGGACGAGGTCGACGCACTCCTCCAGCGGCTCCTTGCCGGTCTTGACGAACAGGTCGCGGTACACGGCGGGCAGCGGGAGCAGACCGGGGCCCGTGTCGAAGGCGAAGCCGTCGCGCTCGAAGCGGCGCACCGCTCCGCCGTACGTCTCCGTCCGCTCGTACACCGCCACCCGGTGGCCCGCGACGGCCAGCCGGGCCGCGGCCGCAAGGGCGCCCATCCCGGCGCCGATCACCGCAATCCGTGCCATGGAGGGGACCTTATCGGCCGCCGCCGACCACCGGACCGCCGGGATCCGCCGCAGCTCAGCCGGGGCGCCGGGTCACGGCGGTGCGTGCCGGGCGCTTCTCGGCCCGCCGCTCGGCCCGGCGACGCAGGAAGCGGCGGATGCGCGAGACGAGGAAGGACAGCAGCAGCACCCCGGCCAGCAGCAGGGCGCCCGTGATGACGGCGGCCGCGACCGGGTGGAAGATCGCGAAGGTGAGGAGCGCGGCCACCCCGAGGTCCTCGGCGAGGCTCACCACGATGTTGCTGAAGGGCTCGGGGGAGCTGTTGACCGCCATCCGCGTCCCGGCCTTGACCAGATGGCTGACCAGCGCCGTGGAACCGCCGAGCGCGCCCGCCGCGAGCTCCGGCACCGATCCGCTCTGACCGGCGAGCAGCGCGGCGACGACCGCGCCGGACACCGGGCGGATCACGGTGTGCGCCGCGTCCCAGGCCGAGTCCACGTACGGGATCTTGTCGGCGACGGCCTCGCACAGGAACAGCACACCGGCCGCGATCAGGACGTCCGGGCGCTGCAGGGCGTCGGGGACGTCGTCGCTCAGCCCGGTCGCGCCGAATATGCCGAGGAGCAGGACCACCGCGTACGCGTTGACGCCGCTGGCCCAGCCGCTTGTGAACACCAGAGGGAGTACGGACACGCAGGGGATCGTAGCCAGTCGGCGACGGCGGGTCATGAGGTCCGGCGCGCAGCTCTGAGTACCCGTACCTAGGGGGCTGGATGAGTACGCGCGCGGATGGGGCGCGACCTGCCCGGACGGGAGAGTGGAGGCACGGAGAAGGGGACCGGCTCCGGCACCGGCGACACGGGGCGCCGGAACGGAGCGGCCCCGGACCCGCTCCTTCCGCCGGCCCGGCGTCGGCGGGAGCGAGACCGGGGGACCCGGGGGACGGACCGAACGGGGGTCCAGGGGGAACGGGGGAGCACGGGGGTGCACGAGGAGGCGCCGGTCCGGTGACGGCCCGCGGGGGACGCGGCCGTCACGGACCGGCGCTTTCGTGTGCGCGTGCCGGTGCGGGGCTCAGCGGCGCCCGCTCACCCGGCCCTGCAGCAGCCGGGACAGCGCCGCGTGGACGTCGTCCAGGGAGCGCTCCGGCTGGAACGACTTCCAGTCCAGCGCGGCCACCAGCACCATGCCGACCAGGGCGGCGGCGGTCAGCGGGATGTCGATCTCGTCGCTGAACTCGCCGCCCTCCACGCCCTCGCGCAGCACGCCCTCGACGACCGCCACGGCCTGCTGCCGGACCACCATCAGCGTGGACTGCCAGGCGCGGTTGGTCCGCCACAGCTCGGCGACGTAGAGCTGGGTGAACGACGGGTAGCGGTCGATGAAGACCAGCCCCGCGCGGACCATCGCGTCGAGCGCGTCCACCCTGCTCCCGCCCTCGCGGGCAGTCGTCTCGGCCGCGTCCCGCAGGGAGGCCGTGAGCAGGCCGACCCCGTGCCGCAGCAACTCCTCGAAGAGGACCGACTTGCTGGCGAAGTTGTAGTAGACGGTGCCCTTCGCCACCCCGGCACGCTCGGCGATCTCGTCCACCGTGGTGGCGGAGAAGCCTTGTTCGGCGATGAGCGTGACGGCCGCCTCGTAGAGCTTCTGTCGGGTGGCCTCACGGCGCGTGCTGCCGCCCGACGCGGCGCTGCTGCTTTCCATGGCCCCGATTGTCCCGCGCCCGCTCACAGGCTCAGCTCCGGGTGCAGCCGGTCGAGTGTCCACACCTGCCGGCGGCGGGCCGACAGCGCGGTCAGCGCCAGGGCGCCGGCCGTGAAGGCGGCCAGGACCAGGCATCCGGTCCACACCGGCTGCAGACCGCCGCCCGTGATGAGCCGGCGCAGCGCCTCGACGACGTAGGTCATCGGCAGGAACGGGTGCAGGGCGTTGAAGAAGCCCGGGCTGGTCTGCACCGGGTAGGTGCCGCCCGCGGACGTGAGCTGGAGCATCAGCAGCGCCAGGACGAGGATCCGTCCGGCCGCGCCGAAGCGGGCGTTCAGCCACTGCACGATCGCCGCGAAGCACGCCGTGACCAGGAAGAGGAAGCCCACCGTCCCGGCCGCCCGCGCCATCTGGAGCCCGACCGCCCAGTGCAGCACGGACATCAGCGCCACGGTCTGCAGCACACCGATGGCGACCACGGGCAGCCAGCCCGCCAGCGCGATCCGCCACGCCGAGGCGCCCGCGGCGAGCGCGCGCCGGTTCATCGGCGCGATCAGCATGTACGCCACCATCGCGCCCACCCACAGGGACAGCGGGATGAAGTACGGGGCGAAGCCGGTGCCGTAGTTGGGCGCCTTGTGCAGGTCCCGGGAGACGAGCTGGACCGGGTCGGCCATCACCTCGGTGCGCTGGTCGCGGTCCTTCTTGTCGTAGTCGGGGATCTTCCCGGCACCCTCGTGCAGCCCGTTCGAGAGCTTGCCGGAGCCGTCGACCAGCTTGTACATGCCGCCGTTCAGGTCGTACGCGCCCGACTTCAGCCGGCCCACACCGGTGTCCAGATCCACGGCGCCGGTCCTCGCCGTGCCGAGTCCCGTGTGCAGCTTCCTGGCCCCGGCGGCGACCTTCGCGGCCCCGTCGTTCAGCTTGTTGATCCGGCTGACGGCGTCGTCGAGGTCCTCCGAGAGGCGGGGCGCGCGCTCGGCGAGGGCGTCGGCCTGCTTCTGGAGCGTGGCGAGGTGCTTGTCGAGTTTCTTCAGATCGCCGTGCTGATCGGCGATCAGGGTGTTCAGGTCGTCCGCGATCGTCGCCACGTCCGCCGCCGACTGCTTGGCCTTCTTCAGGTCGGCGCAGACCGGGTCGGGCAGGACGGCGTCCTCGCAGCGCTCCCGGTAGACCGTGTCCAGGACGTCGGAGGCGGCGTGGGCGCCCTTGGCGGCTCCCGGCGCGCGCTCGACGAGGTCGTCGAGGTTGTCACGGAGGGCGCCCGAGGAGTCGGAGACCAGCCGGGCGGTGTCGCCGATGGTCTTCTCGTTGTCCGCCAGGAACGGGCCGACCTTCTTGTCGACGGCGTTGACCTTGTCGGCCAGCGTCCGGGTGCCGGCGGCGACCCGCCGCGAGCCGTCCTCCAGGTCCCGCGCACCCTTGTCGAGCCGCTTCAGACCCGACGACAGCTTGCCGCTGCCGTCCTTGGCGTCCTTGAGCCCCTCGGCGAGGTCCTTGGAGCCCTTCTCGGCCTTGCCGATGCCGCCCTCGAGCTTGTCGGCGCCGTTCGCGGCCTTCACGGTCTCGCCGTGGATGTCGGAGAACGACACGAAGATCCGGTCCAGGAACGACCGGGACGCCTTGGTGGACGCCGCGTCGCGCACCTCGCTGAACACCGTCCGGGAGATCTGCCCGACGATGTAGTTGTTGGCGTCGTTCGTCCGCACCTGCAGGGCGCCCGTCTCCGGGCTCTTGCCGGCACTGGAGGCGATCCGCTCGCTGAAGTCGGACGGCATGGTCAGCGACAGGTAGTAGGTGCCGTCCTCGACGCCCCTCTCGGCCTCGTCGGCACTCACCTCGCGCCAGTCGAAGACGTCGCTCTCGTGGAGCCCCTCGGTGATGTCGTCGCCCGCCGTGAGCTTCTTCCCGCGCACGGTCGTCCCCGTGTCCTCGTTCACCAGGGCGACGGGGATGCGGTCGAGGCGGCCGTACGGGTCCCAGAAGGACCACAGGTACAGGGCGCCGTACAGCAGGGGCAGCACCAGCAGGGCGACCAGCGCGGCACGGGGGAGCTTCCCCCGGCCGAAGCGCCGCAGCTCAAGCGCGGCCAGCCTGGGTGAGCGCATCGGCGGCCTCCTTTCCGTCGGTCCCGTCCTCGTCCCGGTCCCCGTCTTCTCCGGTGGCCCCGTCCGCGCCCGTGGTGGACACCCGCACCGTGCCCTCCGGGGCCTCGCGGCACACCGCCAGGACCGTGGTCCCGGACTCGGCGACCGACTTCAGCAGCGCCCAGACCTCGGCGCGTTCGGCGTCCGAGAGCTTCATGTCGGTGTCGTCGACGCCGAGCACGCGCGGGCGCGCGACGAGCGCGAGCGCCAGGGACAGCCGCAGCGCCTCCGCCCGCTCCAGGTCGCGTACGGCGGTACGCGCGCCCTTGGGCAGGGACTCCAGGTCCAGGCCCGCGGCGGTCAGGGCGCCGTCGATCCGCTGCCGCCGCTCCTCCCGCCCCTCGTGGCGCGGGCGCAGCAGCGCCCGCAGCGAGTCGCCGAACCGCCACTGGAGCAGCGCGCGTTCCCGCAGGTGCTCGGCGACGGTCAGGGCCGGGTCGAGGTCGGTCACCCCGGGCACATGGGCGAGGGCGCTGACGCGCCGCACCGCCGCCATCCGCCGGGGCAGTTCCGTCCCGTCGACCACCGCCGTGCCCTCGGTGGGTTTCATCCGCCCCGTGAGGGCCAGCAGAAGACACGTACGGCCGCTGCCGGACGGCCCCTCGATCGTGATCAGCGAACCGGGCCCGGCCTCGAAGGAGACCGCGCGGAACGCCCACCCGCGCGGTCCCCGAAGCCCGAGATCCCGGGCCGTGACGCCGTCGGTTGTCACGGTTCCCCCCATCCCCGCCCCCTCATTCTTTTTGAACTGACTGGTCAGTGCAAAAGGTATCCCGAACTTGCGAGCGAGGCAAAACCCCAGGTCGGAACGGATTGTCAGTGCCGTACCCCACGATGGGCACATACGGCATCCCGTATCGGGGCATGCCGTCACACAGACGACAGGAGGTTCGTCATGGCCAGCTCGCACGCAGCCGCCGCCCGCCGGCGCCGCGCCACCGGCCCTGCCCCCTCACTGACCGGCCCCGCCGGCGATGTCCACCCGGTGCTCCGCAGGGCCACGGCCCCGCCCGCCGCCCTCGACCTGCTCGCCCAGGCCCGCGCCGGGCTGGACGAGGCCACCGTCCTCGAGACCCCGAACGAGCGCTACGCCACGGCCCACCTGGCCGCCCTGCGCGTCGCCGCCGCCGTACTCGCCGCACGCGGCCGCCCGGAGGCCACGCCCAGGCGCCGGGCCAGGATCCGCAGCGCCTGGGAGGTGCTCCCCGAGATAGCGCCCGAACTGGCCGAGTGGAGCGCGCTGTTCGCCTCCGGTGCCGAGCGCCGCGCCCGCGCCGAGGCCGGTATCCGGGGCGCGGCCGGCCGCCGGGAGGCCGACGACCTGATACGCGACGTGGCGATGTTCCTGCGCCTCGTCGAGCGGATGCTGGTGCTCCAGCCGGTCCTGCCCCAGCCCCGCCAGGACACCGACGCCGACCCGGCCGACGGCCCACGCTCCGCGGAGATGCCGGACGCGGGGTGAGACCCGTGGACCGGCCCCCGCCGGTCCCTCGGGAGTACGGCGGCCCTGGTCGGCGGGGGAGTCCGGCGGGGGAGTCCGGTGGGCGGGACGCCCGGGTCGGCGCGGCACCGCGATGGCCGTCCGGAGCCCGGGAGGCAATAGGGTGGGAGGTGCCTGCAGCCTTCCCGCGCCCGTCATCCGGCCCGGTGAGGCAGACCGTTCGCTCCGCCGTGCAGACGGCGGTCCCGCGCCGAGGAGTCAATCGCCGTGTCGGACCCGATGCGCCCGCCCGTCTCCGCCCAGCACCCCCAGGGGACAGCGCGCTCCGGCCCCTCCCGGTCCCGCGCCGCTCTGCGCACCGCCGTGGTCTGGGAGGTCCTCCAGGACGCGCTGGATCGCCGGATCAAGGCCACGGGCCGCCCCGCGCTGGACGTCCTGGACACCGGGGGCGGCAGCGGCAACTTCGCCGTGCCCCTGGCTCGCCTGGGGCACCGCGTCACCGTCGTCGACCCCAGCCCCAACGCGCTCTTCGCCCTGGAGCGGCGCGCCGCCGAGGCCGATGTCGCGGACCGCGTGCAGGGCGTCCAGGGCGACGCCCACGGCCTGTTCGACGTGGCCGAGCGCGGCGCGTACGACGTCGTGCTGTGCCACGGCGTGCTCGAGTACGTCGACGACCCCGCCGAGGGCCTGCGCAACGCGGTGGCCGCGCTGCGGGCCGAGGGCGTGCTCAGCCTGCTCGCCGCGGGGCTCGGCGGCGCGGTGCTGTCCCGGGCCCTCGCCGGCCACTTCACGGAGGCCAAGCGGGCCCTGGAGGACCCCGACGGGCGCTGGGGCCAGGGCGACCCGGTGCCCCGGCGCTTCACGGCCGAGCAGCTCACCGGACTCGTCGAGGACGCGGGCCTGCGGGTCGGCGCCGTGCACGGGGTGCGGGTCTTCGCCGACCTCGTGCCGGGCGTGCTCGTGGACACCGAGCCCGGTGCGCTGGAGGCGCTGCTCAAGCTGGAGGAGGCGGCGGCCGAGCTGCCCGCGTTCCAGTCGGTGGCCACCCAGCTCCATGTGCTCGGCGAGACGCCGGAGACGGCCGGCGCCTGAGCCGCCCTCCGCGTTCACCCCGCCGGGCATGCCTTGATCAGGGACTTGGCCGCACATGGAGTACGCCACAGGCCCCCCGTCCGGGCGCCCGGCGCCGTATGATCGGGGGAGACCGTTCCGGCATGACGGGTCGGCCGCTGGGGAAAGTAGGTCTCAGTGAGCCGGGGCGCCATGCCGGGGCCCGGTTGGCCAATTGGCGTAGAGGGGCGGGTTTCACGGGGGCGATTCCCTGCCTATCCTGAAGGGACCCCCCGGGTCGCCCCGGCGACTGCACGATGAGGAGGACTCCGTGCCGCTCTCGGAGCACGAGCAGCGCATGCTCGAGCAGATGGAGCGAGCGCTGTACGCCGAAGATCCGAAGTTCGCGACAGCGCTTGAGGGAAGCGGGCTGCGCACGTACACCCGGCGACGGGTCTACCAGGCGGTCGCGGGCTTCCTCGTAGGTATCGCGCTCCTCATGGCTGGAATGGTCGCCAAGCAGGTGTGGCTCAGTGTGGTGGGCTTCCTGGTGATGCTGGGCTGTGCGGTCCTCGCCGTGACCGGCTGGCGCAAGGCCCCCAAGCCGGGCGAGCAGCCCGCGGGCGGCCCGCCCGCAGGCCGGCCCGCCCGCCAGAGGCGCTCCGTGATGGACAGGATCGAGCAGCGCTGGCAGCGCCGCCGGGACGAGCAGGGCGGCCACTAGCCGCCGCTCCCGTGACGACAGCAGGGGGTGACCACCGGATGGTGGTCACCCCCTGACGTATGCCCTCAGCGATCCTGACCCCACCGGCGGGCGGGGCGCCCGGCCTGCCCGGTGCGCGGGGCGCCGGGCCGCCCGCCCTCGCGCCCACCCGGCGCCGCGCTCCCGGCCGAGCCGGCCGTCACCCCCGCTGACCAGGCGCTGACGGCCGCCGCCAGGTCGGCCGGGCTGCCGAGGCGCGCTGCTTCAGGGCCGTCCAGCGCTCCGACAGGACCCAGGCCACCCGCACGGTCGAACGCGGGGCGAGCAGCGCCCGCACCCGGGTCGTCCAGCTCACCTTCGACGCCAGGTCGGCGCGGACCCCGCGGACCTCCTCCGCCAGGCCGGCCACCGGACGGGGAGTCGGTGCGTAGAGGACCTGCTCCACCGCGTCCGCGACGCGGTGGACCGCCTCCGCGGCCGGAGGATCGAGTCGGCCGAGCCGGACGATCCGGGCCGCGGTCCCGCGCGGTGTCCGGCTGTCGTCCGGCGCGATCCCGAAGTCCCACGCCATGTCGGTCAGTTCCTGCCAGACCGCGAGGGTGTGCAGGGCCGTCTCCTCGTCCGACCGGCCGTGCCCGCCGAGCCGGACCGTTCGGGTCCGCAGCCGCCACAGCGCCGGGGCCAGCGGGATCAGCAGGGCCAGCAGCCCGCCGAGCGCCCAGGCCGACGCCACGTACCAGCGGGGGCCGTCGTCGTCCGAGCCGGCGGCCGGCGCCGTGGACTCGCTCGCGCACAGCTCCGGGCGCCGGCCCGCGCAGCTGTCGCTCTCCGACGCGGACGGGGAGGGCGCCTCGCTCGCCGACTGCGAGGGGCGTGCCTCGTCCGGCTGCGCGCTGCTGGACGTGTCCGGCTGGGTGTACGACGGCACCGAACCACGGGTCGGCGTCGGCTCGAAGCGGGTCCAGCCCACGCCCTCGAAGTACAGCTCGGGCCAGGCGTGCGCGTCCCTGAGCCCGACCGACACCGTGCCGTCGCCCTGCGGGGTGCCGGGGGCGAAGCCGACCGCGACCCGGGCCGGGATGTCCAGCGAGCGGGCCATCGCCGCCATCGCGAAGGAGAAGTGGACGCAGAAGCCCTCCCTGTCCTTCAGGAAGCGGGCTATCGCCCCCGGACCGCTGCCCACCTTGACGGCTGTGTCGTACTGGAACCCGCCGGTCAGCGAGAAGTAGTCCTGGAGCTTGACCGCCTGGTCGTACCGGCTGGTCGCGCCCTCGGTGACCTCGCGCGCGGTGCGGGCGACCACGTCCGGCAGCGAGTCGGGCAGCCGGGTGAACTCGCGCCGCAGCGCGGTCGGCGCCTCGGGCGCGCTCGCCAGCTGCTTGGCCGTCGGCCGCACGTCCAGGGAGCGCACGGTGTAGGTGACGCCGCGCGTGGTCTGCCGGCGGTCGCCGACGACCGTCATGCCGAGCGGCTCGTACCGCCAGTCGCCGGGGATCTGCACACCGCTCGGCGGGTACGGCATCGGCAGCCAGTTCTGGGCGTACCAGTCGGCGGCCCGGACGGTCGTCGCGACCTCGGTGCGCTTGATGTCCGGACCCAGCCCGAAGGGGGTGGGGAACGGTTCGGGCACCGCCTCGATGGTCCGCTTGGACGGCTGCCACGTGGTGCCGTCGAAGTCGTCGAGGGACACGATCCGCAGGTACATGTTCGAGATGTCGGTGGAGTCGGTCCGCAGGGACAGGACCTGGCGGTCCTCCTCCACGTTCAGGCTGTCGCGCAGCGACACCAGCGGGTTCACGGCGGAGATCGTCCCGCCGTTCCCGCTGCCGGCGCCGATCCCCGTGCCCGCCGGGCCGAGCAGGCCGTCGTTCATGGCGGGCAGGGCCAGCGGCACCGCCAGGGCGATGCCCAGGGCGACCGCCCCGATCCGCCGCCCGGTGCGCACCGGGGCCACCGCCGCGCCCGGCACCGCGCCGGGGTGGCGCGGAGCCCCGCTGAAGACCCGGCCCCACTGCGAGAGCCGGTCGCGTCCCTCGGCCAGCAGCAGCATCAGATAGCCGACGGCGGCGACCACGAACCACAGCCCGTCCGCCGCCCCGTCGGACAGCCCGGCGGCCACCGAGTACAGCGCGAGCAGCGGCAGCCCGGCGGGGGCGGCGCTGCGGAACGTCACCGCGACGGCGTCCACCGCGAGCCCGATGACCAGGACACCGCCGACCAGCATCAGCCGGATGCCCGGCGTGAGCGGGGCGGGGGCCGAGTAGTGGCTGACGTCCTCGCCGCCCGCCTGCAGCAGGTCGCCGAAGTGACGGAACGCCTCCGGTCCCGGGACCACCCCGAGCACGGCCCGGCTGCTCGCGAACGCCAGGGTCAGCAGCGCCAGCGCGACGACGGCCTGGGCCGCCACGGTCAGCGGCCGGGCCAGCGGCACCCGCCGGGTCAGCATGCCCACCCCGGTCTGGACCGCCAGCAGCAGCGCCGCCTGCACCAGCCAGCCCACCGATGTGACCAGCGGCAGCAGGGCGCAGGACGCCATCAGGGTGGCCGCCGCGGCGCACAGCGCCATCCGTGTCCGCCCGCTCATCCCCGTGCCTCCCCGCCCCCGGCCGCGGCGAGCCCGCTGCGATCCCGGTCCGCCTGCCGCCACATCTCTTCCAGCGAGGCGCCGCGCGGCACGGCCAGGACCGTCCAGCCGGCCTCGCGCAGCAGGTGCAGCCGCTCCTCCTGCCGGGAGGTCGGGGGCCCGGGGACGTCCGACGCCTCCCGCATCCAGGTCTCGCCGTCCAGCACGAAGGCGATCGCGCCCCCGCTGCGCTGCCGCATCCGGGCGGCCACCGCCGCCTGCTCCTCGTCCAGGTCGCCGAAGAAGGCGATCAGAAGTCCCTCGTTGCCGCCGCGCAGCACGTCGTACGCGCGCGACAGGCCGGTGCCGTCGGAGTGGTCGATCACCGCGAGGGTGTCCATCATCAGCCCGGCGGCGTCCGCCGACTCCTGGCTTGCGCCCGCGAACCCGTCCGCGCCCTCGCCGGGCACCGACGAGCCGGTGTCGGTCAGCAGCCGTACGGAGAAGCCCCGCTCCAGCATGTGCACCAGGACGGAGGCCGCGCCCGAGACGGCCCACTCGAACGCCGAGTCGGGGCCCGCGCCCCGGAAGGCGTCGCCCCGGGTGTCCAGCAGCACGGTGCAGCGGGAGCGCTGCGGCTGCTCCTCGCGGCGCACCATGAGTTCGCCGTAGCGGGCGGTGGAGCGCCAGTGCACCCGGCGCAGGTCGTCGCCGTAGCGGTAGCCGCGCGGGATCACGTCGTCCTCGCCGGCCAGCGCCAGGGAGCGCTGCCGCCCGTCGCCGTACCCCTTCGCCTCGCCGCCGAAGCGGACCGGCGGCAGCGGCTCCACGCGCGGGACGACGGTGAGGTCGTCGTACGCCGAGAAGGAGCGGGTCAGCTCGCACATGCCGAACGGGTCGCTCAGGCGCAGCTGCAGCGGGCCCAGCGGATAGCGGCCGCGCAGGTCCGAGCGCACCCGGTAGGACACCTCGCGCCGGCCGCCGGCCTCCACACGGTCCAGCACGAAGCGGGGCCGGGGCCCGAGGACGTAGGGCACCCGGTCCTGGAGCATCAGCAGTCCGGTGGGCAGCCGGGAGACGTTCTCGATCCCCAGGTGCACACGGGCCTCGCTGCCCGCGGGCACGCGCGCGGGGGAGAGGCGGCGGCTGGCCGCGACCCGGTAGCGGGTGCGGTACAGCACGGTGGCGCAGACCAGTGGCAGCACGGCGAGCAGCAGCCCGACGCGCAGCAGATCGCTCTGGCCGAGCACATAGGCGCAGACGGCGGCCGCGACGCCCGCGGCGAGGAACGACCGCCCGCGCGTCGTCAGGCCGGCCAGTGCCGTGCGGACCCCGCTGTGGTCACCGCGGTCCGCTTCGGCCGGGCCGGCCTCGCCGGAGGTCATCCCAGCCTCCGCGGCGGCTGCCGGCCGTACGCGACGGCGCCGCGGCCGAGATCGCCGAAGCCGCTCTGCTGGTGGGGCGCCGCGGGCACCGGGGTGCGCTGCAGGATATCCTGGACGACCTGCTCGGAGGTGCGGCGGTTGAGCTGGGCCTGCGCGGTGGGCAGCAGACGGTGGGCCAGGACGGCCGAGGCGAGGGCCTGGACGTCGTCCGGCAGCGCGTAGTCCCGGCCGCTGAGGGCCGCCGACGCCTTCGCCGCGCGCAGCAGGTGCAGCGTCGCGCGCGGGGAGGCGCCGAGTCTGAGGTCCGGGTGGATGCGCGTGGCCGCGACCAGCTCCACCGCGTACCGGCGCACCGGCTCCGCCACGTGGACACCGCGCACGGCGTCGATGAGCTTGACGATGTCGTGCGCGTGGGCCACCGGCTGGAGGTCCTCCAGCGGGGACACCCCGCCGTGCACGTCCAGCATCTGCAGCTCGGCCTCCACGCTGGGGTAGCCGACGGACACCCGGGCCATGAAGCGGTCGCGCTGGGCCTCGGGCAGCGGGTAGGTGCCCTCCATCTCGACCGGGTTCTGCGTGGCCACCACCATGAAGGGGCTGGGCAGCTCATAGGTCTGCCCGTCGATGGTGACCTGGCGCTCCTCCATGGACTCCAGGAGCGCGGACTGGGTCTTCGGCGAGGCGCGGTTGATCTCGTCGCCGATGACGATCTGCGCGAAGATCGCGCCCGGTTTGAACTCGAAGTCCTTGCGCTGCTGGTCCCAGATGGACACGCCCGTGATGTCGGACGGCAGCAGGTCGGGCGTGAACTGGATCCGCCGCACCGAACAGTCGATGGATCGCGCCAGCGCCTTGGCCAGCATGGTCTTGCCCACGCCGGGGACATCCTCGATCAGAAGATGCCCCTCGGCGAGCAGTACGGTCAGCGAAAGCCGTACGACCTCGGGCTTGCCCTCGATCACACCCTCCACCGAACTGCGGACTCGCTCCGCTGTGGCGGTCAGATCTGTGAGGCTCGCTCGATCGTCATAGGTCGTCACCCGGCCCTCCTCGGCCCGTTCTTCCCGGGCCGACACAAGGCGGACCGGCCCTCCCCTGAAACACGGACACCACGCGTGAAACGTTCCGCGTGCCGCCACACCCGCATTCTTGCTGCCGTTACCGATTCGTGTCACTCGACTGTGGACAACTGCCTGCGTTATGTCGGTCTTAGGGGTTTTTGTACGCGCCGGAGCGCGAAATCGACAGTGGAACGACAGGTGAAACCGAAGGTCACCAGGGATGCCCGCGGTGTCACCACGAGGAGGCGCGGAGCCGGGCTCAGGCCGCGTCGACCTCGCGCAGCAGGCCCGTCTTCACGTCGAAGACGAAGCCGCGCACATCGTCCTTGTGCAGCAGGAACGGTGAGGTGCGCACCCGCTGCATCGACTGGCGGACGTCCTGGTCGACGTCCCGGAAGGACTCCACCGCCCACGCCGGGCGCTGGCCGACCTCCATCTCCAGCTCGTGCCGGAACTCCTCGGTGAGGGACTCCAGACCGCAGTTGGTGTGGTGGATCAGGACGACGCTGCGGGTGCCGAGCGCCCGCTGGCTGATGGTGAGCGAGCGGATCACGTCGTCGGTGACGACACCGCCCGCGTTGCGGATGGTGTGACAGTCGCCGAGCTCCAGGCCCAGCGCGGCGTGCAGGTCGAGGCGGGCGTCCATGCACGCCACGACGGCCACGCGCAGGACCGGACGGGCGTCCATGCCCGGGTCGGCGAACTCGGCCGCGTACCGCGCGTTGGCGTCGACGAGCCGGTCGGTGACCGTCCCGCTGCGGTCTGTCGCGCTGTCGGAGCCGGCAGGAATCGATGCAGAGGTCGTCATACCCATGACGGTACTGGTCACTTCGGCGCAGGACCTGTCGTGAGAGGGGACAAAGAACGTCATCAAGGCTTGTTGTGAGTTAACCCACAAGGGTGATGTGAGTGCCCCCATACGGGCGGTTTCGCCGGCCGGGTGGCGTCACCGCGACCCGGGGCGGCGACGCGCAGGCCGGTTGATTGACCGCGCGACACCGTGGACTAAAGTGACGCGAAGCGGGAGGCGAGACTCCCCCTGCTGGACAGCAAACCCCGGAGGTTCCGGCGACTTTCCGGAGACCTCCCCGCGTGCGCGGCGCGTACGTACGGCTCGGCCTCCTCCCGCTCCCGGTCGGCTGACGCTCCAGGCGCCGGCGGACCGCCCCTTCCCGAGCGGCGGGAGACCCGGCGGTGCGTGCGCCGCCGGATCTGAGAGGGCCCCAAGAGTGAAAGGGCGCGAAGCGCTTCCGAACACGGACGGCGGGCGACGGGAGGACCGGCACGTCCCGGTGATGCTCCAGCGGTGCCTCGACCTGCTGGCCCCCGCCCTGGAGGAGCCGGGGGCCGTCGTCGTCGACTGCACCCTCGGGCTCGGCGGGCACAGCGAGGCCCTGCTCCGGCGCTTCCCCGAGGCCCGGCTCGTCGCGCTCGACCGGGACACCGAGGCGCTGCGCCTGTCCGGCGAACGGCTCGCGCCCTACGGCGAGCGCGCCCACCTCGTGCACGCCGTCTACGACGAGCTCCCGGACGTCCTCGCCCGCCTCGGCATCCCGCGGGTCCAGGGCGTCCTGTTCGACCTCGGCGTCTCCTCCATGCAGCTCGACGAGGCCGGCCGCGGCTTCGCCTACGCGCAGGACGCCCCGCTCGACATGCGCATGGACCAGACCACCGGGATCAGCGCCGCCGAGGTCCTGAACACCTACCCGCCCGGTGAGCTCGTCCGCATCCTGCGCGCCTACGGCGAGGAGAAGCAGGCCAAGCGGATCGTGGCCGCCGTGGTGCGCGAGCGCGAGAAGGAGCCGTTCACCAACAGCGCCCGGCTCGTGGACCTCATCCGGGACGCGCTGCCGCAGGCCGCCAAGCGCACCGGCGGCAACCCGGCCAAACGCACCTTCCAGGCGCTGCGCATCGAGGTCAACGGCGAGCTGTCGGTCCTGGAGCGGGCGATCCCGGCGGCCGTGGAGACACTCGCCGTGGGCGGGCGGATCGCCGTGCTGTCGTACCACTCGCTGGAGGACCGGCTGGTCAAGCAGGTCCTCGCGGCCGGCGCCGCAAGCACCGCCCCGCCCGGGCTGCCCGTCGTGCCCGAGCGCTACCAGCCCCGGCTCAAGCTGCTGACACGCGGTGCCGAACTTCCCTCGGAGGAAGAGGTCGCCGAGAACCGCCGTGCCGCACCGGCGCGGCTGCGCGGCGCCGAGCGCATCAGGGAGTCCATCGAATGACGGACGGCAGGCAGGGGCGGACGCCCGGTCCCGGGCAGCACGCCGCCGGGCCGGAGCACCGGATCCGGGAGGGCGCGTGAGCAGCAGACCCGAACTGAGGGGCCGGGCGGCCCGGCTCGCCCGGCTCCTGCCCGCCGGGGCGGGGCGAGCCGCCCGCGCCCCCTTCGTCCTCCTCGTCGTCCTCCTCCTCGGCGGCGGACTCATCGGGCTGCTCGTGCTGAACTCCGCCCTCAGCGAGGGCGCGTTCCGCCTTGACGACCTCGAACGGGAGACGAAGTCCCTCACCGACGAGGAGCAGTCCCTGCAGCGCGACATCGACGCCTACTCCGCGCCCGACGCCCTCCAGCGCCGGGCCCGGGAACTCGGCATGGTGCCCGGCGGCGACCCCGCGTTCCTCGGCCCCGACGGCACCGTCAAGGGCGTCCCCAGCGTCGCGGCCGTCGACCCCGCGGCCGCCCGCGAGCCCCTCGTGCTCGCCCCCGAGGCCCTCGCCGGGGACCCCGCGACGCCCGGCACGGCACCCGCCGAGCCCGACCCGGCCGCCGCGACGCCGCAGGGCGCGCCCACTCCGGCCCCGTACCCCTCCGACGCACAGCCCTCCCCGTACCCGACCCCCGGCAGGTGACGGAAGTGTCCGACAGGGAACCGCCGCGCCGCCGTGTGCCCGGCCCCGCGAAGCCCGCCCGCTCCGGCGGCGCCCAGCGGCGCCCGGGACCCGGCGCGCGCCCCGCCCGCCGCCCGGGCCGGCCCCGCCCCGGCGCCCGGGGCACCATCCGGCTCGGCAGCCCCCGGCCCCGGCTGCGCATGGTCGGCCTGGCCCTGACCCTCGTGCTGAGCGCCTTCGTGCTGCGCCTGCTCCAGGTGCAGGGCGTCGACGCGAGCACGTACGCCGCCAAGGCCCAGAAGAACCGCTACGTCGGCTACACCCTGGCCGCCGAGCGCGGCGGCATCACCGACCGCAACGGCGTGGCCCTCGCGACCAGCGTCGACGCGTACGACATCACGGCCGACCCCACCCTCTTCAGCCGTGAGCAGCTCGGCGTCGACGACGGACCCGAGCAGGCGGCCGCCCTGCTCGCGCCGATCCTCGGGCAGGAGCAGGACGCGATCGTCAGGAAGCTCCGGCCGGCGAACAAGAACCTGCGCTACACCCTGCTGGCCAGCCGCCAGACCCCGCAGGTCTGGAAGCAGATCAAGGACCTGAAGACCGCGCTGGCCACCAAGTCCGAGGCCGACAAGGCCACGGTGAACGTCCTCGGCGGCGTCCTGTCGGTCGCCAGCAGCAAGCGCGTGTACCCCAACGGCGACCTCGCCGCCGGGATACTGGGCTGGGTCAACGCCGACGGCAAGGGCGGCGGCGGTGTCGAGCAGCAGCTGAACGGTGAGCTGTCCGGCAAGGACGGCGAGATCCGCTACGCCCAGTCCGGCGGGCGGCAGGTCCCCACCGTCAACGCCACCGAGACCCCGGCCGTGCCCGGCAGCGACGTCGAGCTCACCATCGACCGCGACATCCAGTGGGCCGCGCAGAACGCGATCACCGAACAGGTCGCGAAGTCGAAGGCCGACCGCGGGTACGTGATCGTCCAGGACACCCGCACCGGCGAGGTCCTCGCCATGGCCAACGCGCCCGGCTTCGACCCCAACGACCTCTCCGAGGCCAGCGGCGCCAACATGGGCAACGCGGCCCTGCAGGACGCCTACGAGCCCGGCTCCACCGCGAAGGTCATGTCGATGGCCGCCGTGCTGGAGGAGGGCGTGGCCACCCCCGGCACATACGTCGTCGTACCGAACCGGCTGCACCGCGGCGACCGGCTCTTCAAGGACGACATCGACCACGAGACCTGGCACCTCACGCTCAACGGCGTGCTCGCCAAGTCCAGCAACATCGGCACGATCCTCGCCACCGGCCAGCTCGGCAGGACCCAGCCGCAGGCGAACAAGGTCCTGTACGACTACCTGCGCAAGTTCGGCCTCGGCAGCTACACCGGCCTCGGCTTCCCCGGCGAGACGCCGGGCATCCTGGCCGCGCCCGGCAAGTGGTCGACCTCGCAGCAGTACACGATTCCTTTCGGCCAGGGCCTGTCCCTCAACGCCATGCAGGCGGCGTCCATCTACTCGACGATCGCCAACGGCGGTGTGCGCGTCGAACCCACGCTCGTCCGCGGCACCAAGGGCCCCGACGGGCAGTTCACCGAGGCGCCCAAGCCCAGGAAGACCCGGGTGATCAGCGCGAAGACGGCGAAGACGCTCGCCCGGATGCTGGAGTCCGTCGTGGACGACCGCGAGGGCACCGGCACCAAGGCACGCATCCCCGGCTACCGCGTCGCGGGCAAGACGGGGACGGCGAACCGAGTGGATCCGGCCACAGGCAAGTACCGCGGGTACACCTCGTCGTTCGCCGGCTTCGCACCCGCGGACAAGCCCCGGATCACCGTCTACTGCGCCATCCAGAACGCGACCCAGGGCAACTACTTCGGCGGCCAGATCTGCGGCCCCATCTACAAGGAGGTCATGGAGTTCGCGCTGAAGACCCTCCAGGTCCCGCCGACCGGAGCCAAGCCCGCCAGCCTTCCGGTCTCCTACAAACCCTGACCACCTGATCAGCACCGAGCAGCCAGGAACCGCCCCGTGACAACGATCACCCCCGACCCCGGGAACCACGGCACCTCCCGCCCCTCACTTCGCCCGCAAGGGGGTACTCCCGGTACGCTCACCGCCGTGCCACACGCTGATCAGTCTCAAACCACCCAGAAGGGGCACCCCGTGACGTATCCGGGACCGCCCAGGCCGGTACAGGTCGCCGCCACACCCCTGGCGGATCTCGCCGATCAGCTGGGTGCCGCCGCGCCGGCACAGCCGGACGGCCCCACCGAGGTCACGGGCATCACCCATGACTCGCGTGCCGTCCGCCCCGGCGACCTGTACGCCGCCCTCCCGGGCGCCCGCCTGCACGGCGCCGACTTCGTGACCCAGGCCGCCGGCCTCGGCGCGGCCGCCGTGCTGACCGACCCGACCGGCGCCGAACGCGCCGCCGCGACCGGCCTGCCGGTCCTGGTCGTCGACGACCCGCGCGGCCGGATGGGCGAACTCGCGGCCACCATCTACGGCCGGCCGGGCCGCGACCTGCTCCAGATCGGCATCACCGGCACCTCGGGCAAGACCACCACCGCCTACCTCGTCGAGGGCGGCCTCAGGACGGCCCGCTCGACCGGCCTGATCGGCACGGTCGAGACGCGCATCGGCGACGAGCGGATCAAGTCCGAGCGCACCACCCCGGAAGCCACCGACCTCCAGGCGCTCTTCGCCGTCATGCGCGAACGCGGCGTCGAGGCGGTCGCCATGGAGGTCTCCAGCCACGCCCTGGTGCTCGGGCGGGTCGACGGCTGTGTCTTCGACATCGCCGTCTTCACCAACCTCAGCCCGGAGCACATGGAGTTCCACTCCGACATGGAGGACTACTTCCAGGCCAAGGCGCAGCTGTTCACCCCGGCGCGCAGCCGGCTCGGCGTGGTCAACCTCGACGACGACTACGGCCGCAGGCTCGTGAAGGAGGCCGGCGTCCCGATCGTCACCTTCTCGGCCGAGGGCCACCCCGACGCCGACTGGCGTGCCGAGGACGTCCGGATCGGCCCCATGGACGCGCGGTTCACGGTGATCGGCCCGAAGGACGAGCGGATCGCGGCCACCTCGCCGCTGGCCGGGCCCTTCAACGTGGCGAACACCCTCGCCGCGATCGTCGCCCTGGCCGCGGCCGGCCTCGACCCGCAGACCGCCGCCGACGGCATCGCCGCCGTACCGGGCGTGCCGGGCCGGCTGGAGCGCGTGGACGCCGGGCAGCCGTACCTCGCGGTCGTGGACTACGCCCACAAGACCGACGCCGTCGAGTCCGTGCTCAAGGCCCTGCGCAAGGTCACCGAGGGCAAGGTGCACGTGGTGCTCGGCTGCGGCGGCGACCGGGACAGGACCAAACGGGAGCCGATGGGCGCGGCCGCGGCGCGGCTCGCCGACACCGCCGTCCTGACCTCCGACAACCCCCGCTCCGAGGACCCCCTCGCGATCCTCGCGGCCATGCTCCGGGGCGCCGCCTCCGTACCGGCGCACGAGCGCGGCGAGGTGCAGGTCTTCGAGGACCGGGCCGCCGCGATCGCCGCAGCCGTCGCCCGCGCGCAGCCCGGGGACACGGTGCTGATCGCGGGCAAGGGCCACGAGCAGGGCCAGGACATCGCCGGAGTGGTCCGTCCCTTCGACGACCGCCAGGTACTGCGCGAAGCCATCAAGAAGACCCAGGGATGAACTTGTGATCGCCCTCTCCCTCGCCGAGATCGCAGAAGTCGTCGGCGGGCAGACGTACGACATACCGGATCCGTCGGTCCAGGTCACCGGATCCGTCGTCCGGGACTCCCGTGAGGTGGAGCCCGGCAGCCTCTTCGTCGCCTTCGTCGGCGAGCGCGCCGACGGCCACGACTACGCCGAGGCGGTCGTCGCGGCCGGCGCCGCCGCCGTCCTCGGCTCACGCCCGGTGGGCGTGCCCGCCATCGTCGTGCCGGACGTCCAGAAGGCCCTCGGCGCCCTCGCCCGCCACGTCGTCCGCCGGCTCGGCGCCACCCTCGTGGGGCTGACCGGCTCCGCCGGCAAGACCAGCACCAAGGACCTCATCGCCCAGGTGCTCCGCCACAAGGCGCCGACCGTGTTCACGCCGGGCTCGCTCAACAACGAGATCGGACTGCCCCTCACCGCCCTCAGCGCCACCGAGGAGACCCGCTTCCTGGTCCTGGAGATGGGCGCGCGGGGCATCGGCCACATCCGCTACCTGACCGAACTGACGCCGCCCAAGGTCGGCCTGGTGCTCAACGTCGGCACCGCGCACATCGGCGAGTTCGGCGGGCGTGAGCAGATCGCCCAGGCGAAGGGCGAACTCGTGGAGAGCCTGCCCGAGGACGGGACCGCGATCCTCAACGCCGACGACCCCCTCGTGCGGGCCATGGCCTCCCGTACGAAGGCGAAGGTGGTCCTTTTCGGAGAGTCCGACGAAGCGGACGTTCGCGCCGAGAACGTGCGACTCACGGACAGCGGACAGCCCTCCTTCGTCCTTCACACACCCTCCGGGTGCAGCGATGTGACCATGCGCCTGTACGGTGAGCACCACGTGTCGAACGCGCTCGCCGCGGCCGCCGTCGCCCATGAGCTGGGCATGTCCGCGGAAGAGATCGCCACCGCGCTCTCCGAGGCGGGCTCCCTCTCCCGCTGGCGGATGGAGGTCACCGAGCGCCCGGACGGCGTGACGGTCGTCAACGACGCCTACAACGCGAACCCCGAGTCCATGCGAGCCGCTCTGCGCGCGCTGGCGGCGATGGGCAAGGGGCGCCGGACGTGGGCGGTGCTCGGCAAGATGGCCGAGCTCGGGGACGAGGCGCTCGCCGAGCACGACGCGGTCGGACGGCTCGCCGTCCGGCTCAATGTCGGCAAGCTCGTCGCGGTCGGGGGCAGGGAAGCGTCCTGGCTGCAACTGGGCGCATATAACGAGGGTTCGTGGGGTGAGGAGTCGGTGCACGTGTCCGACGCACAGGCGGCGGTCGACCTGTTGCGCAGCGAGTTGCGCCCAGGGGATGTCGTGCTCGTGAAGGCGTCCCGTTCGGTCGGTCTGGAGAGCGTCGCCGAGGCGCTGCTCGCGGGCGGTACCGAGGGTGAGGTCGCCGCCCGATGATGAATCAGGTCCTGTTCTCGGGTGTCATCGGTCTGTTCCTGACCCTGGTCGGCACTCCGCTGCTGATCAAGCTGCTGGCCCGCAAGGGCTACGGCCAGTACATCCGGGACGACGGCCCGCGCGAGCACCACAGCAAGCGCGGTACGCCGACGATGGGTGGTATCGCGTTCATCCTGGCGACGATCGCCGCGTACTTCCTGTCGAAGCTGATCACCGGCAAGCCGCCGACGTTCTCCGGCATCCTCGTGATCGGCCTGATGGCCGGCATGGGTCTGGTCGGCTTCCTGGACGACTACATCAAGATCGTCAAGCGCCGTTCGCTGGGTCTGCGGGCCAAGGCGAAGATGGCCGGCCAGCTGCTCGGCGGCATCGCCTTCGCGGTCCTCTCGCTCCAGTTCGCGGACAACCGCGGCAACACCCCGGCGTCCACCAAGCTCTCCTTCGTGCAGGACTTCGGCTGGTCCATCGGCCCGGTGCTGTTCGTCGTCTGGGCGCTGTTCATGATCCTGGCCATGTCCAACGGCGTGAACCTGACGGACGGTCTGGACGGCCTCGCCACCGGTGCCTCCGTGCTCGTCTTCGGCGCCTACACGTTCATCGGCGTCTGGCAGTTCCAGGAGTCCTGCGCCAACGCGCAGACCCTGACCAACCCGGGCGCCTGCTACGAGGTGCGCGATCCACTCGATCTCGCCGTCGTCTCCTCGGCGTTGATGGGCGCCTGCCTCGGCTTCCTGTGGTGGAACACGTCCCCCGCCAAGATCTTCATGGGTGACACCGGTTCGCTGGCCCTCGGTGGCGCGCTCGCCGGTCTCGCCATCTGCTCGCGCACCGAGCTGCTGCTCGCCATCCTCGGCGGCCTGTTCGTGCTCATCACCATGTCGGTGGTCATCCAGGTCGGTTCGTTCCGCCTCACGGGCAAGCGCGTCTTCCGTATGGCGCCACTCCAGCACCACTTCGAACTCAAAGGCTGGTCCGAAGTCCTCGTCGTGGTCCGCTTCTGGATCATTCAGGGCATCTGTGTGATTGTCGGACTGGGTCTCTTCTATGCGGGATGGGCAGCGGACAAGTGACCGACTGGCAGGGGAAGAACGTCACCGTCGCCGGGCTCGGCGTCTCCGGCATCCCGGCGGCCAAGGTGCTGCACGGCCTCGGCGCGAACGTCACCGTCGTCAACGACGGTGACGACGACCGGGCCCGTGCCCAGGCCGCCGAACTGGAGGCGCTCGGCGTCACCGTGCGACTCGGCGACGGGGCGACCCTGCCCGACGGCACCGAACTCGTCGTCACCGCGCCCGGCTGGAAGCCGGACAAGCCGCTGTTCGAGGCGGCCCGCGCGGCCGGCGTGGAGATCTGGGGCGACGTCGAACTCGCCTGGCGGCTGCGGGGCCCCGACGCGGCCCCCTGGCTCGCCGTCACCGGCACCAACGGCAAGACCACCACCGTGCAGATGCTCGCCGCCATCCTGCGCGCGGCCGGCCTGCGCACCGCCGCCGTGGGCAACATCGGCGTCTCGCTGCTCGACGCCGTCCTCGGCGAGGAGCCGTACGACGTCCTCGCGGTGGAGCTGTCCAGCTACCAGCTGCACTGGGCGCCGTCCCTGCGCGCCCACTCCGCCGCCGTGCTGAACCTGGCGCCCGACCACCTCGACTGGCACGGCTCCATGGAGGCGTACGCCGCCGACAAGGGCCGTGTCTACGAGGGCAACCGGGTCGCCTGCGTCTACAACGTGGCCGACAAGGCCACCGAGGACCTGGTGCGCGAGGCGGACGTCGAGGAGGGCTGCCGGGCCGTCGGCTTCACCCTCGGCACCCCGGCCCCCTCCCAACTCGGCGTCGTCGAGGGCATCCTCGTCGACCGCGCCTTCGTGGAGAACCGGCACAAGAACGCCCAGGAGCTCGCCGAGGTCTCCGACGTCACCCCGCCCGCGCCGCACAACATCGCCAACGCCCTTGCGGCGGCGGCCCTCGCGCGCGCCTTCGGGGTGCCCCCGCAGGCCGTACGGGACGGGCTGCGGGCCTTCACCCCGGACGCCCACCGCATCGCGCACGTGGCGGACGTGGACGGCGTCGCGTACGTCGACGACTCCAAGGCCACCAACACCCACGCCGCCGAGGCCTCGTTGGCGGCGTACGAGTCCATCGTGTGGATCGCGGGCGGGCTCGCCAAGGGCGCCGAGTTCGAGGAACTGGTCGCCAAGTCCGCGCCGCGGCTGCGCGGCGCCGTGCTCTTGGGCGCCGATCGCGCCCTGATCCGCGAAGCCCTGGCGCGACACGCGCCGGAAGTACCCGTCGTCGACCTCGAACGGACCGACACTGGGGCGATGCTCGCGGCAGTCCAGGAGGCGCGGCGGCTCGCACAGCCCGGCGACACGGTGCTCCTCGCTCCGGCGTGTGCCTCGATGGACATGTTCGCCAACTACAACCAGCGCGGTGACGCGTTCGCGGCGGCGGTCCGCGAACTCGGCGCTGGCGCCTGACGGCGGGTCTCGGCCACAGCGGGTGCTTCGGGACCCTTGGAGGGACGCGTGACTCGGATGTGGCCGGACAGGACGTACGCCCTTGGCGAGGCGGTGAGCGCCGATGCCCGGTAGCCGGACCGGACGGCCCCCCGTCCAGCGGACCGTACGGCGCCCCGCCGCCGCGCGCCCGGTGCCCGACAACGCCGTACGGCGGCTCCACCGGCGGCTGCGCCGGGCCTGGGACCGGCCGCTGACCGCCTACTACCTGATCTTCGGCGGCAGCCTCCTGATCACCGTGCTGGGCCTGGTGATGGTCTACTCGGCCTCCCAGATCACCGCGCTGCAGATGTCGCTGCCCGGCTCGTACTTCTTCCGCAAGCAGCTGCTGGCCGCGGCGATCGGCGCCGGGCTGCTGTTCGCCGCCTCCCGGATGCCGGTGAAGCTGCACCGCGCGCTGGCCTACCCGATCCTCGCGGGCGCCGTCTTCCTGATGGCGCTGGTGCAGGTGCCCGGGATAGGGGTCGCGGTGAACGGCAACCAGAACTGGATCGCCCTCGGCGGCTCCTTCCAGATCCAGCCCAGCGAGTTCGGCAAGCTGGCGCTGGTGCTGTGGGGCGCCGACCTGATCGCCCGCAAGCAGGACAAGAAGCTGCTGGCCCAGTGGAAGCACATGCTGGTGCCGCTGGTGCCGGTCGCCTTCATGCTGCTCGGGCTGATCATGCTCGGCGGCGACATGGGTACCGCGATCATCCTGTCCGCGATCCTGTTTGGCCTGCTGTGGCTGGCGGGGGCGCCGACCCGGCTGTTCGTGGGAGTGCTGTCCGTCGCCGGCGCGATCGGCCTGCTGCTGATCAAGACCAGCGCGAACCGGATGGCCCGCCTGCAGTGCCTCGGCGCGACCGAGCCCCAGGCCGGGCCCGTCGACTGCTGGCAGGCCGTGCACGGGATCTACGCGCTCGCGTCCGGCGGGATCTTCGGTTCCGGACTCGGGGCGAGTGTGGAGAAATGGGGCCAACTCCCCGAAGCCCACACCGACTTCATCTTCGCCGTCACCGGTGAGGAACTGGGCCTGGCGGGGACGCTGTCGGTACTGGGTCTGTTCGCGGCTCTAGGCTATGCGGGTATCCGCGTGGCCGGACGCACGGAGGACCCCTTCGTCAGGTATGCCGCCGGAGGTGTGACCACCTGGATCACCGCGCAAGCCGTGATCAACATCGGTGCGGTGCTCGGCCTGCTGCCGATCGCCGGTGTCCCCCTCCCGCTGTTCTCCTACGGGGGATCCGCCCTGCTGCCGACCATGTTCGCCATCGGGCTGCTGATCGCGTTCGCGCGCGACGAGCCCGCTGCGCGGGCAGCGCTTTCCGTACGGCAACCACGCTTTGGTAAAAAGCGTGCGGGAGGCGCCGGGCTCGTTCGGGGGCCTCGGAGATGGAACACGATGCGACGGCGTGCCTCGGCGGCGCGCTCGTCCGGAGAGCGGTGAATTTCGGTGCATGTCGTACTCGCCGGTGGGGGGACCGCCGGCCACATCGAGCCCGCGCTCGCCCTCGCGGACGCCCTGCGCAGGCAGGACCCGACCGTGGGGATCACGGCCCTGGGCACGGAACGCGGTCTGGAGACCACACTCGTACCGCAGCGGGGCTATGAGCTCGCGCTGATCCCCGCCGTGCCGCTGCCGCGCAAGCCGACGCCCGAGCTGATCACCGTGCCGGGCCGGCTGCGCGGCACGATCAAGGCGACCGAGCAGATCCTGGAGCGCACCAAGGCGGACGCCGTCGTCGGCTTCGGCGGCTACGTCGCCCTGCCCGGCTACCTCGCCGCCAAGCGCCTCGGAGTGCCGATCGTCATCCACGAGGCCAACGCGCGCCCCGGTCTCGCCAACAAGATCGGCTCGCGCTACGCCGCCCAGGTCGCCGTCGCCACCCCGGACAGCAAGCTGCGCAACTCCCGCTACATCGGCATCCCGCTGCGCCACACCATCGCCACCCTCGACCGGGCCGCCGCCCGCCCCGAGGCCCGCGCGATGTTCGGGCTCGACCCCAACCTGCCGACGCTGCTGGTCTCCGGCGGCTCGCAGGGCGCCCGCCGCCTCAACGAGGTCGTCCAGCAGGTCGCGCCCTACCTCCAGCAGGCCGGGATCCAGATCCTGCACGCGGTCGGCCCGAAGAACGAACTGCCGCACGTGCAGCAGATGCCGGGGATGCCCCCCTACATCCCGGTAAGTTACCTGGACCGGATGGACCTCGCGTACGCCGCGGCCGACATGATGCTCTGCCGCGCGGGCGCGATGACCGTCGCCGAACTCTCCGCCGTCGGACTCCCGGCCGCCTACGTCCCGCTGCCCATCGGCAACGGCGAACAGCGGCTGAACGCCCAGCCGGTGGTCAAGGCCGGCGGCGGCCTGCTGGTCGACGACGCGGAACTCACTCCCGAGTGGGTGCAGCAGAACGTCCTGCCCGTGCTCGCCGACCCGCACCGGCTGTACGAGATGTCCCGCGCCGCAAGCGAGTTCGGCCGCCGGGACGCCGACGACCTGCTCGTCGGCATGGTGTACGAGGCGATCGCCTCGCACCGCCGCCAGTGACCGTATGACGGAGGGTAGGGAGCGTGGCCGGATCGACGACCGCCGAGCGCGGTGAACGCCAGCACGAGTCGTCCGACCCGCCCCCCACCCGGCGGCGGTTGAGACTGACCCGCCTTCGTACGATCATCATTCTTTCCGTCGTCCTGGTGCTCCTCGGCGCCGGCTCCGTCTGGCTGCTCTACGGCTCCTCGTGGCTGCGTGTGGAGCGGGTGCCGGTGTCCGGGACCCGGGTCCTGACGCCGGAGCAGGTGCGCGAGTCGGCCGACGTGCCCGTGGGCGCGCCCCTCGTCTCGGTCGACACCGCGGCGATCGAGGCGCGCCTGCGCCGCGAACTCCCGCGGATCGACGAGGTGGACGTGGTGCGCGACTGGCCGCACGGAATCGGTGTGAACGTGGTGGAACGTACTCCGGTCCTCATTGTTCAAAGCGGCGGAAAGTTCATCGAAGTGGACAGGAAAGGGGTCCGTTTCGCCACGGTCCCCGAGCCCCCGAAAGGCGTCCCCGCGCTGGATTTGACGGTCTCCCGGTCGACTTCCGCCGCGGCGAGCCTGCGGCGCTTCGGCGAGGCCCGGCTGGTGCGGGAGGCGGTGCGGGTCGCGGGCGCCCTCCCGGCGTCCGTCGCACGGGGCACCCAGGTCGTCAAGGTCCGTTCCTACGACGACATCTCGCTCGTCCTGACCGGCGGCACGACCGTCGCCTGGGGCAGCGGCGAGAACGGCGCGGCGAAGGCTCGCACACTCCACGCTCTCATGAAAGCCTCCCCCCGTGCGCGGCACTTCGACGTCAGCGTCCCCACGGCCCCGGCGTCATCAGGGAGTTGACGCACATCCGCGCAGGCCAGCACCCTGGTTGGGCAGCGACACGGCTGATCACATAGGGTGAAAAGAAAAACGGGAGGTTCGGCGTGTTCGTTGAACGTGCGCCACTTGTCGACTTAGTGTCCTGTTCAGAAGACTTCAAGGAACAGACACACTGGTAACCCTAAACTTCAGGGTTAGGGTTCGGGTCGGCGCTATGGACCGTCCCATTCGGCATCAGTCACCGGGTTCGCGAAGCGCAGCGCTTCCGTCGTCCGGTGACCCGTAACTCGAGGCGAGAGGCCTTCGACGTGGCAGCACCGCAGAACTACCTCGCAGTCATCAAAGTCATCGGTGTCGGCGGCGGTGGTGTCAATGCCATCAACCGGATGATCGAGGTCGGTCTCAAGGGCGTCGAGTTCATCGCCATCAACACCGACGCGCAAGCTCTGTTGATGAGCGACGCCGACGTCAAGCTCGACGTCGGCCGTGAACTCACCCGCGGACTCGGCGCCGGAGCGAACCCGGCCGTGGGCCGCAAGGCCGCCGAGGACCACCGCGAGGAGATCGAGGAGGTCCTCAAGGGGGCCGACATGGTCTTCGTGACGGCCGGTGAAGGCGGCGGCACCGGCACCGGCGGCGCGCCCGTCGTGGCCAACATCGCCCGCTCCCTGGGCGCGCTCACCATCGGCGTGGTCACCCGCCCGTTCACCTTCGAGGGCCGGCGCCGCGCCAACCAGGCCGAGGACGGCATCGCGGAGCTGCGCGAGGAGGTCGACACCCTCATCGTCATCCCGAACGACCGGCTGCTGTCCATCTCGGACCGCCAGGTCTCGGTCCTGGACGCCTTCAAGTCGGCCGACCAGGTCCTGCTCTCCGGTGTCCAGGGCATCACCGACCTGATCACCACGCCCGGCCTCATCAACCTCGACTTCGCCGACGTCAAGTCGGTCATGTCCGAGGCCGGTTCGGCCCTCATGGGCATCGGCTCGGCCCGCGGCGACGACCGCGCGGTGGCCGCCGCCGAGATGGCGATCTCCTCGCCGCTCCTGGAGGCGTCCATCGACGGCGCCCGGGGCGTGCTCCTCTCCATCTCCGGCGGCTCCGACCTCGGCCTGTTCGAGATCAACGAGGCCGCCCAGCTGGTCAGCGAGGCCGCCCACCCCGAGGCGAACATCATCTTCGGCGCCGTCATCGACGACGCGCTCGGCGACGAGGTCCGGGTCACCGTGATCGCGGCCGGCTTCGACGGCGGACAGCCGCCGGCCCGCCGGGACAACGTCCTCGGCTCGGCCTCGTCCTCCCCGGTCCGCCGCGAGGAGCCCGCCCCGGCGGCCCGGCCGCAGCCCGAGAGCCGTCCGTCCTTCGGCTCCCTCGGCAGCGTGACGCCGAAGGAGGAGCCCGAGCCGGTGCCGGAGCCGGTGGCCGACGTCCCGGTCGCCCCGCCGGTCCCGCCGTCCCGGACCTACGCCGACAGCGCGGCGGAAGAGCTGGACGTCCCGGACTTCCTCAAGTGATCCTTCTGACGTGATAGGACAGCGCGACACAGTGAGCGGCGCCCACTTCGCCTTCACCGACCGGTGGGGCGGGGTGAGCGCCGCTCCGTATGAGGAGCTCAATCTCGGCGGGGCGGTCGGCGACGACCCGGGGGCCGTCCTGGCCAACCGCGAGATCGCCGCCAAGTCGCTCGGGCTCGGCCCCGACGACGTCGTCTGGATGAACCAGGTGCACGGCACGGACGTCGCCGTGGTCGACGGAGCGTGGGGCAAGGCCCCGGTGCCCGAGGTCGACGCGGTCGTCACGGCACGGCGGGGACTCGCCCTCGCCGTCCTGACCGCCGACTGCGTGCCGGTGCTGCTGGCCGACCCGGTGGCCGGGATCGTCGCCGCCGCCCACGCCGGACGACCGGGCATGGTCGCCGGGGTCGTCCCGGCGGCGGTGCGCGCGATGACCTCGCTGGGCGCCGACCCCGCCCGGATCGTCGCCCGCACCGGGCCCACCGTGTGCGGCCGGTGCTACGAAGTGCCCGAGGCGATGCGCGCCGAGGTGGCCGCCGTCGAGCCGGCGGCGCACGCCGAGACGAGCTGGGGCACTCCCGCGGTGGACGTCGCCGCCGGGGTGCACGCCCAGCTCACCCGGCTCGGGGTGCGCGACCGGGAGCAGTCGCCGGTGTGCACCCGGGAGTCGGCCGATCACTTCTCGTACCGCCGCGACCGCACCACGGGGCGACTCGCGGGATATGTCTGGCTGGACTGAATGGACATGACGGGCCGTAAGCACGAACTTGCCGAAAACCTGGCGAAAGTGGAGCGTCGGATCGAGGCGGCCTGCGCGGCCGCCGGGCGCTCCCGTGACGAGGTGACCCTGATCGTGGTCACCAAGACGTACCCCGCCGACGACGTGCGGATCCTGTCGGAACTCGGTGTGCGGCACGTCGCCGAGAACCGCGACCAGGACGCGGCCCCCAAGGCCGCCGCCTGCGCGGACCTGCCCCTCACCTGGCACTTCGTGGGTCAGTTGCAGACCAACAAGGTCCGTTCCGTGGCCGGTTATGCCGATTTCGTGCAGTCCGTCGACCGCGCCCGCCTGGTGACGGCGCTGTCGAAGGAGGCCGTGCGGCGGGAGCGCGAGCTGGGCTGCCTGATCCAGGTGGCGCTGGACGCGGGCGACAGCGAGCGGGGGGAGCGCGGCGGAGTGGCGCCGGGCGGCGTCGAGGAGTTGGCCGGTCTGGTGGCCGGGGCTCCGGGGCTGCGGCTGGCGGGACTCATGACCGTCGCCCCGCTCACCGGCGAGTACGCCGGGCGCCAACGCGCGGCGTTCGAGCGGTTGATGGATTTGTCGACCGACCTGCGCCGAGCCCATCCGGCTGCGAACATGGTGTCGGCAGGGATGAGCGCGGACCTCGAGGAGGCCGTGGCGGCCGGTGCGACACATGTGCGCGTCGGCACTGCGGTACTCGGAGTCCGCCCCAGGCTCGGGTAACGTCGCCAAGAAGTCGGACCACAGCAGAAAATATGGTCAATGTCGCCGAAAGGCGGACGTAACGACCGCGTGGATCGAAGGCACTTGGCAGTCGTCAGCCGATCCACCACAGAGCGGAGGACTCAGAGAATGGCCGGCGCGATGCGCAAGATGGCGGTCTACCTCGGCCTCGTGGAGGACGATGGGTACGACGGCCGGGGGTTCGACCCCGACGACGACTTCGAGCCCGAACTGGACCCGGAGCCGGAGCGGGACCACCGACGGCACGAGCCGTCCCACTCGCCTCACAGTGCACATCAGTCCCAAAGGGACGAAGAGGTGCGAATCGTGCAGCCGCCCGCGCCCCGTGAACCGGTGGCCAGGTCGGCTTCGCTGTCCGCGGAATCCGGGCGCCCGGCGCGCATCGCGCCCGTGGCGTCCATCACACAAGAACGCGCAAGCCTGGAGAAGAACGCACCGGTGATCATGCCCAAGGTCGTGTCGGAACGAGAGCCGTACCGGATCACCACACTTCACCCGCGGACCTACAACGAGGCCCGTACCATCGGGGAACACTTCCGTGAAGGCACCCCGGTGATCATGAATCTGACTGAGATGGATGACACAGACGCGAAGCGACTTGTCGACTTTGCGGCCGGTTTGGTGTTTGGTCTTCACGGCAGTATCGAGCGGGTGACCCAGAAGGTGTTCCTGTTGTCTCCTGCTAACGTCGATGTCACGGCGGAGGACAAGGCCCGCATCGCAGAGGGCGGGTTCTTCAACCAGAGCTGAGACGCACCACCGGAAGAGCAGTACCCGACAGGGAACAGGGGAGAGGGAAACACCAGTCATGAGCGTGGTCATGCAAGTTCTCTACATCGCGCTGATGGTGTTCCTCATCGTGCTCATCTTCCGGTTGGTCATGGACTACGTCTTCCAGTTCGCCCGCTCATGGCAACCCGGCAAGGCGATGGTGGTCGTTCTGGAGGCCACCTACACTGTCACCGATCCACCGCTGAAGCTTCTGCGGCGGTTCATCCCGCCGCTGCGTCTCGGGGGCGTGGCGCTCGACCTGTCCTTCTTCGTACTGCTGATCATCGTCTACATCCTGATCACGCTTGTGCGGAGCGCGATGTGAACGATGTGACAGATACGGTCTTGCCGACTGCCGACGACTACGTTGAGGTGAAGAGATGCCGTTGACCCCCGAGGACGTGCGGAACAAGCAGTTCACGACCGTCCGCCTCCGAGAAGGCTATGACGAGGACGAGGTCGATGCCTTCCTCGATGAGGTCGAAGCCGAACTGACCCGCCTGCTCCGCGAGAACGAGGACCTGCGCGCCAAGCTGGCCGCGGCGACGCGTGCTGCTGCCCAGAACCAGCAGAACATGCGCAAGCCTCCGGAGGGCCCGGGCGGTCCGCAGGACCAGCAGCAGGGTGGTATGCCGCAGCAGGGCGGTATGCAGCAGGGCGGCATGCCGCAGGGCATGCGCGGTCCCGGGGGACCCGTCCCCGCCGGGATATCGGGCCCGCCGCAGCAGCAGATGGGTGGCCCCATGGGTGGTCCGCCCCAGCTGCCGAGCGGTGCCCCGCAGCTGCCCGCCGGCCCCGGCGGTCAGGGTGGCCCTCAGGGTCCCGGTCCGATGGGCCAGGGTCCGGGGCCGATGGGCCAGCCCCCCATGCAGCAGATGGGCGGCCCCATGGGCGGTCCGATGGGTGGCCCGATGGGCGGTCCCGGTCAGGGCGGCCCCGGCGGCGACAGCGCGGCGCGCGTCCTGTCGCTCGCCCAGCAGACCGCCGACCAGGCGATCGCGGAGGCCCGTTCCGAGGCCAACAAGATCGTCGGCGAGGCGCGTTCGCGTGCCGAGGGTCTCGAGCGTGACGCCCGTGCCAAGGCCGACGCCCTGGAGCGGGACGCGCAGGAGAAGCACCGCGTCGCGATGGGCTCCCTGGAGTCCGCCCGCGCCACGCTGGAGCGCAAGGTCGAGGACCTGCGCGGCTTCGAGCGCGAGTACCGCACGCGGCTGAAGTCCTACCTCGAGTCCCAGCTGCGTCAGCTGGAGACCCAGGCGGACGACTCGCTGGCCCCGCCGCGCACTCCGGCCACGGCGTCCCTGCCGCCGTCCCCGGCGCCCTCGATGGCTCCGGCCGGCGCGAGCGCCCCGTCGTACGGCAACCAGACGATGGGCGGCGCCCCGTCCCCGGCCGGCCCGTCCTACGGCGGCCAGCAGCAGATGTCCCCTGCGATGACCCAGCCGATGGCTCCGGTCCGGCCGCAGGGCCCGTCCCCGATGGGACAGGCTCCGTCGCCGATGCGCGGCTTCCTCATCGACGAGGACGACAACTGACGGACGGCAGTACGCCTCAGGCGTCGGCAGCGTTCAGGGCGAGGCCCCGGATTCAGTTCCGGGGCCTCGCCCTTTTGCTACGCGTGTTCACGGTGTATACGGCGTTTGTTCGGTGCTGGGTGGGATGTCCGACGCACGCAACGCCGAAGGCCCGGCACCACCATGATTCTTCGGTGGGCCGGGCCTTCGGCTGTCGGACCGCCCCGCGTCACGCCTTCCGCAGACGGAACGTCAGGGTCAGACCCTCGTCGGTGAACGGGTCGCCGTAGCCGGAGTCGTCCGCCTCGCCCTGGGCGAAGTCCGTCGCCAGGACCTCGTCGGCGATCAGCCCGGCGTGCCCGTCGAGGGCCGCGGCCGTCGCCGGGTCCGTCGCCGTCCAGCGCAGGGCGATCCGGTCGGCCACGTCCAGGCCGCTGTTCTTGCGGGCCTCCTGGATCAGGCGGATCGCGTCGCGGGCCAGACCGGCCCGGCGCAGCTCCTCCGTGATCTCCAGGTCCAGCGCGACCGTGGCACCCGCGTCGGACGCCACCGACCAGCCCTCGCGCGGCGTCTCGGTGATGATCACCTCGTCCGGGGCCAGAGCGACCGTCTCACCGTCGACCTCCACCGAGGCCGTGCCCTCGCGCAGCGCCAGGGACAGCGCGGCGGCGTCCGCGGCCGCGATGGCCTTCGCCACATCCTGGACGCGCTTGCCGAACCGCTTGCCCAGGGCGCGGAAGTTGGCCTTGGCCGTGGTGTCCACGAGGCTGCCGCCGACCTCGGACAGCGACGCCAGCGACTCGACGTTCAGCTCCTCGGTGATCTGCGTGTGCAGCTCGGGGTGCAGGGCGTCGAAGCCGGTGGCGGCGATCAGCGCGCGCGACAGCGGCTGGCGGGTCTTGACGCCCGACTCCGCGCGCGTGGCGCGGCCGAGCTCCACCAGGCGGCGGACCAGGAGCATCTGCTGGGACAGCTCGGGGTCGATCGCCGACAGGTCGGCCTCCGGCCAGGACGCCAGGTGCACCGACTCCGGCGCGCCCGGGGTCACCGGCAGGATCAGGTCCTGCCACACCCGTTCGGTGATGAACGGGGTGAGCGGGGCCATGAGCTTGGTCACCGTCTCCACGACCTCGTGCAGCGTGCGCAGCGCGGCCTTGTCACCCTGCCAGAAGCGGCGGCGCGAGCGGCGGACGTACCAGTTGGACAGGTCGTCGACGAACGCCGAGAGCAGCTTGCCGGCGCGCTGGGTGTCGTAGCCCTCCAGCGCCTGGGTGACCTGGTCGGTGAGCGCGTGCAGCTCGGACAGCAGCCAGCGGTCCAGGACGGGTCGGTCGGCGGGGGCCGGATCGGCCGCGGACGGCGCCCAGTTGGACGTACGGGCGTACAGGGCCTGGAAGGCGACCGTGTTCCAGTACGTCAGGAGGGTCTTGCGGACGACCTCCTGGATGGTGGTGTGGCCGACGCGGCGCGCCGCCCAGGGGGAGCCGCCGGCCGCCATGAACCAGCGCACCGCGTCCGCGCCGTGCTGGTCCATCAGCGGGATCGGCTGCAGGATGTTGCCCAGGTGCTTGGACATCTTGCGGCCGTCCTCGGCGAGGATGTGGCCGAGGCAGACGACGTTCTCGTAGGACGACTTGTCGAAGACGAGCGTGCCGACGGCCATCAGCGTGTAGAACCAGCCGCGGGTCTGGTCGATGGCCTCGCAGATGAACTGCGCCGGGTAGCGGGCCTCGAACAGCTCCTTGTTCTTGTACGGGTAGCCCCACTGCGCGAACGGCATCGAACCCGAGTCGTACCAGGCGTCGATGACCTCCGGCACGCGCGTGGCCGTCTTCTGGCAGGTCGGGCAGGCGAAGGTGACCTCGTCGATGTACGGGCGGTGCGGGTCGAGGCCCGACTGGTCGGTGCCGGTCAGCTCGGTGAGCTCGGCGCGGGAGCCGACGACCGTGAGGTGGTCGTCCTCGCAGCGCCAGATCGGCAGCGGGGTGCCCCAGTAGCGGTTGCGGGACAGCGCCCAGTCGATGTTGTTGTTCAGCCAGTCGCCGTACCGGCCGTGCTTGACGGTGTCGGGGAACCAGTTGGTGTTCTCGTTCTCCTGCAGCAGCCGGTCCTTGATGGCCGTGGTGCGGATGTACCAGGACGGCTGCGCGTAGTAGAGCAGCGCCGTGTGGCAGCGCCAGCAGTGCGGGTAGCTGTGCTCGTACGGGAGGTGCCTGAAGAGCAGGCCGCGCTCGTCGAGGTCCGCGGTCAGCTGCTCGTCGGCCTTCTTGAAGAAGACGCCGCCGACCAGCGGGACGTCCTCCTCGAAGGTGCCGTCGGGGCGGACCGGGTTCACGACCGGGAGGCCGTAGGAGCGGCAGACCTTGAGGTCGTCCTCACCGAAGGCGGGGGACTGGTGGACCAGACCCGTACCGTCCTCGGTGGTGACGTACTCGGCGTTGACCATGTAGTGGGCCTCGGCCGGGAACTCCACCAGCTCGAACGGACGCTGATACGTCCAGCGCTCCATCTCGGCGCCGGTGAAGGACTGCCCGGTGGTCTCCCAGCCCTCGCCGAGGGCCTTCGCGACCAGCGGCTCGGCGACGACCAGCTTCTCCTCGCCGTCGGTCGCCACCACGTAGGTGACCTCGGGGTGGGCGGCGACCGCGGTGTTGGAGACCAGCGTCCAGGGGGTCGTCGTCCAGACCAGCAGGGCGGCCTCGCCCGCCAGCGGGCCGGAGGTGAGCGGGAAGCGGACGTAGACGGACGGGTCGACGACCGTCTCGTAGCCCTGGGCCAGCTCGTGGTCGGACAGGCCGGTGCCGCAGCGCGGGCACCAGGGGGCGACCCGGTGGTCCTGGACCAGCAGGCCCTTGCCGAAGATCTCCTTCAGCGACCACCAGACGGACTCGACGTACTCCGGGTCCATGGTGCGGTAGGCGTCGTCGAGGTCGACCCAGTAGCCCATGCGGGTCGTCAGCTCGGCGAAGGCGTCGGTGTGGCGGGTCACCGACTCACGGCACTTGGCGTTGAACTCGGCGATGCCGTACGCCTCGATGTCCTGCTTGCCGGAGAAGCCGAGCTCCTTCTCGACCGCCAGCTCCACGGGCAGGCCGTGGCAGTCCCAGCCGGCCTTGCGGGCCACGTGGTAGCCGCGCATGGTGCGGAAGCGGGGGAAGACGTCCTTGAAGACGCGGGCCTCGATGTGGTGGGCGCCCGGCATCCCGTTGGCGGTGGGCGGGCCCTCGTAGAACACCCATTCGGGGCGCCCCTCGGACTGCTCCAGACTCTTGGCGAAGATCTTCTGCTCGCGCCAGAAGTCGAGCACCGCGTGCTCGAGCGCGGGCAGGTCGACCTGGGCGGGCACCTGGCGGTACGTCGGCTGTGTCATCAGCGAGCTTCCTCCGGCGGACTTGCTGCCTTCCGTCCGGAGGGACGAGAGCTGGGTCTTTCCGTGCGCCGCTCGGCGCGCTCCCGCGGTACCACCCTCCTTGGCCCTCCGGTGCGGGGTGTGCGCCGGTGAGCCCCCTCATTGGGGTCGCGAGACCGGTTCTACTCGCCGTCGCGGTGGTGCTGCTGCGGCTTTCTTCCGGCGGCTCCGGGGTGATCTTCACGTCGCGCTCACCCCCGGGCTCACACCGTCCCCGGGTCGCTCTGGGCTGCGTACGCCGCTACTCGTCCCCATCCACGCTTTTCGCTCAGCCCAGTGTACGGCGCGGCGGGGGCGGCGGCCGACCGGTTTCCCGGTGCCGCAGGCGGGGGCGCGGGGGCGGGCCGGCGCGGCGCGCGGTGACTCGAATGGCGCGGCACCCCTGCTCGGATCCCGGGACGTTCCTCCCGGCGGCATACCCGGCGGGGAGCTGGGCACAACGGATGCAGGTCCGGCGCTCTCCCCGCACGGGGCGGGCGCATCGGGCGGTGTGCCCCGTTGCCGCGGGACTCCAGTCGATTTATCGTCCCAGCACGGTTCGCGAGCAAGATCATAAAATGTGAAGGGGCCGCGGCATGGTGGCGAAGAAGACCGCCGTACAGCAGTCGGCGTCGAGCGGTTCGGCCCGTGCCGGTGGCTCCGGCCGTGCGGCCGCCTCCGGTGGCGCGGCCGAGGACGTGAACGGCGGGAAGGGCGCCAAGGGGGGCGGGAGCGCGAAGAAGGCGGCGACCGGGACCGCCGCCAGGAGGAAGGCCGCCGCGGCTGGGCGCGCGGGAGGCGACGCTCCGAAGAAGAAGGCGGCGTCCCGCGCGAGCAGGACCGAGGCCGTGGCCGACGGTGCCGCCGCCCCGCAGACGGCCGGGACGCGGGGGGCGGGCGGGAAGCCGGGCACCGGCAAGGGCACCGCCAAGAAGACGCCCGGCACGTCGAGCAGGACCGGCAAGAAGACGGTGGACGCGGGGCGGGCGGCCGGGGAGCGGCCGGCCACCCGGAGCAGGGCCAAGAAGGCGGGCGCGGCGCAGACCGCGGAGCAGACGGGAGCCACGACAGTGGTTGCGAAGAAGACTCCTGGCACGGCCACGGCGGACAAGAGCGCCGTTCCCAAGGCGCGCATCGCCGCGGCGGACCCCGGCGACCTGGCCGTACGCCCCGGTGAGGACCCCTGGACCCCCGAGGAGGTGGAGGAGGCGCGCGCAGGGCTCCAGGCGGAGGGGACGCGGCTGCGCGACGAGATCAGCTCCTCGGAGCGGGCCCTCGCCGGTCTGATGCGGGACTCCGGGGACGGCGCCGGCGACGACCAGGCGGACACCGGTGCGAAGAACATCACGCGCGAGCACGAGCTCGCCCTCGCCGCCAACGCGCGCGAGATGCTCACCCAGACCGAGCACGCCCTGGAGCGGCTCGACGCGGGGACCTACGGCCTGTGCGAGAACTGCGGCAACCCGATCGGCAAGGCCCGGATGCAGGCGTTCCCGCGCGCCACGCTGTGCGTGGAGTGCAAGCAGAAGCAGGAACGCCGGTACTGACCGGCAGGCGGGTGAAGCGGGACGTGCCGTACTCTCGTCCTCAGTCAGGTACCTAGGTCGAGGGACTCACGTGGCAGAGGCGGAGCGCATCATCGGTACGCCGGAAATCCCGGAGGCGGGGGACGCCGGGCCGGAGCAGTCCGACCGGCGGGCGAAGGACGCGGCGGCGGCCGAGCGGCCCCGGGGCAGGCGCCGGATCGCCGTGCTCTTTGGCGTGGCCGCGTTCGCGTACGTCCTCGACCTGGTCAGCAAGATGCTGGTGGTCGCCAAGCTGGAGCACCACCCGCCCATCGAGATCATCGGGGACTGGCTGAGGTTCGAGGCGATCCGCAACGCGGGCGCCGCCTTCGGTTTCGGCGAGGCCTTCACCGTGATCTTCACGGTGATCGCCGCCGCGGTGATCGTGGTGATCGCCCGGCTCGCCCGCAAGCTGTACAGCCTGCCCTGGGCGATCGCCCTCGGCCTGCTGCTCGGCGGGGCCCTCGGCAATCTCACCGACCGGATCTTCCGGGCGCCCGGTGTCTTCGAGGGTGCCGTCGTGGACTTCATCGCGCCCAAGCACTTCGCCGTGTTCAACCTCGCGGACTCCGCGATCGTGTGCGGCGGCATCCTGATCGTGCTGCTGTCGTTCCGGGGCCTGGACCCGGACGGGACCGTCCACAAGGACTGACCGCCCGCCGCGGACGGCCACGGGTTGTCCACAGGCCCGTGCGGGGCCGTCCGCCCCGTCCGGCATACTCGACGGGTGAGCACGATTCCCGAGATCCGTACCCTGCCCGTGCCGGACGGCCTGGAGGGCGAGCGCGTCGACGCCGTCATCTCCCGCATGTTCGGCTTCTCCCGTACGAAGGCGGCCGAGCTCGCCGCCGCGGGGAAGGTCACGGTCGACGGGTCGGTGGTCGGGAAGTCCGAGCGGGTGCACGGCGGGGCCTGGCTGGAGGTCGAGATGCCGCAGGCCCCCGCCCCCGTCCAGGTCGTCGCCGAGCCCGTCGAGGGCATGGAGATCGTCCATGACGACGACGACGTGGTCGTGATCGTCAAGCCCGTCGGCGTCGCCGCCCACCCCTCGCCGGGCTGGAGCGGACCGACGGTGATCGGCGGCCTGGCCGCCGCCGGCTACCGCATCTCCACCTCCGGCGCCGCCGAGCGCCAGGGCATCGTGCACCGGCTCGACGTGGGCACCTCCGGCCTCATGGTCGTCGCCAAGTCCGAGTACGCGTACACCTCGCTCAAGCGCCAGTTCAAGGAGCGCACGGTCGACAAGCGGTACCACACGCTCGTGCAGGGCCACCCCGACCCGACCAGCGGCACCATCGACGCGCCGATCGGCCGCCACCCGAACCACGACTACAAGTGGGCGGTCACCGCCGACGGCAAGCCGTCCGTCACGCACTACGACCTCGTCGAGGCGTTCCGGGCGGCCTCCCTGCTCGACGTCAAACTGGAGACGGGCCGCACCCACCAGATCCGCGTCCACATGGCCGCCCACCGGCACCCCTGCGTCGGCGACCTCACCTACGGCGCCGACCCGACGCTCGCCAAGCGGCTGCGGCTGACCCGCCAGTGGCTGCACGCCGTGCGGCTCGGCTTCGAGCACCCCGGGGACGGGCAGTGGGTGGAGTTCGCCAGCGACTACCCGGCCGACCTCCAGCAGGCCCTCGACCAGGTGCGCGAGGAGACCTGGGCGTGAGCGCCCCCGCGTACACCGTGCGGGTCGCCGAGGACCCCGCCGACCGCGAGGCGTGCTTCGCGGTGCGCAAGGAGGTCTTCGTCGCCGAGCAGGGCGTCCCGCCGGAGATCGAGTACGACGCCTACGACGCCGACGCGGTGCATGTGCTCGCGGTCCGCGAGGACGGGCTGCCGCTCGGGACCGGCCGGCTGCTGTACGGCGAGGCCGCCGCCGCCAAGACCGGTGGGGACCCCCTGGTGGGATCGCTGGGCCGGCTCGCCGTGACGAAGGAGGCCCGGGGCCTCGGCGTCGGCGCGGCCCTCGTGCGCGCCATCGAGGACGCGGCCCGCGTGAGGAGACTCACGGCCGTCGACCTGCACGCGCAGACCCATGCCCTGGGTTTCTACGAGCGTCTGGGGTATGTGGCGTACGGATCCGAGTTCCCCGACGCCGGGATACCCCACCGCGCGATGCGGCGCGCCCTCACCCGGTAGGACGCGAACGCGCTGGTGGGGCCCGCCGCGTGGGAGGCTTGAGGTCTGTCCCGTGGATGCCTACTCGCCGGAGCGCTGACCGTGGATCAGTTGGCCCTGCTGTTCGTGCTTTTGCTCGGGGCCCTGGTGAGCGTCCCGGTCGGAGACCGGGTCGGTCTGCCGGCACCGGTGCTGATGACCCTGCTCGGGATCGTCCTGGCGCTGCTGGACTTCGTCCCCAACGTGGACGTCCCGCCCGACCTGATCCTGCCGCTGCTCCTGCCGCCGCTGCTCTACGCCGCCGTACGGCGCACGTCCTGGCGCCAGTTCGCGGCGAACATGCGGCCGATCTTCCTGCTCGCCGTGGCGCTGGTGTTCGTCACCACGGTGTGCGTGGCCGCGGTCGCGCAGGCGATCGTGCCGGGCCTGCCCATCGCCGCCGCCGTGGCGCTGGGCGCCCTCGTCGCACCGCCCGACCCGGTCGCGGCCACCGCCGTGGCGGGGCAGCTCGGGCTGCCGCGCCGCCTGGTGTCCATCCTGGAGGGCGAGGGCCTGTTCAACGACGTCACGGCGATCGTGCTGTACCACGTGGCGATCGCCGCAGCCGTGAGCGGCACCTTCTCCCCGTGGCGGGCCGGACTCGACCTGGTCCTGTCCGCCGTGGTCGCGCTGGCCGTGGGACTCGCCCTCGGCTGGGGCGCCAACAAGCTGATGGACCTGCTGGGCGACCCCACCCTGCAGATCGGGCTCTCCCTGCTGGTGCCGTACGCCTCGTACGTGATGGCGGAGGAGCTGCACGGCTCCGGGGTGCTCGCGGTGCTCGTCACCGCGCTGTTCCTCGCCGAGTACGCCACCGACGCCGACGACGTGATGACCCGGCTGGCCGGGCACACCTTCTGGGACATCGTCGACACACTGGTCACCGGTGTCGCCTTCGGCCTGGTGGGACTCGAACTCCACAACGCGCTGAGCACGGCGGCCGGGCGCTGGGGCGAGATGCTCACGTGGGCGGGCGCGGTGGTCGGGGTCGTCGTGCTGGTGCGGCTGCTCTACCTGCTGCCGGCCAGCTGGCTCGCCAAGCGGATGCACGCCAAACGGGACGTCGAGGAGGAGATCCCGATGACCTGGCGCGAGACCGTCGTCATGTGGTGGGCGGGGATGCGCGGGGTGGCGTCCGTGGCACTGGCGCTGGCCATCCCGCTGAAGACCGACGCGGGCTCCCCCTTCCCGGACCGGGACGAGATCATCTTCATCGCGTTCGGCGTGATCATGGCGACCCTCGTCCTCCAGGGACTGACCCTGCCGTGGCTGGTCAGACGGCTCGGCGTGGAGGCCGACAGCGAACGGGAGAAGGAGTACGAGCGGTCGCTGGCGACCCGCGCCGCCAAGGCGGCCAAACGCAGACTGCGGGAGATCGAGGCCGTCGAGGACCTGCCCGACGAGCTGTCCGAGCAGATGCTGCGGCGGGCCCTGGAGATCGGGGTGCGTATCAGCCCCGACCTGGCCGAGGAGGAGCGCCGGGAGGCCCATCAGCAGCGGGTCAAGCGGCTGAAGCGGGTGCGGCGCATCCAGGGCGAACTGCTGAGCGCCGCCCGCCACGAGGTGCTCGCGGCCCGCACCGAGCCGGGGTCCGACCCCGAGGTGGTGGACCGGGTGCTGCGGCATCTGGACGTGCGCAGTCTGCGCTGATCCGCCCGCCGCGGCCCCGGGCTCCGTACCATCTGATCATGGCTCGCAACGTTGTCATCAGTGGAGGCGGTACGGGGATCGGGCTCGCGACGGCCCGGTTGTTCGCCGCGGACGGGGACCAGGTGCTGCTGCTCGGGCGGCGCGCCGAGGTCCTGGAGCAGGCGGGGGTGCCCGGCGCCCTGACCTTCGCGGCGGATCTGAGCAGGCCGCGCGGGGCGCGCGCCGTGGAGCGCTTCGTCGCCTCCGAGTTCGGCACCGTGGACGTGCTGGTCCACAGCGCCGGCGGCTCGGGCGGGCTGGAACCCCGGGTGGAGAGCGACGAACCGCTCGACGTCGTCCTGCACGACTGGACGCTGAACTTCGGTCTGAACACGCTGACCGCCGCCCTGCTCACCGAGGCCCTCAAGGACCGGCTCGCCGACCCCGGCGGGCGGGTGCTGTTCCTCAGCTCCATCGCCGCCTTCCGCGGCTCGGGCAGCGGGGCGTACGCGGCGTCCAAGGCGGCGCTGCACCCGTACGCCCACGACCTGGCCCGGCAGTTGGGGCCGCGTGGGATCACCGTGAACGTCGTCGCCCCCGGATACATCGAGGACACCGGGTTCTTCGGCGAGGCCATGAGCGAGGAGCGGCGCGCCCGGCTCGTCGCCGAGACGTCCGACGGGCGGGCCGGGACGCCCGGCGACGTGGCCGCGACGCTGCACTGGCTGGCGTCGCACGCCGCCGGCCACATCACCTCACAGGTCATCCAGGTCAACGGCGGTGCCGAGCGCGGGCACTGAGGCCGTCACGGGCGCTCGGAGCGCGCCGGCGACTGCTGGCCGCGCGGGAGGGTGCGGCGGACGGGCGGGACGCGATGGGGGACCGGGAAGCCGGGCGGCAGCACCGCGTCCGCCGCGTTGACGCGGGGCAGCGCGTACGGATGCCGCTCGGTCAGCCAGCGGATCAGCTGCTCGCGCACCGTGACCCGCACCGTCCACAGGTCGTCGGCGTCCTTCGCGGTGATCAGGGCGCGCACCTCCATCGTGGAGGGCGTGGAGTCGGTGACGACCAGGCCGTAGTCACGGCCGTCCCAGGCGGGACACTCGCGGACGATGTCGCGCAGCTTCTCCCGCATCGCGTCCAGCGGCGCCGAGTGGTCGACGTGCAGATAGACGGTGCCGGTCATCTGGGCCCCGCCGCGCGACCAGTTCTCGAACGCCTTCGCCGTGAAGTACGACACCGGCATGGTGATCCGCCGCTCGTCCCAGGTCCGCACGGTCAGGAAGGTCAGCGTGATCTCCTCGACCGTGCCCCACTCCTCGTCCACGACGACCGTGTCCCCGATGCGGACCATGTCGCCGAAGGCGATCTGCAGGCCCGCGAACATGTTGCTCAGCGTGGACTGTGCGGCCACACCAGCGACGATGCCGAGGATGCCGGCCGAGGCCAGCAGCGAGGCGCCGGCCGCGCGGAACGCCGGGAACGTCAGCAGCATCGCGGCCACCGCCACCACGCCGACGACCGCGGACACCACCCGCATGATGAGCGTCACCTGGGTGCGGACCCGGCGGACCCGCGCCGCGTCGTGGTGCGCGCGGGCGTAGCGGCTGTACGACGTCTCCACGACCGCCGCGGCGATCCGGATCGCCAGCCAGGCCGCCGCCCCTATCAGCACGAGGGTGAGCACCCGGCCCAGGCCGACGTGGTGCTCCTGGAGCAGCTGGGACTCGTCGTAGGACCCTCTGAGCAGGGCCGTGCACAGCACGACCTGCCAGGGCACGCGGGCGCGGCGCAGCAGCCCCCACAGCGGGGTCTCACCGTGCCGATCGTCGGCCTTGCGCAGCAGGCGGTCGGTGGCCCACCCGATGAGCAGGGTGAGCAGGACCGAGCCGCCGATCACGAGCAGTGGGCGGAGTATCGTCTCCATCCCCCGAACGTAACCAGCCACCGGGGGGCCTGAACATCGAGACGGGTGAGGCGCTGGTCACGGTGTCGCCGGCCCGGCTGGCACCATGGCCTCATGAACATCATGCTGTTTCACTCGACCTATGGGCTCAGGCCCGCGGTGCGTCAGGCCGCGGACCGGCTGCGCGCCGCCGGACACGAGGTGTGGACGCCGGACCTCTTCGAAGGGCGCACCTTCGAGACGGTCGAGGAGGGCATGGAGTTCAACACGTCGATCGGCAAGGACGAGCTGCTGAAGCGGGCCGTGCTGGCCTCGGCCCCCTACTCGGACCGCGGCCTGGTCTACGCCGGATTCTCGCTCGGTGCCTCGGTGGCGCAGACGCTGGCGCTCGGCGACGGCAAGGCCCGCGGGCTGCTGCTCCTGCACGGCACCTCGGACATCGCGGCGAACGCCTCCGTGGACGACCTGCCGGTGCAGCTGCACGTGGCCGAGCCGGACCCGTTCGAGACGGACGACTGGCTGAGCGCCTGGTACCTCCAGATGGGCCGGGCGGGCGCCGACGTGGAGGTCTACCGGTACGCGGGCGCCGGACACCTCTACACCGACCCGGACCTCCCGGACTACGACGAGGAGGCGGCCGAGACCACCTGGCGGGTGGCACTCGGCTTCCTGGAGACCCTCTAGACCTCGGTCACACCGGGTCGTACGCGCGCTCGACCTTCTGGGTGCCGTTGCGGGTGCGGTAGGAGCGGGCCCACTTGGACGCGGCGTCCCGGTTGGCGCGGTCGGACACGACGTAGTAGTCCATCTGCGCGCGCTCGGCCGTGATGTCCAGGATCCCGTAGCCGTGCCGGTCGGTGTCGACCCAGTGGACATGCCGGTTGGCGGCGCGGATGACCGGGGCGGCGATCGCCGAGACGGTGCCCTCGGGGACCTTGACGATGTCGTCCAGGTTGTCCGACGTCACCGAGGTGACGACGAACTCCGTGGCGGCGGAGGCGGACAGGGGGTAGGTGCCGGCGTCCACGGGGACGTCGTTCGCCCACGCCATGTGGATGTCGCCGGTGAGGAACACCGTGTTGCGGATCGCGTTCGACCGCAGGTGCGCGAGGAGTTCACGGCGGTCGTCCGTGTAGCCGTCCCACTGATCGGGGTTGAGGGCGAGCCCCTCCTGCGGCAGGCCCAGCAGCTTGGCGAGCGGTTTGAGCAGGTCGGCGGAGAGGGAGCCGATCGCGAACGGCGAGATCATCACGGAGTTGCCGACGAGCCGCCAGGTGGTGTCCGAGGACTTCAGGCCCGCCTTCAGCCAGTCCAGTTGGGCGCGTCCGGTGAGCGTGCGGTCGGGGTCGTCGACCTCGCCGTCGCCGACGGAGACCTGCTGGGAGCGGAACGAGCGCAGGTCGAGCAGGGACAGGTCGGCGAGCTTGCCGAAGCGCAGCCGGCGGTAGGTGGTGCCGGCGATGGCCGGGCGCACCGGCATCCACTCGAAGTACGCCTGCTTGGCGGCGGCCTGCCGGGCAGCCCAGGCGCCCTCGGCACCCTCGGTGTGGTTCTCGGCGCCGCCCGACCAGGTGTCGTTGGCGAACTCGTGGTCGTCCCAGATCGCGACGACCGGGGCCGTGGTGTGCAGGGCCTGGAGGTCGGGGTCCGTCTTGTACGTGGCGTGGCGGACGCGGTAGTCGGCGAGGGTGATGATCTCGTGGGCGGGGGCGTGCGGGCGGACGACCTTGCCGCGGGTGCCGTACGCGCCGGAGCCGTACTCGTAGATGTAGTCGCCGAGGTGGAGCCAGGCGTCGAGGTCGCCGCGGGCCGCGAGGTGGCGGTACGGCGAGAAGTAGCCGGCCTCCCAGTTGGCGCAGGAGACGACGCCGAAGCGCAGGTTCGCCACCGGGGCGTCCGCCGCCGGGGCCGTGCGGGTGCGCGCCGCCGGGGAGTCGGTGCCGCCGGCGGAGAAGCGGAACCAGTAGTCGGTGGCCGGTGACAGACCGCGTATGTCGGCCTTGACGGTGTGGTCGGAGGCCGCGGTCGCGGTGGTCGAGCCCCGGGCGACGATGTGCGTGAACCCCTTGTCCAGGGCGACGGTCCAGCTCACCGCGGTGTCCGGTCCGACCCCTGAGCCGGGCAGGGCGTCGGGCGTCGGTGTCACCCGGGTCCACAGCAGGACGCCGTCGGGCAGCGGGTCGCCGGAGGCGACGCCGTGCAGGAAGGCGGGGGCCGCGTCGACGGCGCGAGCGGGCAGGGCGCCGGCGAGCGGGCCGGCCAGGACAGCCGTCGCCGCCGCGGCCTTGACGACCGAACGGCGGCGTGGACTGAGCGCGTTGTACTGATCGGGAGATCTGTATCGACTGGTCACAGCCGATCAGGTTACTGAGCGGTACTCGCGCGGGCGGGCGAACTGACGAAAGTTCGCCCGCTTTTCAGCGCGATGTCAGTGGCTCGGGGGTGCCGAGGGCTCAGCCCTTGAGGGCCCCGTCGATGGCCTTGGTGTAGTCCTGGACGCTCATCGGGGTGTTCTTGCCGTCGCTGCCGGTGATCTTCTTGCCGTCCATGAGGAGCGTCGGCGTGCCCTGGAAGCCGTACTTCCCGCCGTCGGTGTCGAACTTCTCGCTCATGACCAGCGCCCACTTGTCGTAGGTGCCCTTCTTCACGGCCGTCTGGAACTGCTTGTTGTCCTTCAGGGCGTCGACCGTGTTCGCGACCTTGATCAGGTACGCGTCGTCCTTGAACTGGTCCTCGGTCTCCTCGGGGTGGTACTTCGTCGAGTACAGCGCCGTCTTGTACTCGAGGAACGCCTCCGGGCCGACGTTCAGGGCCGCGCCCAGCGCGCTGAGCGCGTTCTTGGAGCCCTCGCCCGGGACGTTGTTGTCGATGAAGGTCGCGCCGACGAACTGGATCTTGTACTTGCCGTCCTTCACGTCCTTGTCGACGGTCGAGCCGACCGTCTGCTCGAACTGGGCGCAGGCCGGGCAGCGCGGGTCCTCGTACATGACGAGCGTCTTCTTCGCGCTGTCCTCGCCGATGACGACGGTCGTGCCGTTCTCGCCCGAGGTGTTGGCCGGCTTGACGAGCTTGTCGTCCTTGACGGCCTCCCAGTAGCCGGGCTTGTTCGCCTGGACGACCGCGTAGCCGATGCCGCCCGCCGCCGCCAGGACGCCGACGACCGAGGCGGCGACGATGATCTGGCGCCTGACCTTGGCGCGCTTGGCCTCGCGTTCGCGTTCGGCGCGCAGGCGCTCTCGGGCCGCCGACTTCGCCGCCTGGCTGTTCCGCTTGCTCATTGGGTGCTCTCCATGCATGGGGACGCGCACATGTCGTGTGCGGGATACGTACGGGTGGGCCGTATTGCTCGGAGCGCGTTCACGCGACGGTGAACGCGGGCGAGCACGGCGGTCCACGCCGTCCCAGGGAGTGCACGAGGAGCAGGAGGCGGGCGGAGGCGGCCCGGTGCGCCGGGCGCGGCAGGCGCCGGGCCGGCGCGGTCAGCCGGACCGTCACCGCCGCGACCGCCAGCAGCAGCGGCCGGAACGTGGTCGCGCCGACCGCGCACAGCAGCTGGGCCAGCGCCCGCTCGCCCCGGCGCAGCCAGGCCGCGGCGGCGAGGCCCACACCGACGTGGGCGGCGAGCAGGAACCAGGCGGTGGCCGGGTCCGCGTGGGCGAGGAGCCCGCCGAGCCGGTCCGGGTCGGTGCCGGTGACCTGGGCCAGCGGGGTGCCGACCCGGGTGCCGTCGCCGCACAGCACGTCCCAGCCGACGGAGGCCAGCGGGCCCGCGACCGGGCCGCCCGCCCTGCCGTAGCAGACGTGCTGCCCGGTGGTGAGGATCGTGTCGGCGGCCAGCTCCAGCGGGATCAGCAGGGCGGCGATCCGCCCGAAGCTGCGCTCCCGGCCGGCCAGCGCGTACGCCACGGCGAACACGGCGGCCGCCAGCAGGGCCACCGTGTTCAGCGGCAGGGGTGCCCGGGACAGCAGGACGTGCGACGCCGTGCTCAGCGTCACCACGAGTGACGTGAACAGCGCCGCGCGTACCGCTCGCAGCTGGGTCCCGGAGATGTCCATAACGAAAGAAGAGTGTGGCACGAGGGGCTGTAAGAGACCCCTAAAGGCTGCCTGTGAGGGGCCTCGGAAGGGCGGTGGGCGACCCTTTCGTCACAGACCCGGGATCCGGCCGTTGCGGAACAGGTCCACGAAGATCTGGTGGTCGGCACGCGCGCGTGCGCCGTACTCGTGGGCGAAGGAGACCAGCAGCCCGGCGAAGCCTTCCTCGTCGGCGGCGATCGCCGCGTCGATGGCGCGCTCGGTGGAGAACGGCACCAGCGACTCCCCGGAGGTGTCGTCCGCCGCCGCGTGCATCGCCGCGGTGGCCCGGCCGAGGTCCGCGACGACCTCCGCGATCTCCTCCGGGTCGTCGATGTCGCTCCAGTCCAGGTCCACGGCGTACGGCGAGACCTCAGCGACCAGCTGGCCCGCGCCGTCCAGCTCCGTCCAGCCGAGCCACGGGTCGGCGTGCGCCTGGAGGGCACGCTGGGAGATCACCGTGCGGTGGCCCTCGTGCTGGAAGTACCCGGCGATCGCCGGATCCGTGATGTGCCGGGAGACGGCCGGGGTCTGGGCCTGCTTGATGTAGATCACCACATCGTTCTCCAGGGCGTCGCTGTGGCCCTCCAGCAGGATGTTGTACGACGGCAGCCCCGCCGAGCCGATGCCGATGCCGCGCCGCCCCACCACGTCCTTCACGCGGTAGGAGTCGGGGCGGGCCAGCGAGGCGTCCGGCAGCGTCTCCAGATAGCCGTCGAAGGCCGCGAGCACCTTGTACCGGGTGGCCGCGTCCAGCTCGATGGAACCGCCGCCGGGGGCGAAGCGGCGCTCGAAGTCGCGGATCTCCGTCATGGAGTCCAGCAGCTCGAAGCGGGTCAGCGAGCGGGCGGCGCGCAGGGCGCCCAGCAGCGGGCCCTCGGCGGTGTCCAGCGTGAAGGGCGGCACCTCGTCGCTCTTGGCGCCGGTCGCGAGGGCGTGGACACGCGCGCGGTAGGCGTCCGCGTAGATCCGCACCAGCTCGGTGATCTGGTCGTCGCTGAGCGCCTTGGCGTAGCCGATGAGGGCGATCGAGGCGGCGAAGCGCTTGAGGTCCCAGGTGAACGGGCCGACGTAGGCCTCGTCGAAGTCGTTGACGTTGAAGACCAGCCGGCCGTTGGAGTCCATGTACGTGCCGAAGTTCTCCGCGTGCAGGTCGCCGTGGATCCACACGCGCGAGGTGCGCTCGTCCAGGTACGGGCCGCCCTGCTTCTCCGCGTCCAGGTCGTGGTAGAAGAGGCACGCCGTGCCCCGGTAGAACGCGAAGGCCGAGGCCGCCATCTTCCGGAACTTCACGCGGAACGCGGCCGGGTCGGCGGCCAGGAGCTCGCCGAAGGCGGTGTCGAAGACGGCGAGGATCTCGTCGCCGCGCTGCTCGTCGCTGAGCTGGGGGACCGACATCGCTGGGTGCCTCCTGGTGCGTGTGTACGACAGCGTCTCCGTCGTATCGAACGGGCGGGCCCGCCGGAAAGTGCCCGCGGGCCCTCGGTGTGAAGGTACGCGGGGGAGACCCGTAGGTGTCAGTCCCGAGGCATAGACTTCGACGCTGTCCCCGGAAGTGTCCGCCCGCCTGTCACCGAGTGTTTTCCATGGAGGCCACGTCGTGTCCAAGCCGCCGTTCACGCACCTGCACGTCCACACCCAGTACTCGCTGCTGGACGGTGCCGCGCGGCTGAAGGACATGTTCGACGCGTGCAACGAGATGGGCATGACCCATATCGCCATGTCCGACCACGGCAACCTCCACGGGGCGTACGACTTCTTCCACTCCGCGCAGAAGGCCGGGATCACCCCGATCATCGGGATCGAGGCGTATGTCGCCCCCGAGTCCCGGCGCAACAAGCGCAAGATCCAGTGGGGCCAGCCGCACCAGAAGCGGGACGACGTCTCCGGTTCCGGTGGTTACACCCACAAGACGATGTGGGCCGTGAACAGCACGGGGCTGCACAACCTCTTCCGTCTCTCCTCCGACGCCTACGCCGAGGGCTGGCTGCAGAAGTGGCCCCGGATGGACAAGGAGACCATCTCCCAGTGGTCCGAGGGGATCGTCGCCTCCACCGGCTGCCCCTCCGGCGAGGTGCAGACCCGGCTGCGGCTCGGCCAGTTCGACGAGGCGCTCAAGGCCGCCGCCGACTACCAGGACATCTTCGGCAAGGACCGGTACTTCCTGGAGCTGATGGACCACGGCATCGACATCGAGCACCGGGTCCGCGACGGCCTCCTGGAGATCGGCAGGAAGCTCGGCATCCCGCCGCTGGTCACCAACGACTCGCACTACACGTACGCGCACGAGGCGACCGCCCACGACGCCCTGCTGTGCATCCAGACCGGCAAGAACCTCTCCGACCCGGACCGCTTCAAGTTCGACGGCACCGGCTACTACCTGAAGTCCACGGACGAGATGTACGCCATCGACTCCTCGGACGCCTGGCAGGAGGGCTGCGCCAACACGCTGCTGGTCGCCGAGATGGTCGACACCACGGGCATGTTCGAGAAGCGCGACCTGATGCCCAAGTTCGACATCCCCGAGGGCTACACCGAGGTCACCTGGTTCAAGGAGGAGGTCCGCCGGGGCATGGAGCGCCGCTACCCCGGCGGCATCCCCGAGGACCGGCAGAGGCAGGCCGACTACGAGATGGACGTCATCATCTCGATGGGCTTCCCCGGCTACTTCCTCGTCGTGGCCGACTTCATCATGTGGGCGAAGAACAACGGCATCGCCGTCGGCCCCGGCCGAGGCTCCGCGGCCGGTTCGATCGTCGCCTACGCGATGGGCATCACCGACCTCGACCCCATCCCGCACGGCCTGATCTTCGAGCGGTTCCTCAACCCCGAGCGCATCTCCATGCCCGATGTCGACATCGACTTCGACGAGCGCCGGCGCGTCGAGGTGATCCGGTACGTGACGGAGAAGTACGGCGCCGACAAGGTCGCCATGATCGGCACCTACGGCACCATCAAGGCCAAGAACGCGATCAAGGACTCCGCGCGCGTGCTGGGCTACCCGTACGCGATGGGCGACCGCATCACCAAGGCCATGCCCGCCGACGTCCTCGGCAAGGGCATCCCGCTCTCCGGCATCACCGACCCGAACCACCCCCGGTACTCGGAGGCGGGCGAGGTCCGCGCGATGTACGAGAACGAACCGGACGTGAAGAAGGTCATCGACACCGCGCGCGGCGTGGAGGGCCTGGTCCGGCAGATGGGCGTGCACGCCGCCGGCGTGATCATGTCCAGCGAGACCATCACCGAGCACGTGCCCGTCTGGGTCCGGCACACCGACGGCGTGACCATCACGCAGTGGGACTACCCGAGCTGCGAGTCGCTCGGCCTGCTGAAGATGGACTTCCTCGGCCTGCGGAACCTGACGATCATGGACGACGCCGTGAAGATGGTGAAGTCCAACAAGGGGATCGACATCGATCTCCTGAGCCTCCCGCTGGACGACCCCACGACCTTCGAACTGCTCCAGCGCGGCGACACCCTCGGTGTCTTCCAGTTCGACGGCGGCCCCATGCGCTCCCTGCTGCGCCTGATGAAGCCGGACAACTTCGAAGACATCTCCGCCGTGTCGGCCCTGTACCGCCCGGGCCCCATGGGCATGAACTCCCACACGAACTACGCGCTGCGCAAGAACAAGCAGCAGGAGATCACGCCGATCCACCCGGAGCTGGAGGAGCCGCTGCGGGAGGTCCTGGACGTCACCCACGGCCTGATCGTCTACCAGGAGCAGGTGCAGAAGGCCGCCCAGATCATCGCCGGGTACTCGCTCGGCGAGGCCGACATCCTCCGCCGCGTGATGGGCAAGAAGAAGCCCGAGGAACTGGCGAAGAACTTCGCGATCTTCCAGGCCGGTGCCCGCAAGAACGGCTACAGCGACGAGGCGATCCAGGCCCTGTGGGACGTGCTGGTCCCGTTCGCGGGCTACGCGTTCAACAAGGCGCACTCGGCCGCGTACGGCCTGGTGTCGTACTGGACCGCCTACCTCAAGGCGAACCACCCGGCCGAGTACATGGCCGCGCTGCTCACGTCCGTCAAGGACGACAAGGACAAGTCGGCGATCTACCTCAACGAGTGCCGCCGCATGGGCATCCGCGTGCTTCCGCCGAACGTGAACGAGTCGGTGCACAACTTCGCCGCCCAGGGCGACGACGTGATCCTCTTCGGCCTCGAGGCCGTCCGCAACGTGGGCACCAACGTGGTCGAGTCGATCATCAAGAGCCGCAAGGCGAAGGGGAAGTACTCCTCCTTCCCCGACTACCTCGACAAGATCGACGCGGCCGCCTGCAACAAGCGGACCACCGAGTCGCTGATCAAGGCGGGCGCGTTCGACAGCCTCGGGCACACCCGCAAGGGCCTCACTGCCCACTTCGAGCCGATGATCGACAACGTGGTGGCGGTCAAGCGCAAGGAGGCGGAGGGCCAGTTCGACCTCTTCGGCGGGATGGGCGAGGAGCAGGGCGACGAACCGGGCTTCGGCCTCGACGTCACCTTCACCGACGAGGAGTGGGACAAGACCTATCTGCTCGCCCAGGAGCGGGAGATGCTCGGTCTGTACGTCTCCGACCACCCGCTCTTCGGCCTGGAGCACGTGCTGTCCGACAAGGCGGACGCGGGCATCTCCCAGCTCACCGGCGGCGAGCACGCGGACGGCGCGGTCGTCACCATCGGCGGCATCATCTCGGGCCTGCAGCGCAAGATGACCAAGCAGGGCAACGCCTGGGCGATCGCCACGGTCGAGGACCTCGCGGGCTCCATCGAGTGCATGTTCTTCCCGGCGACCTACCAGCTCGTGTCCACCCAACTCGTCGAGGACGCGGTCGTGTTCGTCAAGGGCCGGCTCGACAAGCGCGAGGACGTGCCGCGGCTCGTCGCGATGGAGCTCCAGGTCCCCGACCTGTCCAACGCGGGCGCCAACGCGCCGGTGATCCTCACCATCCCGGCGATGAAGGTGACCCCGCCGATGGTCAGCCGGCTCGGCGAGATCCTCAGCCACCACAGGGGCGAGAGCGAGGTCCGCATCAAGCTCCAGGGCCCGACCAGGACGACGGTGCTGCGTCTCGACCGGCACCGGGTGAAGCCCGATCCGGCGCTGTTCGGCGATCTCAAGGTGCTGCTCGGCCCCTCCTGCCTGGCCGGCTGAGCGGTCACCCGCAGCCGTACGAAAGGGGCGCGTCCCGCACGGGACGCGCCCCTTCGTCGTGTCCGGGTCTCAACAACCCTTACGCAGATCTCAGTTGTGACCGAAGCGCTTCTGCCGGCCCTTGCGGGCGATGTCGCCCGGGCTCGCCTGCGCGAGCGCGGGCTCCGCCGGCGACTCCATCACCGTGGTGTCGCTCTGCCGGGCACCACGCGCGGACTGGGGCTGCTTACGGTCCTGCTTCTTGTTCTTGGCCATGGTGATCTGCCTCCTGTGGGGGATCTAGGGGCCAGGGCCGGGACCAGATTCACATAGGCTGACAAAGAATGCATGTCGGATAATTACCCTGTGTAGTGGCGGCTGTCGGGACGCCCGCCCCGCCGAGGCGCGGGCCCGATACGCCGAAACGCCACGCCGAAGATCGAGTTCGGCCCGTTAACCCCCGTACGGTCGGGCAGACTCGAAGAAAGCCTGAAGCAAACCTCCCGGGAAGAGGGTGAGTCGTGTGGACCGCTGCATCGTCCTGGTGGACGCCGGGTATCTGCTGGGGGCCGCCGCCAGCCTGCTCGCCGGGGAACCCTCCCGGTCCCGGATCAGCGTCGACCACGCCGCCCTCATCCAGGCGTTGCGCCAACGCGCCGAGTCGGACACCCAGCAGCCCCTGCTGCGCATCTACTGGTTCGACGGCGCCCCCGACCGCGTCCCGCAGCCCGAACACCGCCGGCTGCGCGTGATGCCGCGGGTCACCGTCCGGCTGGGCGCCCTGACCCGCAGCGACGGCCGCTGGGCGCAGAAGGGCGTGGACGCCGCGATGCACGCCGAACTCACCGAACTCGCCCGCAACCGCGCCTGCTCCGACGTGGTGCTGGTCACCGGCGACGGGGACCTGCTGCCGGGCATGATGGCCGCCAAGGAGCACGGGGTCGCCGTCCACCTGTGGGCCGTGCAGGCCGCCGACGGCGACTACAACCAGTCCGAGGACCTGGTCGCCGAGGCGGACGAACGGCGGGTGCTCGACCGCGCCTGGATCACCCAGGCCGTACGCGCCAAGGAGCTCACCGGTGTGTGCGCGCCGGCGCCGGTGCCCCGTCCGGAGATCGCCGCGATCCTGTCCGCGCCCCTGCCGGACTCCGCGCTCGGCGCGACGGCCGAGCGCCCCTCCGAGGAGCCCGAGCACGCCCCGGCCGCCGACGCGGGCACCCGCGCCCCGGAGCGGGTCCCGGCGCCCAAGGGCGTCCCCACCCCGAAGGACCTCGCCGCCCTGCGCGCACCCGGCGTCCAGACCGCCCAGCACCCGGCGAGCGCCACCCTGCGCTGGTCCTCGGACAAGGGCTGGATCGAACGTCCCGGCGCCGCGTCCGAACCGCCCGAGATCGCCTCCATGCCGACCCTCGCGCAGCTCACCACCGCCGAGCAGCGCTGGGCGGACCGCGAGGAGGACATCACGACGGTCGGCGGCGACCCGTACGAGGTCGGGCAGGTCTTCGCGCGCCGGTGGATGGGACGGCTGGGGGAGCAGGGGCACCTGCAGAAGCTGTCCTCGATGTACCCGCGCATCCCGCACCGGATCGACGGCGAGCTGCTGCGGTACGCGGCCCGCTTCGGGCTGCTCGCCCACAAGGACGACCAGATCGACGAGCACGACCGGTACGCGATCCGCGCCGGGTTCTGGCGCGAGATCGACCTACGGACGGCGGAACACGCGTCCACCGGGGACTGAGCCCGGCCCGCCGTGCCCCGCGCCCGGCGTGCCCGACGCGGGCGGCAAACTGGCGATTCGCCGCGACCGGCCGCCCCGGGGACGGATCGGGCACCCGGACCCCGTACCCTCGTGCCTTGTGAGTACGCGCGCGGGACAGGCACTTCGGCACGGTGGTGACGTCGTGTGTGCCGTGCGCGGGCTGACCAAGACCTACCCGGCGGTCCGGGGGCGGCGCGGAGCGCCCGGCACCCCCGAGCTGCGGGCCACCGACGACGTCCGGCTCGACATCGCCCAGGGCGAGATCTTCGGGCTGCTCGGACCCAACGGTGCCGGCAAGACCACCCTCGTACGGCAGCTGACCGGGCTGATGCGGCCCGACTCCGGCAGTGTCGAGATCCTCGGGCACGACATCGTGCGCCACCCCGAGCGGGCCGCGCGGATCCTCGCCTACCTCGGCCAGGAGTCGTCGGCCCTGGACGAGCTGACCGTGTCCCTCGCCGCCGAGACCACCGGACGGCTGCGCGGCCTGGACGTCCGGCGGGCCCGGGCCGAGCGGGACGCCGTCCTCGACGAACTGGGGCTCGCCTCGATCGCCGGCCGCCCCCTGAAGAAGCTCTCCGGAGGGCAGCGGCGGCTGGCCTGCTTCGCCGCCGCGCTGGTGGGGGAGCGGCCGCTGCTCGTCCTGGACGAGCCGACCACCGGCATGGACCCGGTGGCCCGGCGGGCCGTGTGGTCGGCCGTGGACCGCCGCCGGGCCGAGCGGGGCACCACCGTGCTGCTCGTCACCCACAACGTCATCGAGGCCGAGACCGTCCTCGACCGGGTCGCCGTCCTCGACCGGGGCCGGGTCATCGCCTGCGACACCCCGTCCGGCCTCAAGGAACGGGTCGCGGGCGAGGTCCGCGTCGAACTGCTGTGGCGGGAGCGGGCGCCCCTGGAGGTGCCCGAGGTCGCCGCGCTCCAGGACCGCGCCCTCGAGTCCGGCCGCCGCTGGACCCTGCGGCTCGCCCCCGAGGAGGCCCGCACGGTCGTCGCCACCGTCACCGGCGGGGCCGCCTTCGCCGCGCTCGACGACTTCACGCTCGCCACGCCCAGCCTGGAGGACGTCTACCTGGCGCTGGGCGGTGCCGCGCGGAAGGGACTGGTGAAGGCGTGAGCACGCGGACCCCCGCATCCGTACAGGACGCCGTACGCGTCAGGGCCACCGATGTCTCGATCCCCCGTGCGAAAGGGAGCAGCGCCACGTGAGTGTCGTACCCGCCGAGGTTCTGCCGGGTGGCGCCCTGGCCGCGGACGAGACGTCCGGCCGGGCCCCGGCCGAGCTCGGGCCGCGCGCACGGCTGGGGCCGTCGCTGTGCGCCGTGTACCGGGCCCAGCTGTCCCGGGCGCGGGTCGCGCGCATCCCGCTGCTGTTCGTGGCGACCTTCCAGTCGGTCGGCATCATGGTCCTGATGCGCGGCGTCGTCGACGGCGGGACCGAGGCGCAGGCCGTGGTGGCCGGCTCGTCGGTGCTGGTCGTCGCCTTCGTCGCGCTGAACCTGCTCGCCCAGTACTTCGGGCAGCTGCGCGCCAGCGGCGGACTCGACCACTACGCCACGCTTCCGGTGCCGCCCGCGGCCGTGGTGCTCGGCGCGGCCGGCGCGTACGCCTCCTTCACGGTGCCGGGGACCGTGGTGACCGCGGTGTCCGGCTGCCTGCTGTTCGGTCTGCCGATGACCCATCTGTGGATCCTCGTCGCGGTGATCCCGCTCGCCGGAGCCGCCCTCGCCGGCCTCGGCGCCGCCCTCGGCCTGCTCGCGCCGCGCCCCGAGCTGGCCACGCTGCTCGGGCAGCTCGGGATGTCGGCGGCGCTGCTGCTGGGCGTCCTGCCCGCCGACCGGATGCCCGAGGTGGTCCGGTTCACCCGCGACCTGCTGCCCTCGACCTACGGCGTGGAGGCGTTCGCGCGGACCTTCGGGGAGCGGCCCTCCTGGGCGTTCGTCCTCGGTGACCTGGCGGTGTGCGCGGTGGTCGGCGTCGTCTCGCTGGCCGTCGCCACCTGGGCCTACCGCCGGGCGGCCGTCCGGTGACGCGCCCCAGCCGGCGGCCTGGCACGATGGCAGGGTGACCGCTCCGCTGACTCCTCCTCCGCCGCCGCGTGACCCGTCCTCCCCCGGAGGGTGGGGGCCGCCCGCTGCCGGGTACACGGCCGCCGTGCCGCACGACGCCATATCCGACGCCGCCGGAGGCCCGAAGGGCGAGCCCGGCCCGTACGGCGCGCCGGGCTCGTACGGACAGGACGGTCCCGGTATGAAGACCGAACTGCGCGAGGGCGCCGTGGTCACCGTGGTGGTCGCGCTGCTCGGCGCGCTGCTGGGGGTTCTGTGGTGGCGGCTGGCGCCCAGCGTGCCGCTCGTGGGGGACGTCGTCGACGACGGCTGGGTCGTGTACTTCAAGGACTCCGAGGGCGAGCAGGCCATCGGGGTGGACGGCACGTTCACGCTGCTCGCGCTCGCGTTCGGCCTGGTGAGCGCCGTGGCCGTGTTCCTGTGGCGGCGGCGCGGCGGTGTGCCGCTGGTGGTGGGGCTGGCCCTGGGCGGCTTCCTCGGGTCGCTGCTGGCGTGGCGCATCGGGGTCTGGCTCGGCCCCACGGAGAACGTCGTCGCCCACGCCAAGGCGGTGGGCAAGGGCGTCACCTTCCCGGCGCCGCTGAAGCTGGGCGCGAAGGGGGCCTGGCTGGCCTGGCCGCTCGCGGCCCTGGTGGTGCATCTCGGGCTGACGGCGCTGTTCGGCCCGCGGGATCCGGACCCGTATCAGCAGCAGCCCCCGCAGGGGCGGGCGAAGGACGCGCACGGCGGGCCCGTGGCCTGAGGCACGGAGGCCGGCCCCCCGAGCGTGGACCGTCACGTCACGCCGGGCGGCGGTGCCCGTCGTTCGAACGGCCCTTCCCGCTACGCCACTTCCGCTTGCGCGTCCTCTTCGGCACATCCTCCGTGCTCGACGTGCTCGACGTGCTCGACGCACTCGACCGAGGGACGGCCCCGCTGCCGAGGGTTCACGCACGCCCGACGGGAGCGAGGACCGCGCCGGTGAGCGCCGCCAGGTCGCCGGGGGAGAGCTCGACCTCCAGGCCCCGGCGACCCGCCGAGACGCAGATCGTGTCGTGGTCCGAGGCGGAGGCGTCCAGGACCGTGGGCAGCTTCTTGCGCTGGCCCAGCGGGGAGATGCCGCCCCGCACATAGCCGGTCGTGCGCTCGGCGAGCGCCGGGTCCGCCATGGCGGCGCGCTTGCCGCCGACCGCCGCCGCCAGCGCCTTGAGGTCCAGCTGGCCCGCCACCGGGACGACCGCGACGGTCAGGGCGCCGTCCACGTCCGCGACCAGCGTCTTGAAGACCCGGTCCGGTGAGACGCCCATCGCCTGCGCGGCCTCCTCGCCGTACGAGGGGTGCGCGGGGTCGTGCTCGTAGGAGTGGACGGTGTACGCGACACCGGCCGCGGTCAGCGCGACCGTGGCCGGCGTACCGCCCGGCTGCTGCTTCTTCGACTTCTTCGCCATCGGTGGCCGTTCCCCAGGGTGGTGCGTCAGTTGAGACTGGTCGGTCCGCGGGTCAGGTCCGACGCCGGGAGCGAGGGCAGGGTACGGATGATCGAGGTCTCGGCGCGAAGGAGTTTCAGCTCGTCGCGCAGCCGGGACGCGGTGTCCGGGGCCTGGAGCAGCCGCTGCTTGGTCGGGGTGTCCAGCATCATCGCGGCGGCCACGAGATAGGACACGACGGACGGCTGGTCCGGCAGGTCGGCGGTGGTGGACACGGACCGCTCACGGGCGCCGGCGAGACGTTTCTGGTACTGCCGGAAGGCCCGCAGCACGCCTTCCGCGAGAGCTCCCGCCTCGTCGCCCGGCTCCTCGGTGAGCTCCTCCAGCTCGGCCGTCAGGAAGGGGCCCGAGGCGTCCACGGAGACGAGCCGCACCCGGGTCGTGCCCGTCGCCAGCACCTCGAACGTGCCGTCGGCCCGCTCGCGGATCGTCGCCGCGTCCGCGACGCACCCCACGGAGTGGAAGGCCTGGAGCGGGTCGGGCCCGAAGCCCGCCGTGGGGCCGCGCTCGGGCACGGCGGTGGGATCGGGCATCCCGGGGGCGCTCGCGGCCACCTCGTGGCCGTCGCGGATGGCGACCACGGCGAAACGGCGCGGATCCTCCTCGGGGGTTTTCAGGAGCTCGCGCATCATGGCGCGGTACCGCTCCTCGAAGACGTTCAGCGGCAGGACGAGCCCGGGGAAGAGCACCGAGTTCAGGGGGAAGAGCGGAAGGCGGACGGTCACGGCGCCAAAGCCTAGTGGTCGCGCCGACCGGCGCGTCCGGCGCGCCCACCTGGTGGATGCCCGGAGCGCCCCGGAGCCGAGGCCGGGCCCACGTGCCGCCGGACCTGGTGCCGCACCTCCAGGAAGCGGCTCAGCGGATCCTCCGCGAACCGGCTCCACGGGTAGGACGTGGCGTACGGCCCGATCAGCCGCAGCTGATCCAGGGCGTCCTCCCAGCGGCCGAGCTCGACCAGGACGTACGTGAGCTTGTTGCGCACCGCGGCCGGCCAGGGGTCGGCCGCCGGGAACCGGGCCGACAGCGCGACCGCCCGGTCGGCCGCCGCGTGCAACCGCTCCGGAGGCACGCCGGGGCCGCACCCGTCGTGCAGGTAGGCGAGCGCCGCCCGGGCCGGCAGCGCCTGGACGAGGGAGTCGGCGGGGGAGTCCTGGGCGGCCCGGTCGGCGAAGTCCAGGCACTCCCGGTGGGAGCCGTGCCAGGAGGAGGCCAGATAGCGCAGGGCGGCGACATGGCAGCCGTAGTGCAGCGGCGCACGGCGCAGGGCCGCCTCCCACAGCTCCCCGAAGTAGGTGTGCCCGGCGCGGGAGCCGCGCGCGTGGTCCAGGGCGAGCCGCCAGGGCACCGGGTCGCGGTCGTCGGCCCGGGCGGCGGCGGTGATCAGCGGACTCACGCCGCGCAGCAGCTCGGCACGGGCCGGGGACCGCCAGGCGTGGTCCACGGCGAGCTGGGCGCGCAGCAGCAGGACGTCCGGGTCGTCCGGCGCGGCCGCGTACCAGGCCTGCACCCACTCCGGCCGGGAGCGGGCGAAGGCGGCCAGACGCAGGACGTACCGGTCGCGGTCCTCCCACCGCCGGTGCGCGCGGGTGGCGGCGAGCAGGTCCGCCGCGGTGCGGTGGGACCCCTGCCCGGCCGCGACCAGCGCGGGGCCGAGGCGGTCGTCGGGCGCGTCGAGGAGCACCTCGTCGTCGGCGGGGAGCCCGGCGGCGGGATGCTGCGCTGAGGGCCTGGGCGTCCGTGACGCCCGGCCGAACGGAAGCGGCAGAGCCATGGTGTCGACCATTGAAAGTCCGCAGCTCACGCCCGCGCCAGAGGGAACGGCCAAGACGGCGAAAGTTGTATCCCGGCAGGTCAAGAACCGGTAAAGGTCAAGTGTTCAACAACAGTCGGACATCCATGAAATCAGCTCGTGGGTCACACAAATCCCCACATCACCCAGAGCCCCGCCCCGGTCTCAGCTGCGGCGCAGCGTCCGGGTCGCCCCCGCCGCCACGGTCGTCGCGAGGATCCAGCCCAGCAGGATCATCGCCGCCGCCAGCCACTGCCAGACGCCCCTGAGCTGCCAGAACCCCACCTGCCCCAGATCGATCACCGGCAGCAGCAGGTCCAGCGCGAACAGCGTCGGGTTCCATGCCGGGTGCTCGCCGCCCTTGATCGGCGGATGGTCGGCGTACCCGAAGGCCACCGAGCCCGCCGCCCACAGGATCGCCATCCAGACCGCGGCCCGTCCGGGCCGATAGCCGTAGGCGACCATCCAGTCCTGGACGTATCCCCACAGCTTCCCGGCGGGCGGCAGCGTCTCGCGCCGCCGGCGCTGCTTGGCGAGCAGCACCTCGCGCGCGTCCTCGTCCTCCCCGCCCGCCCGCAGCACGGAGGCCAGCAGCTCGTACGGCTCCGGGTTGTACTCGGCCGTCGCGGCGGCCACCCACTCCAGCCGCCGCTCCAGCGGGAACGGGCCGCGCGGCACCAGGTTCTCGTAGCCGAAGCCGCCCATGTGCAGCAGTCCCGGCCCCGGCCAGGCGTCCGCCCGGTCCATCAGGTTGACCACCCGCGCCCCCGACAGCACCACCCGGCCGCGCTCCATCCGCTCCCCGAGGAAGCGCAGCTCCGGCGTCTGGATGCGGCGCATCGACAGCTCCTGCTCGTCCGTGAAGACGAACCGGGCCCGCTCCAGGTCGACCGCGTCCCCGAACCGCCCGTCGTCCAGCCGCACCCCGCCCCGGCACTCGAACCGCTGCACCCGCGTCCCGCGCGCGGGGGTGCGCCCGCTCAGCAGCGGACTGCCGACCCCCGCCGGGGTCAGGTACAGGGTCCGCCCCACGGTCAGCTGCGGCGCGTTCAGCGCGAGCCGGGTGTACGGGTTGACCAGCCGCGCCCCGCGCAGGCTCAGCGACACGCCGATGCTCGCGCCGCGCAGACTCAGCTCGCCGTGCGACTCCAGCATCTCGGCCTGCAGGTCCTGGCCGACGCTCATGCCGTCCCCGGCGATCGAACGGCCGCTGCGGTCCCGGTACACCACCGCCTGGCTGAGCAGCAGATCCGTGCCTATGTGCGCGTCCGTGATCCGCACCCCGTTGTGGAAGCGGCAGCGCGGCAGATGCAGATCGCCCTCGGTGTGCACCCGCGCCGCCTCCAGGCGCGGCACCGAGCAGTCCACCAGCCGCAGCGTGGTGAACCGGGCCTCCGGCAGCAGGACCTCCCGCTCGAAGCGGCAGCCCCGCATCTCGACGTACGGGTGCACGGTGCCGCCCGCCAGGTCCAGCGCGCCGCTGACCTGCACACCCACCAGCTTCAGCGAGGAGACCCGGCCCGCCAGCGCCCGCGGCCCGTCCAGCAGCAGCCAGCACACGATGCGGGCCCGCACGGTCCGCTCCTCGCCCCAGGGGTGCCCGCCGTGCGGATCGTCGACGACCGTGTCGCCGCTGCTGAGGTCGTACACGCTGCCGTTGCGGAACGCCTGCCACATCCCGGCCTCGGCGGCGGTCAGATCGTCCGGCAGGTCCCCGTCCCGGATGCCGGCCCCCTCGGTCACGTCCTTCTCATCCTCCTCGGCTACTCGCGAGTCGGTGGACCCGTACCACCGTGATGCCCGCTGAGTGACGCCCCGAACGCAAGACGTGAAGGGGATCTTCCGGGTTCCCCGGACGCTCTGTATCAGCCATTGATACGCGTCCACGGGGCCGGACGCGGGTCTGAGAGAATTGGGTACGTGATCTCCCGAATCGATCTGCGCGGCGACGCCCTTCCCGAGGGCCCCGCCCTGCGCGACCTGCTGCCCCGAGCCGACTTCGACGTAGCGGCCGCCCTGGAGAAGGTGCGTCCCATCTGCGAGGCCGTGCATCATCGGGGAGACGCGGCGCTGATCGACTTCGCCGAGAAGTTCGACGGAGTCCGGCTCGACCGGGTACGGGTCCCCGCGGAGGCCCTCGACAAGGCCCTCGCGGAGCTCGACCCGGCCGTGCGCGCGGCCCTGGAGGAGTCCATCCGCCGCACCCGCCTCGTCCACCGCGAGCAGCGCCGCGCCGCGCACACCACCCAGGTCGTCCCCGGCGGCTCGGTCACCGAGAAGTGGGTGCCCGTCGACCGCGTCGGCCTGTACGCGCCCGGCGGCCGCTCGGTCTACCCGTCGTCCGTGATCATGAACGCCGTCCCGGCCCAGGAGGCCGGCGTCGAGTCGATCGCGCTCGCCTCACCGGCCCAGGCCGAGTTCGGCGGGCTGCCGCACCCCACGATCCTCGCCGCCTGCGCGCTGCTCGGCGTCGACGAGGTGTACGCGGCCGGCGGCGCCACCGCCGTCGCGATGTTCGCGCACGGCACCGAGTCCTGCCCGCCCGCGAACATGGTCACCGGCCCCGGCAACATCTGGGTCGCCGCCGCCAAGCGCTACTTCACCGGCAGGATCGGCATCGACGCCGAGGCCGGCCCCACCGAGATCGCGATCCTCGCGGACTCCACGGCCGACCCGGTGCACGTCGCCTCCGACCTGATCAGCCAGGCCGAGCACGACCCGCTGGCCGCCGCCGTCCTCGTCACCGACTCCGTGGAGCTCGCGGACGCGGTGGAGAAGGAGCTGGAGCCGCAGATCGCGGCCACCAAGCACATCGACGACCGGATCGTGCCGGCCCTGAAGGGCAAGCAGTCCGCGATCGTCCTCGTCGACGGCGTCGACGAGGGCCTGCGGGTCGTCGACGCCTACGGCGCCGAGCACCTGGAGATCCAGACCGCCGACGCCGCCGCCGTCGCGGACCGCGTGCGCAACGCCGGCGCGATCTTCATCGGCCCCTGGGCGCCGGTCTCCCTCGGCGACTACGCGGCCGGCTCCAACCACGTCCTGCCCACCGGCGGCTGCGCCTGCCACTCGTCGGGCCTGTCCGTCCAGTCCTTCCTGCGCGGCATCCACATCGTGGACTACACCCGCGACGCGCTCGCCGAGGTCGCGCACCACGTCGTGACCCTGGCGGAGGCGGAGGACCTGCCGGCACACGGCGCGGCGATCAAGGCACGGTTCGGCTGGAAGGTACCCGAGAGCAAGTGACCGACATCGACGACCTGCCCGTACGGGACGAGCTGCGCGGCAAGTCCCCCTACGGAGCGCCCCAGCTGGACGTCCCCGTACGGCTCAACACCAACGAGAACCCCTACCCGCTGCCCGCGCCGCTGGTCGAGCGGATCACCGAGCGCGTCCGCGAGGCCGCCCGCGACCTCAACCGCTACCCCGACCGGGACGCCGTCGAGCTGCGCACCCGGCTCGCCGCCTACCTCAGCGACACCTCCGGCCACCCGGTGGGCCTCGCCAACGTCTGGGCGGCCAACGGCTCCAACGAGGTCATCCAGCAACTGCTGCAGACCTTCGGCGGACCCGGCCGCACCGCGATCGGCTTCGAGCCGTCGTACTCGATGCACGCGCTCATCGCGCGCGGCACCGGCACCGGCTGGATCTCCGGGCCGCGCAACGAGGACTTCACCATCGACCTCGCCGCCGCCGAGAAGGCCATCGCCGAGCACCGGCCCGACGTCGTCTTCATCACCACCCCCAACAACCCCACCGGCAACGCGGTCCCGCGCGAGACCGTCGTCGCCCTGTACGAGGCCGCGCAGGCGGCGAAGCCGTCGATGGTCGTGGTCGACGAGGCGTACGTGGAGTTCAGCCACGGCGACTCGCTGCTGCCGCTGATCGAGGGCCGGCCCCACCTGGTGGTGTCCCGGACCATGTCCAAGGCGTTCGGCGCCGCCGGCCTGCGCCTCGGCTACCTCGCCGCCGACCCCGCCGTGGTCGACGCCGTCCAGCTCGTCCGCCTGCCGTACCACCTGTCGGCCGTCACCCAGGCGACCGCCCTGGCCGCCCTGGAGCACACCGGCACGCTGCTGAAGTACGTCGAGCAGCTGAAGGCCGAGCGCGACCGGCTGGTGACCGAACTGCTCGCCATCGGCTACGAGGTCACCGCCTCGGACGCCAACTTCGTGCAGTTCGGGCGCTTCGCCGACGCGCACGCCGTCTGGCGGCAGATCCTCGACCGGGGCGTCCTGGTCCGGGACAACGGCGTGCCCGGCTGGCTGCGGGTCACCGCCGGCACCCCCGAAGAGAACGACGCGTTCCTCGACGCGGTCCGTGACATGAAGAAGGAGCAGAGCGCATGAGCCGCGTAGGACGCATAGAGCGGGTGACGAAGGAGACCTCGGTCCTCGTCGAGATCGACCTCGACGGGTCCGGCAAGGTCGACGTGGCGACCGGCGTCGGCTTCTACGACCACATGCTCGACCAGCTCGGCCGCCACGGCCTGTTCGACCTCACGGTCAAGACCGAGGGCGACCTGCACATCGACTCCCACCACACCATCGAGGACACCGCCCTCGCGCTGGGCGCCGCCTTCAAGCAGGCCCTCGGCGACAAGGTGGGCATCTACCGCTTCGGCAACTGCACGGTCCCGCTGGACGAGTCCCTCGCCCAGGTCACCGTCGACCTCTCCGGCCGCCCCTACCTCGTGCACACCGAGCCCGAGAACATGGCGCCGATGATCGGCGAGTACGACACCACCATGACCCGGCACATCCTGGAGTCGTTCGTCGCGCAGGCCCAGATCGCGCTGCACGTGCACGTGCCCTACGGACGCAACGCCCACCACATCGTGGAGTGCCAGTTCAAGGCCCTCGCCCGCGCCCTGCGCTACGCCTCCGAGCGCGACCCGCGCGCGGCCGGCATCCTGCCGTCGACGAAGGGCGCGCTGTAACCCATGAACGGGCTGTCCACCGTCCTGATCGTCGTCGGCCTCTTCCTGGTCGGCGGCATCATCTCCTTCGCCAAGCAGCAGATGCCCAAGAGCCTCGTCGTGCTGCTCTCCGTCAGTGCCGCGCTGTGCCTCGTCGCCGGCGTCTTGAGGCTGGAGGTGTGGAATTGACCACCAAGAACGTCGTGGTCTTCGACTACGGCTTCGGCAACGTACGCTCCGCCGAGCGGGCCCTCGCCCGCGCCGGGGCCGACGTCGAGATCACCCGTGACTTCGACAAGGCCATGAACGCCGACGGGCTGCTCGTGCCCGGCGTCGGCGCCTTCGCCGCCTGCATGCAGGGCCTCACCGACGCCCGCGGCGACTGGATCATCGACCGGCGGCTGTCCGGCGGACGCCCCGTCATGGGCATCTGCGTCGGCATGCAGATCCTCTTCGCGCGCGGCATCGAGCACGGCGTCGAGGCCGAGGGCCTGGGCGAATGGCCGGGCTCGGTCGAGCCGCTGCAGGCCGACATCGTGCCCCACATGGGCTGGAACACCGTCGAGGCGGCCGGCGGCAGCGAGCTCTTCGCCGGCCTGGACGCCGACGCGCGCTTCTACTTCGTGCACTCCTACGCCGTGCACGACTGGAGCTTCCAGACCGAGAACCCGCTGATGACCGCCCCCAAGGTCACCTGGTCGACGCACGGCGAGCCGTTCGTGGCCGCCGTGGAGAACGGCGCACTGTGGGCCACCCAGTTCCACCCCGAGAAGTCCGGCGACGCCGGCGCGCAGCTGCTCACCAACTGGATCGGAAGCCTGTAGAGACATGGCCAAGCTCGAACTCCTCCCCGCCGTCGACGTCCGCGACGGCCAGGCCGTCCGCCTCGTGCACGGCGAGTCCGGCACCGAGACCTCCTACGGCTCCCCGCTGGAGGCCGCCCTCGCCTGGCAGCGGTCCGGCGCCGAGTGGCTGCACCTGGTCGACCTGGACGCCGCGTTCGGCACCGGCGACAACCGCGAGCTGATCGCGGAGGTCGCGAAGGCCATGGACATCAAGGTCGAGCTGTCCGGCGGCATCCGCGACGACGCCTCCCTCGCCGCCGCGCTCGCCACCGGCTGCACCCGCGTCAACCTCGGCACGGCCGCCCTGGAGAGCCCCGAGTGGGTCGCCAAGGTGATCGCCGAGCACGGCGACAAGATCGCCGTCGGCCTGGACGTGCGCGGCACCACCCTGCGCGGCCGCGGCTGGACCCGCGACGGCGGCGACCTCTACGAGACGCTGGAGCGCCTCGACAAGGAGGGCTGTGCGCGGTACGTCGTCACCGACATCGCCAAGGACGGCACCCTCCAGGGCCCCAACCTGGAACTCCTGAAGAACGTCTGCGCGGTCACGGACCGCCCCGTCGTCGCCTCCGGCGGCGTGTCCTCGCTGGACGACCTGCGGGCCATCGCCGAGCTCGTCCCGCTCGGCGTCGAGGGCTCCATCGTCGGCAAGGCCCTGTACGCGAAGGCGTTCACGCTGGAAGAGGCCCTGGAGGCAGTGGCGTCATGACGTCCGAACCCGTGCGGCGCGTGCGGAGCGAAAGCCCCTGGGAGGAGTCCTTCGGGTTCGCACGCGCCGTCGCGGCCGGCGACCGCGTCCTGGTGGGCGGCACCACCGCCTTCCGGGGACCGACGCTGTACGGGGAGGGCGACCCGTACGAGCAGGCCAAGGTGGCCTTCGCGGGCGCGCTGGAGGCGATCGCCGCGTTCGGCCTCGGTCCGGAGTCGGTCGTCCGCACCCGGATGTACCTGAGCCACCAACGGGACGTGGACGAGGTGGGCCGCGCCCACAAGGAGATCTTCGACCCGGTGCGCCCCATCACGACACTGCTGGTCGTGGAGGGGTTCGTCGACCCGCGCATCCTGGTCGAAGTAGAGCTAGAGGCATACAGAGGAGCCGTGGATCAATGACCCTGGCGGTCCGAGTCATCCCCTGCCTGGACGTGGACAACGGCCGGGTCGTCAAGGGCGTCAACTTCCAGAACCTGCGCGACGCGGGCGACCCCGTCGAGATGGCCAAGGTGTACGACGCCGAGGGCGCCGACGAGCTGACGTTCCTGGACATCACCGCCTCCTCGGGCAACCGGGAGACGACGTACGACGTGGTGCGCCGCACCGCCGAGCAGGTGTTCATCCCGCTGACCGTCGGCGGCGGCGTCCGCACCGCGGAGGACGTGGACAGGCTGCTGCGCGCCGGAGCCGACAAGGTCGGCGTCAACACGGCGGCCATCGCCCGCCCGGACCTCATCCGGGAGATCGCCGAACGCTTCGGCCGCCAGGTGCTCGTCCTCTCCGTCGACGCGCGCCGCACCCCCGAGGGCACCTTCGAGGTCACCACCCACGGCGGCCGCGAGGGAACCGGCATCGACGCCGTGGAGTGGGCGCACCGCGCGGCCGAGCTGGGCGCCGGCGAGATACTGCTGAACTCGATGGACGCGGACGGCACCAAGGACGGCTACGACCTGGAGATGATCCGGGCCGTGCGCAAGCACGTGACGATCCCGGTGATCGCCTCCGGCGGCGCCGGCAAGCTCGCCGACTTCACCCCCGCCGTCGAGGCGGGCGCCGACGCGGTGCTGGCGGCGTCGGTGTTCCACTTCGGCGACCTCAGGATCGGCCAGGTCAAGGACGCGCTGCGAGGCGCCGGGCACCCGGTGCGCTGACCGGCCCGATCGACAGGACGGCCCCTCAGATCCCGAGCTGCTTCGTCTCGTGCAGCTTGGCGATCGCGTCCTTGTCGCCGTCCAGCTCGACCCTCGCGGCGCTCTGCCGGCCGTACGCGAAGAGCAGCAGCTCCGAGGGTTCGCCGGTCACCGTGACCACCGGGGTGCCGCGGTGGGCGACCACCGTCTGGCCGTCGGGGCGGCGCAGCACCAGGCCCGTGGGGGCGCCCCGGCCCATCAGGCGGGCGGCGCGCTCCAGGCGGGACCACAGCGCGTCCTGGAAGACCGGGTCCAGCTCGCGCGGCGTCCAGTCCGGCTGCGCCCGGCGCACGTCCTCCGTGTGGACGTAGAACTCGACGGTGTTCGACGCCTCGTCGATCTGCTTGAGCTGGAAGGGCGAGAAGCGCGGCGGGCCGGTCCGGATGAGCTGGAGCAGCTCCTCGTACGGCTTCGCCGAGAACTCCGCCATCGCCTTGTCCAGGCGGGGCCCCAGCTGCTTGATCAGCATGCCGGCGGCCGCGTCGGGCCGGCGCTCGCGCACCACCACGTGCGCCGCGAGATCACGGGTGCGCCAGCCCTCGCAGAGCGTCGGGGCCTCGGGGCCCTCGGCCTCCAGGAGGTCGGCGAGGAGGAGTCGTTCACGCTGTGCGAAGGTCGACATGCTGTCAGCCTACGACCACGTACCGGGTCCGCCCAGTGGACGCCGCCCGGAACAGCCGGCCGCGCGCGGCACAATGGCAGGCATGACCACGAGCACGCCCCGCACGCCCAGCGGGCTGGACCCCGAGATCGCCGCACGCCTCAAGCGCAGCGCGGACGGACTCCTGCCCGCCATCGCCCAGCAGTACGACACCCGCGAGGTGCTGATGCTCGGCTGGATGGACGACGAGGCGCTGCATCGCACGCTGACCACCGGCCGCTGCACCTACTGGTCGCGCAGCCGCCGCGAGTACTGGGTCAAGGGCGACACCTCCGGTCACGTCCAATGGGTGAAGTCGGTCGCCCTGGACTGCGACGCCGACACGCTCCTCGTCCAGGTCGACCAGGTCGGCGCCGCCTGCCACACCGGCGCCCGGACCTGCTTCGACGCGGACGTGCTCGTCGGCGACGCCGGTTCCGGCGCGCCCGCCGCGGATCAGTAGGGTCGGCGGCCATGGACCTCGAGACGTTCCGCAAGCTGGCCACCGACCGACGGGTCGTCCCGGTCACCCGCAAGCTCCTCGCCGACGGCGACACCCCCGTCGCGCTCTACCGCAAGCTGGCCGCCGAACGCCCCGGCACCTTCCTGCTGGAGTCCGCGGAGAACGGCCGCTCCTGGTCCCGGTACTCCTTCGTGGGCGTGCGCTCCGCGGCCACGCTCACCGAGCGCGACGGCCGGACCCACTGGCTCGGCACCCCGCCGGTCGGCGTCCCCGTGGACGGCGACCCGCTCGCCGCCCTGCGCGCCACCGCCGAGACCCTGCACACCCCTCACCAGGAGGGCCTGCCGCCGTTCACCGGCGGCATGGTCGGCTACCTCGGCTACGACATCGTGCGCCGCCTGGAGAAGATCGGCCCCGGCGAACGCGACGACCTGCGGCTGCCCGAGCTGACCATGCTGCTCACCAGCGACCTCGCCGTCATGGACCACTGGGAGGGCTCGGTCCTGCTGATCGCCAACGCGATCAACCACAACGACCTCGACACCGGCGTCGACGAGGCGTACGCCGACGCTGTCGCCCGGCTGGACGCCATGCAGGCGGACCTCACCCGCCCGGTCGCCCAGCCGCCCGCCGTCCTGCCGCCCTCGGAGCTGCCCGAGTACACCGCGCTGTGGGGCGGCGAGGACTTCCAGGCCGCCGTCGAGGACATCAAGGAGCGCATCCGGGCCGGCGAGGCGTTCCAGGTCGTCCCCTCCCAGCGCTTCGAGACGCCGTGCACCGCGAGCGCCCTGGACGTGTACCGGGTGCTCCGGGCGACCAACCCGTCGCCGTACATGTACCTGTTCCGCTTCGACGGGTTCGATGTCGTCGGCTCCTCGCCGGAAGCCCTCGTCAAGGTCGAGGACGGCCGGGCCATGGTGCACCCGATCGCCGGGACCCGGTGGCGGGGGGCGACCCCGCAGGAGGACCAGGCCCTCGCCGACGAACTGCTCGCGGACCCAAAGGAGCGCGCCGAGCACCTGATGCTGGTCGACCTGGGGCGCAACGACCTCGGACGGGTCTGCGAGCCCGGTTCCGTCGAGGTCGTCGACTTCATGTCCGTCGAGCGCTACTCCCACGTCATGCACATCGTCTCGACGGTCACCGGTCGCGTCGCGCCGGGCCGCACCGCCTTCGACGTGCTGACGGCCTGCTTCCCGGCCGGCACCCTCTCCGGCGCGCCCAAGCCCCGCGCGATGCAGATCATCGACGAACTCGAACCGTCCCGGCGCGGCCTGTACGGCGGCTGCGTCGGCTACCTCGACTTCGCCGGCGACTCCGACACCGCCATCGCCATCCGCACGGCCCTGCTGCGCGACGGCACCGCCTACGTCCAGGCCGGCGCGGGCATCGTCGCCGACTCCGACCCCGTCGCCGAGGACACCGAGTGCCGCAACAAGGCGGCCGCCGTCCTGCGCGCCGTCCACACCGCGAACCGGCTGTCCTGAGCCCCCGGGCGGCCACGTGGCGCCGGTCACCCGAACCCCGGGTCCCCAGCCGGGCGGGGTTCGGGTGATAGTGGAGTACGTGACTGCTGTTCCTCACCCCCGTTCCGAAGCCCCGGGCTCCGCCCGCGCGGGCCGTCTGAGTCTGGCCCTCGCCCTGCTGAGCGGGGCGCTCGGCGCGGCCGTGGCCCTGCTCGCCACCCGGCAGCGCTGGTCGGAGGGCACCGCCGCGGTGGCCGGCGGCTCCTTCCCCCTCACCGCCAAGGGCAGCGACGTCACCGGCGTCCCCGCGGCCCTGGCGATAGTCGGGCTGGCCGCGCTCGTCGCCGTCTTCGCCGTGCGCCGGGCCGGCCGCGTCCTGGTCGCCGCCCTGCTCGCGCTCTCCGGCGCCGGTACCGTCGCCGCCGCCCTGCTGGGCGCCTCGGACAGCTCCGCGCTGGACGAGCAGGCCGCCCGGGCCTCCGGCGACACCGCCGCCACCGTCGAGTCCCTCACCCACACCGCCTGGCCGTACGCCGCCGCGGCCGGCGGCGCCCTGATCCTGCTCGCCGGACTCCTGGCCCTGCGCTACGGCCGGATCTGGCCCGGCATGTCCGGCCGCTACGAGCGGAACGGCGCACCGCGCCCGCGCCGCACGGCCCGCCCCGCCGACCCCGACCGTCCCGAGGAGATCTGGAAGGCTCTCGACCGGGGCGAGGACCCCACCGGAGCCTGACGTCCGCCGCCGCGACCCCCGATGACCGCACGCGCGCGCGTGCGGGACAATGACGGGGAGCGACCGGCTCACCCCACGTACGACACGTACACAGCAACGAGGAGCAAGCAATGGCGGGCAACAGCCACGGTCACACTTTGGCCGCCTGGACCGGTGTCACGATCGCCTTCATCGGGTTCTGCGTGGCGGGCGCCTTCATGGTGATGGCCCAGCCGGCGGGTTTCTGGGCCGGTATGGGCGTCGTGATCCTCGGCGGCATCGTCGGCTGGCTCATGAGCTCCATGGGGCTCGGCCAGCCCAAGGACGTCCACGAGCCGCACCTCACCACGGAGGAGCGCCAGGCGGCCGGCGCCAAGGGCTGAGCACCGCGTGACGCACCGAGGGGCGACCCGGCACCGATGGAGTGCCCGGGGGCGCCCCTCCCGCCCGTCCGGGGCACAATGCTCGACGTGGACACCGACAGCCGCAGGACGCCGGCGACCGGCGCGGCCGCCCTCGCCCGCCGCGTGGCCGTCCCGGCGGGCGTGCTCGCGGCCGTCGCCGGGGCCTTCGCCTACGTCGGCGCGGTCGACCCCGGTCGACCGGGCCACTACCCCGCCTGCCCCCTCCTGGAGTACACCGGGATCTTCTGCCCGGGCTGCGGCGGGCTGCGCAGCGCGCACGCCGTCGTGCACGGCGACCTCGCGGCGGCGCTCCAGGACAACGCGCTCGCGGTGGCCGGCTACGCGCTCTTCGCCGTGCTGTGGACCGTCTGGGTGATCCGTTCCGTTCGGGGCCGCCCGCTGCGGATCGACCTCGCGCCGGCGCACCTGTGGGCGGTGGGCGCCCTGACCCTGGTTTTCACCGTTGTCCGGAACTCGCCGTTCGGTGGCCTGCTGCACCCTTGATCAACCGGTGGGCGTCCAGGTACTGGGACCGGCGTCAACCGGATGCGGGGGCTCGGCCCGCCTCCGGATACCATCGCAGTGACCATCGGTTTTGAACCGCTTTCTCAGCCAACCGTCTGGAAGGGGGCCGCTCGCGTGAGTGTGCTCGACGAGATCATCGACGGAGTCCGTGCCGACCTCGCGGAGCGGCAGGCGCGCGTCAGCCTCGACGAGCTCAAGGAGCGCGCGGCGAAGGCCCCCGCGGCCAAGGACGGTGTCGCGGCGCTCCGCGGCGACGGCGTCAAGGTCATCTGCGAGGTCAAGCGCTCCAGCCCGTCCAAGGGCGCGCTGGCCGCCATCGCCGACCCGGCCGGGCTCGCCGCGGACTACGAGGCGGGCGGCGCGGCCGTCATCTCCGTCCTCACCGAGCAGCGCCGCTTCGGCGGTTCGCTGGCCGACCTGGAGGCCGTCCGCGCCCGCGTGGACATCCCGGTCCTGCGCAAGGACTTCATCGTCACCTCGTACCAGCTGTGGGAGGCCCGCGCGTACGGCGCCGACCTCGCCCTGCTGATCGTCGCGGCCCTCGACCAGTCCGCCCTGGAGTCCCTCATCGAGCGCGCCGAGTCCATCGGGCTCACCCCGCTCGTCGAGGTGCACGACGAGGACGAGGTCGACCGCGCGGTCGACGCCGGCGCCAGGATCATCGGTGTCAACGCCCGCAACCTGAAGACCCTGGAGGTCGACCGGGGCACCTTCGAGCGTCTCGCGCCCGAGATCCCGGACACCCTCGTCAAGGTCGCCGAGTCCGGCGTCCGCGGCCCGCACGACCTCATCGCGTACGCCAACGCCGGCGCCGACGCGGTCCTGGTCGGCGAGTCCCTGGTCACCGGCAAGGACCCGAAGACCGCGGTCTCCGACCTGGTGGCGGCGGGCGAGCACCCGGCACTCCGGCACGGCCGCGGCTGAGCACCGATAGGATCGCCCCGATGACGCCCACGACCACCACCACGGACCGGTACGCCCGCCTCGCGCGCGGCTGCCGCCCCCGTGGCTGCCGCGCGCCCGCCCGCCGGGTCCACGGCCGTCGTGTGCGCTACGTCATCGGAGACGAGCCCGGGCAGGTCAACGGCCGCCGATGGCAGCGCCCCGTCAGGGGCGCGGGGCTCCGTTCGACGTGCGGCGACCGCCGCGCGGGCGCGACCGGCCACGATGGCGTCGAGGTCGGCTGACCGTCCCCGCCCCCACGGCGATCAGTGCTGTTCACACACCACTCACCGTGAGGTTTCCGCATGCCCAGCGACTTCTTCATCCCCGACCCGGACGGTCAGGTCCCCAGCCCCGAGGGCTACTTCGGCGCGTTCGGCGGCAAGTTCATCCCGGAGGCCCTCGTCGCCGCCGTGGACGAGGTGGCCGTCGAGTACGACAAGGCCAAGCACGACCCCGAGTTCGCCCGTGAGCTCGACGATCTGCTGGTGCACTACACCGGCCGTCCCAGCGCGCTGACCGAGGTCCCGCGGTTCGCCGCGGAGGCGGGCGGCGCCCGCGTCTTCCTCAAGCGCGAGGACCTCAACCACACCGGCTCGCACAAGATCAACAACGTGCTGGGCCAGGCCCTGCTCACCAAGCGCATGGGCAAGACCCGGGTCATCGCCGAGACCGGCGCGGGCCAGCACGGCGTCGCGACCGCGACGGCCTGCGCCCTGTTCGGCCTCGACTGCACGATCTACATGGGTGAGATCGACACCCAGCGCCAGGCGCTCAACGTGGCCCGGATGCGCATGCTCGGCGCCGAGGTCATCGCCGTGAAGTCCGGCAGCCGCACCCTGAAGGACGCCATCAACGAGGCGTTCCGCGACTGGGTCGCCAACGTCGACCGCACCCACTACCTGTTCGGCACGGTCGCCGGTCCGCACCCCTTCCCCGCCATGGTCCGCGACTTCCACCGGGTCATCGGGGTCGAGGCCCGCCGCCAGATCCTGGAGCGCGCCGGACGCCTGCCCGACGCGGCCATCGCCTGCGTCGGCGGCGGCTCCAACGCCATCGGCCTCTTCCACGCCTTCATCCCGGACGCCTCCGTCCGCCTGATCGGCTGCGAGCCGGCCGGACACGGCGTGGAGACCGGCGAGCACGCGGCCACCCTCACCGCCGGCGAGCCCGGCATCCTGCACGGCTCCCGCTCCTACGTCCTCCAGGACGACGAGGGCCAGATCACCGAGCCGTACTCCATCTCGGCCGGCCTGGACTACCCGGGCATCGGCCCCGAGCACTCCTACCTGAAGGACAGCGGACGCGGCGAGTACCGCGCGGTCACCGACGACGCCGCCATGCAGGCCCTGCGCCTGCTGTCGCGCACCGAGGGCATCATCCCGGCCATCGAGAGCGCCCACGCCCTCGCCGGAGCGCTGGAGGTCGGCAAGGAGCTCGGCGAGGACGGGCTGATCATCGTCAACCTGTCCGGCCGGGGCGACAAGGACATGGACACCGCCGCCCGCTACTTCGGGCTGTACGACGAGGGCACCGACGCCGAGGTCCCGGCCGACGCCGCCGACACCGCCGAGATCGAGGGGGACGCCCGATGAGCGGGAACATCCAGCTGCTGTCGGACACCCTCGCGGCCGCCGAGGCCGAGGGCCGGTCCGCGCTGATCGCCTATCTGCCGGCCGGCTTCCCGACCGTGGACGGCGGCATCGCGGCGGTCAAGGCCGCCCTGGAGGGCGGCGCCGACGTCGTCGAGGTCGGCCTGCCGCACAGCGACCCCGTGCTCGACGGCCCGGTCATCCAGACCGCCGACGACATCGCCCTGCGCGGCGGGGTGCGGATCGCCGACGTGATGCGCACGGTCCGCGAGGCCCACGCGGCCACCGGGAAGCCGATCCTCGTCATGACGTACTGGAACCCCATCGACCGCTACGGCGTCGAGCGGTTCACCGCCGAGCTGGCCGAGGCGGGCGGCGCCGGCTGCATCCTGCCCGACCTGCCCGTCCAGGAGTCGGCGCTGTGGCGGGAGCACGCCGACAAGCACGGTCTGGCGACCGTGTTCGTCGTGGCGCCGAGCAGCAAGGACGGGCGGCTCGCCGAGATCACCGCGGCCGGCAGCGGCTTCGTGTACGCCGCCTCCCTGATGGGCGTCACCGGCACCCGCGCGTCCGTCGGCGCGCAGGCGCACGAGCTGGTCGAGCGCACCCGGGCCACCGGCACCGATCTGCCCGTCTGCGTCGGCCTGGGCGTCTCCGACGCCGACCAGGCGGCCGAGGTCGCCGGGTTCGCGGACGGCGTGATCGTCGGCTCGGCCTTCGTCAAGCGGATGCTGGACGCGCCGGACGACGCGGCCGGTGTCGAGGCCGTCCGGGCCCTCGCCGGTGAACTGGCGGAGGGCGTGCGCCGGCGGGCGTAGCCGGTGTCCGCGCGGGGCGCGGGACATCGTCGGAAGAAGGGCCTTCCGTACGAGTCGCCCGAACGGGTGGACCTGGGACCGGGGAGGCGCGGTGCGCCTCCTCGGTTCGTTTCTGCGGTTGTGAGCGAAAAGAATCGTGACGCAAAGCGGACCGCCCGGGAGCGGCTGGCGGTCGAGCGGGAGAAGCAGAAGGCGGCGGACCGGCGGCGCCGCACGCTGATCGTGGGCGCGAGCGTCGTCTGCGTGCTGGGCCTCGCCGCCGTGATCGGGGTCGTCGCGGCCAACGCCGGCAAGGACAGCGGCAGCGACGCCGGGCCGGTCGTCGGCCCCTCCGGAGCCCAGGGCAAGGACGGGCTCGCCATTCCGGTCGGCAAGGAGAGCGCCCCCTCGACGCTGACGGTCTGGGAGGACTTCCGCTGCCCGGCCTGCAAGTCCTTCGAGGACGCCTACCGCTCGACGATCCGCGGGCTGACCGACTCCGGCCAGCTCAAGGTCGAGTACCACCTGGCGACGATCATCGACGGCAACATGGGCGGCACCGGCTCCCGCAACGCGGCGAACGCCGCCGCCTGCGCCCAGGACGCCGGGAAGTTCGTCCAGTACCACGACGTGCTGTACCGCAACCAGCCGCCGGAGGCCGACGACGCCTTCGCGGAGAACAGCAAGCTGCTGAAGCTCGCGGCCAAGGTGGACGGCCTGGACACGCCCGCCTTCCGCAAGTGCGTCGAGGACGGCACCCACAACAGCTGGGTGGAGAAGTCCAACGACGCCTTCAAGACGGGCGGCTTCAGCGGCACGCCCACGGTGCTGCTCAACGGCAAGAACATCTACCAGGACCAGACCATGACGCCGGCCAAGCTCAGGCAGATGGTGGAGGCGAACGCGAAGGGCTGAGCGCCCGTACGGGCACGGCCTGTTATGGACCCGTAGCCGGGCAGCCCGACATCGGTGCCGCCCGGCAGGGTAGCGTCGACCTTGCCATGGAACTTGCCTACATTCCCAGCCCGTCGCGCGGGGTGATCCACCTCGGACCCATTCCGCTGCGCGGCTACGCCTTCTGCATCATCATCGGTGTCTTCGTAGCCGTCTGGCTCGGCAACAAGCGCTGGATCGCCCGGGGCGGGCGCGCCGGCACGGTCGCGGACATCGCGGTCTGGGCCGTCCCGTTCGGCCTGGTCGGCGGTCGCCTCTACCACGTGATCACGGACTACGAGCTGTACTTCAGCGAGGGCCGTGACTGGGTGGACGCCTTCAAGATCTGGGAGGGCGGCCTCGGCATCTGGGGCGCGATCGCGCTCGGCGCGGTGGGCGCGTGGATCGGCTGCCGCCGCCGTGGCATCCCGCTGCCCGCGTACGCCGACGCCGTCGCCCCCGGCATCGCCCTCGCGCAGGCGCTCGGCCGCTGGGGCAACTGGTTCAACCAGGAGCTGTACGGCCGCCGCACCGACGTGCCGTGGGCGCTGGAGATCACGTCCTCCACCGACGGACGGGTGCCGGGCACCTACCACCCGACGTTCCTGTACGAGTCCCTGTGGTGCATCGGCGTCGCCGTGCTGGTGATCTGGGCCGACCGCCGCTTCAGGATGGGCCACGGCCGGGCGTTCGCCCTGTACGTCGCCGCGTACTGTGCCGGCCGGTTCTGGGTCGAGTACATGCGGGTCGACGACGCCCACCACATCCTCGGCCTGCGGCTGAACAACTGGACCGCGCTGCTGGTCTTCCTGCTCGCCGTGATCTACATCGTGGTGTCGGCGAGGAAGCGGCCCGGCCGTGAGGCCGTCGTCGAGCCCGGTGCGGCCGACGGCGACTCGGGCGGCGCGTCCGGTGAGAAGAAGACGGACACGGACGCGGACGCCGACACCGACGGCGCGAAGACGTCCGAGGCGGACGCCGGGACCGGGACCGGGGACGCTGCCGAGGACACGAAGGAGTCGCGCGACGAGGCGGAGTCGGCCCGCAAGGGCTGACCCCGCACCGTCGCACCACGAAGGGCGCCCGGTCGACCGGGCGCCCTTCGTGTGTCTCAGGCGCGGCGCGCCAGGGACAGCGTGCGCCGCGCGTCCGCCACCACCGCCGCGTCGACGAAGCGCCCGTCCGGCAGGGCCAGCGCCCCCTGGCCGGTCGCCGCCGCCTTGACGATCGTCTCCGCCCGCTCCAGCTCCCGCTCCGTGGGCAGATACGCCCGCTCGATCACGGGCAGCTGGCGGGGATGGATGGCCGCGCGGCCCAGGAAGCCGAGCGCGCGGCCGTGCGCGCAGGACGCCGCCAGACCCTCCAGATCGCGGATGTCCGGGTGGATGGACTGGGCCGGCGGGGGCAGACCGGCCGCCCGCGCGGCGACGACCACGCGGGAACGGCACCAGTCGAGCCCGGCGTCGCCCCGTACGCCCAGGTCGGCCCGTAGATCCGCCTCGCCGAGGGAGATGCCGCGCAGGGCCGGATGCGCGGACGCGATCGTGTGCGCGCGTTCGATGCCGAGGGCCGACTCCAGCAGGGCGTGCAGCCGGGTCGTGCCCGGGGCCGCGGCCGGCGTGGTCTCGGCGAGGTGGATGACCTGGTCGGCCGACGTCACCTTCGGCAGCCGCAGGGCGGCCAGACCGGGCAGGGCGGCCAGCGCCGCGAGGTCCTGCGCCCCCGCCGGGGTGTCCAGCGCGTTCACCCGGACGTGGACGGGCACGGGGTGCCCGGGCGCGTCAAGCAGTTCGGCCGTGGCCGCCCGTGCGTAGTCCTTGCGGTCCGGGGCCACCGCGTCCTCCAGGTCGACGATGACGACGTCGGCGCCGGACGCCAGCGCCCCGGCCACCACCCGCGGCCGGTCCCCGGGGGCGTACAACCAGGTCAGCGGGTACGGGCTGGTCTGCGCCGGGCCGGTCACAGGGCGCCCTCCTCCCGCAGGGCCGCGAGATCGGCGGGGGACAGGCCGAGACCGGTGAGGACCTCGTCGGTGTCCGCGCCGTGCGGGCGGCCCGCCCAGCGGATCGTGCCGGGCGTGGCGGAGAGCCGGAAGAGGACGTTCTGCATCCGCAGCGCGCCCAGCTCGGGGTCGTCGACGGTGGTGACCGTGTCGAGCGCGGCGTACTGCGGGTCGGTCATCACGTCCCGGACGTCCTGGACCGGGGCCACCGCCGCCTCCGCCTTCTCGAAGGCGGCCAGCACGTCGGCGCGGGTGTGGCGGGCGATCCAGTCGCCGACCGCCCGGTCCAGCACATCGGCGTGCCGGGCCCGGTCCACGCCCGTCGCGAACCACGGCTCGTCGATCAGGTCGGGGCGTCCCACGAGCCGCATCACCCGCTCGGCGATCGACTGGGCGGACGTGGAGACGGCGACCCAGGTGCCGTCGGCCGTGCGGTAGGTGTTGCGCGGTGCGTTGTTGGCGGACCGGTTGCCGGTGCGTTCCTGGACGTAGCCGAGCTGGTCGTACCAGGTCGGCTGGGGGCCGAGGGCCAGCAGCATCGGCTCGATGAGGGCCATGTCGACGACCTGCCCCTCGCCGGTGCGCTCGCGGGCCGCGAGGGCCGTCATCACGGCGTACGCGGTGGCGAGGCCCGCGATCGAGTCGGCCAGGCCGAAGGGCGGCAGCGTCGGGGGTGCGTCGGGTTCCCCGGTGAGCGCGGCGAAGCCGCTCATCGCCTCGGCCAGGGTGCCGAAACCGGGGCGGTGGGAGTACGGGCCGAACTGCCCGAAGCCGGTGACCCGGGTCAGGACCAGGCGCGGGTTGGCGGTCGAGAGCTCCGGCCAGCCGAGGTCCCACTTCTCCAGGGTGCCGGGGCGGAAGTTCTCGATGACGACGTCCGCGGTGGCGGCGAGCCGCAGCAGGGTGGCACGGCCGCCGGGCCGGGACAGGTTCAGGGTGATCGTGCGCTTGTTGCGGCCGAGGACCTTCCACCACAGTCCCACCCCGTCCTTGGCGGGGCCGTGGCCGCGGGACGGGTCGGGTTTCTCCGGGTGCTCGACCTTGATCACCTCCGCGCCGAAGTCGCCGAGCATGGTGGCGGCGAGGGGTCCGGCGAACAGGGTGGCCAGATCGAGCACGCGCAGCCCGGCCAGGGGTGCCGGGGGCGCCGCGGTCATGACGCGTACCGTTCGTCGATCTCGGGGCGGTACGGCATCGACACCGTGGCGCCCGCCCGCTGCACGGACAGGGAGGCCGCGCAGGACGCCCAGGCCAGCGCGTCGGGCATCGGGCGTCCCTCGCCGATTGCCACCGCGAGGGCGCCGACGAAGGTGTCGCCGGCGCCGGTGGAGTCGACGGCGGTGACCTTCGGGGCCGGGACGGTCAGCGGCTCGGCGCCCCGGGCTGCGTACAGGCTGCCGGACGCGCCCAGGGTGACGACCACCTCCGGGACCAGGTCCAGCAGGACGCCGGCCGCCTCGCGGGGGTCGGTGCGGCCGGTGAGGGTGGCGGCCTCGTGCTCGTTGGGGACGATCAGGTCGATCGCGCCGAGGAGCTCGTCGGGGAGCGGCTGGGCGGGCGACGGGGTGAGGACCGTGCGGACGCCGTGGCGGCGGGCCGCGCGGGCGCCCGCGAGCACGGCGGCCAGCGGGATCTCCAGTTGGAGCAGCAGGGTGTCGGCGGCGGCGATGACGCCCTCGTCGCCGGGGCTCAGGTGGTCGAGGGTGCCGTTGGCGCCGGGGATGACGACGATCGCGTTGCCGCCCTCGTCGTCCACGACGATGTGCGCGGTGCCCGAGGGGCCCTCGACCGTGCGCAGGTCGTCGGTGTCCACCCCGGAGTGTTCGAGCGCGGAGCGCAGCTGGGTGCCGTACGTGTCGTTGCCGACGGCGCCGATCATCAGCACGCCGCCGCCCGCGCGGGCCGCGGCGGTCGCCTGGTTGGCGCCCTTGCCGCCGGGGATCGTGCGGAACTCCCGGCCGGTGACGGTCTCGCCGCGCTGCGGGGCCTTCTCTACGTAGGTGACGAGGTCCATGTTCGTGCTGCCGAGCACGACGATGTCGGTCATGGGCGTGTGGCCTCCAAGGGGGTGAGGTCCTGGGCGAGGTCGTGCGTGAGCTGGGCGAGGGTGTCGAAGCCGGTGCCGTCGAGGCCGCCGACGGAGGTGGCGAGACGGTTCTTCAGAGGCGTGGTCCAGTGGTCGGGCAGGGCGGCGGGGGAGCCGGCGAGGAGACCGGCGACGCTGCCCGCCGTCGCCCCGTTGGAGTCGGTGTCCCAGCCGCCGGACACGGCACGGCAGACGGAGCCCGTGAAGTCGCCGTCCGCGTGGGTGAGGGCGGCGACGGTCAGGGCCGTGTTGGGGACGGAGTGGACCCAGTGGTGGTCCGGCGCGTACCGGGCGTGGAGGAGGTCGACGACCGTGTCGAAGTCCTCGTGCGTCCGCGCCAGCGCCGTCGCGTGCCGCACCGCCCGGGCCAGCCGGGACTCCGGCGGGATCACCGCGAGTCCGGCGCGCAGACAGGCGTGGACGTCCTCCGGCCCGGTCGCGCGGGCCGCCCGGGCGATGACCGCTGCCGCGAACATCGCCGCGTAGACGCCGTTGGCGGTGTGCGTGAGGGTGGCGTCCCGGTGGGCCTGTCCGGCCGCGGCGCCGGGGTCGCCGGGGTGGGTCCAGCCGTGGACGTCGGCCCGGATGAGGGCACCGATCCACTCGCGGAAGGGGTTGCGGTGGCGGGCCGTGTGCGGCGGCTCGACACCGAGGAGGAGGTTGCGCAGCGCGACACGCTCGGCCGTGAACGTACGGCCCGCGGGCAGCTCGTCCAGCCAGAGCCGGGCCACGTCCGCGGTGGTGAAATCCCGGCCGTACCGCTGGAGCAGGAGGAGGTTGAGGAGCGGGTAGTTGAGGTCGTCGTCCTCGGGCATGCCGTCGATGTTCTCGGCGAGCGAGGTCGTGGCGGAGCGGCGGTTCCAGGGGTGGGCGGCGAGCAGGTCCGCCGGGACGCCCCTGGCGGTGAAGTAGCCGCGCAGGGGCCAGTTGCCGGCCGGCCGGGCGAGCGCGCGGATGGCGTCGAGCGGGAGCTTCTCGACCGGCTTGCCGAGCAGACAGCCGACGGCCCGGCCCAGCCAGGCGGCCTCCAGGCGGGCCGGCGTGGTCGGGGCGGGGACGGCCGGCGCGGGCCAGTCCGGGCAGAGCGCCTTGATGGCGGCGAGGTCGGTGGGCTCCCGGTCGGCGCTCCGGCTGGGCAGGTCCGCCAGTTCGTCCAGCAGGTCCTCGGCCAGCGTCCGCAGATACCGGGACGCCGGCTCCGCCGAGGCGCCCGCCCGTACCGGGGCCGTACGGCCGCCCGCCGCCTCCCAGCGGGCCGCGATCCGCGCGGGCTCCCGGCCGTCCAGGGCGGCCTGCCTCAGCTCGTGGCCGATCAGGTCCTCGGGCTGCACCCACGTCAGCCGGAGCACGGCCGGCCCTCCAGGACGCGGAACGCCGCCTCGTGGGCCCGGCGGCGGGCCACGTCACGGGCGTGCACCTCGCGGGCCACGTCGGCCAGGACGCGGGCCGGCTCCCACAGGTCGAGCCGGCTGGCCTCCGCGACCGTCTTCGCCCACTCGTCGGGGACCGGGGAGCCGAGGGCGCCGGTCACGGCGCCCGCCATCGTCGCGATCGAGTCGCAGTCCCGGCCGTAGTTCACCGCGCCGAGCACCGCCCTGCGGTGGTCGCCGCCGGCGACCAGCACCATGGCCAGGGCGATCGGCAGCTCCTCGACGGCGTGCAGCCGGGAGGGGCGGCGGGCGCCGAGTGAGGGCCGGCGGTAGTCGGGGCCGACCGTGTCGTAGGGGGCGACGGTCTCGCGCAGCGGGACCAGCGCCGACTCGAAGTCGCTGTGGGCCGCGGCGGTCTCGCAGCATTTCTCGATGGCCTCGCGGGTGCCGTCCCGGGCCAGGGACAGACAGGCGCCGACGACCGAGTCCGGGGTCGCGCCGGGGGCGCAGGCCGCGGCCACCGCCGCCGCGAACACACCCGCCGCCTCGCGTCCGTACGACGACTGGTGGGCGCCCGCGACGTCCAGCGCCTCGGCGTACGCGGCCCGGGGGTCGGCCGCGTTGACCAGGCCGACCGGGGCCATGTACATCGCGGCGCCGCAGTTCACGATGTTGCCGACGCCGGCCTCCCGGGGGTCCACGTGGCCGTAGTGGAGACGGGCGACCAGCCACTTCTCGGCGAGGAAGACCCGGTGCAGGGGGAGTGCCTCGGCCTCCAGCTCCGGGATCCAGCGCGGGGTCGTCATCAGGTCCGGGACCAGGTGGTCGGCGATCGCGTACGCGTCGAGGTGGTCGCGGACGGCCGCGTAGACGCGGACCAGCGCGTGCGTCATCAAGGTGTCGTCGGTGACGTGCCCGTCACCCTTGTGGTACGGCGCGATGGGACGGGCCGTGCGCCAGTCGTCGCCGTTCCAGGGGCCGACGACGCCGTGGACGCGGCCGCCGTGGCGCTCCAGGATCTGGTCGGGGGAGTAGCCCTCCACCGGGCCGCCGAGGGCGTCGCCGACCGCCGCGCCCACCAGGGCGCCGGTGATCCGTTCGTCGAGACGCGGACCACTGCTTTCTTCTGATTTGGGCGTCATGCCGGAATCATCCTCCTGGTCGGTCCGGTTGTGCGGCTTCCAGGCGGTCGGCGAGTTCCACCAGGTCGGTGCCGGTGAGCCGGGGGAGCGCACAGCCGGACAGGGTGCGGCAGGCGTCGCGCCAGGCCGCCGGGAGGCAGGCGTCGCCGCCCAGGGCGCCGGTGAGCGCCCCGGTCAGGGCCGGGGCCGAGTCCGCCACCCGGGACAGACAGGCGGCGGCCGGGACCGCCTCGGCGATACGGCCGCCCGCCGCGAGGGCGAGGGCGAGGGCGACCGGCACGGTCTCGGCGGCGGCGACGCCGTAGCTGTAGACGTGGTCGACGATCTGGTGCTCCAGGAGGGGCACCAGGGCGAAGGCGCCGTCGGCGGCGTGCGCGAGGTCCACGGCGTGGCGGGCGTTGCGGCCGATCTCCGTCCCGGCGGGCAGCTCGACGAGCGCCGCCGCCACGCAGGTCGCGGTGGGCGCGCCGGTGAGGGCCAGGGAGACGGCCGCCGCCATCGCCCGCGCGCCGAGGACGCCGTCGCCGTCCTGGGTGTAACGGGCGTCGAACTCGGCGAGGCCGGCGGCGCGCCGGGGGTCGCCGGGGTGGGCGACGGCCAGGACGCAGGCCCGGACGCAGGCCGCGTCGTCGAAGAAGTGCGGGTTGTCGTGGCCGGTGGCGGGCGGGCGCAGGCCGGTGGCGAGGTTGCCCAGGCCCGCGCGGACGGAGATGCGCGCCCGCAGCGGGAGGACCGCCGACTCGACCTCGGGGGCGCGGTCCGCCGCGGCGGCGACCTCGCCGGCGACGGCGTTCCAGGTGAGGTCGATCGCGGCGCGGACCCGGCGGTCGCGGCTGAGGTCGCCGAGGGCGGTGTCGTCGCCGGCCCGCAGCAGGGCCTCGGCGGTGAAGGCCGCCCATTCCGCGTCGTCGGAGGGGCCGAGGCACAGGGGCTCGGGCGGCTGGTTGAGGGCGATCGGCACCGGGAGGGTGGTGGTCGCGTTCTGCTCGGCGAACGTCTCCAGCTCGCGGGTCAGCCGACGCGTCCAGTCCGGCATACGGGCGGCGCGGTGCCGGGCGGCGGGCCAGCCGGCGGCGTCGCCGGCGGCGAGGCCGAGGAGGAGGCCCCGCACGCGGTGCGCGGCGCCGTGCCTCGGGGTGGCCTCGGCTTCGCCCGCGGCGGGGAGTCTCCCGTTCGCACGGGTGGGGTGCGCCGGCCGGGGGGTGGCCGCGGCTTCGCCTGCGGCCGGGAGTTTCCCGGCCGCGCCACCCGCGCGGCTCTCGTCGCCGGGTGCGGGTGCCGGTGGCCCCGTCCCGGCGGGCCCGCCGTCGGCGGTCTCGGGCTCGGGGGGTGGGGGCAGGAGCGCCGGGCCGGCGGTGGGTGGGGCCGTGTCCCCGTCGGGGGGTTCTGACCACGGGGTCGGGGGTGTCATCCGAGGGGCTCCTTGGTAGGGGTGAGGGCTCCGGTGATCCATTTGCGGTCGTCCCCGGGGACCAGGAGTTCCGCCACCTCCAGCACGTGGTGGCCCGCCATCGACGGCAGGCAGCTGCCGCGCGCCGGGGCGATCACGGCCGCCCAGTCCGGGGGGATCGCCCGCTCGCCCTGGGTCGCTCCGGCCAGCGCCCCCGCGACCGCGGCCGTCGTGTCCGCGTCGCGGCCCATGTTCACCGCCGTCAGCACCGCCTGCACGAAGTCGCCGTCGGCCGCCGCGTACGCTCCGAAGGCCAGGGCGACCGCCTCGGGCGCCAGGTCCGTCCACGGGTAGCCGCCGATGACGACCGCGGAGCGCACCGCGCGCTCGCCTTCGTGGGCGACCGCGGCGGCCCGGCGCAGGGAACGGGCCGTCCACGAGTCGTCCGGGACCACGGCCAGCGCGGAGGCCACCACCACCGGTGTCGGCGCCCCCGCCATGGCGGCGGCCACGCCGGCCGCCACGGCCTGGCCGCCGTAGATGCCCTCGCCGTCGTGGCTCACCGAGCCGTCGATCGCGACCAGCCGGGCCGCCTCCGCCGGGCGGCCCGCGGCGAACACGCCGAACGGCGCCGCCCGCATGGCCAGCCCGTCGCTCCAGGCGTGCCGGTGCTGTGCGGAGATGGGGGCGGCGAGGCCGCGGCGCAGATTCTCCAGCGTGCCCCGCTCGCTGAACCCGGCGCCCCGGAACGGCCCCTCGGCCCGGTCCGCGATCCACTCGTGCCAGGCCGCCTCGACATGGGACGGGGTGAGGGCCGAGCCGTGCCGGGCGAGCAGCAGCCCGGAGAAGATCGCGTACTCGGTGTCGTCGGTGCCGCACGGGCGCTCGGCCACGAACCCGGTGATACGGCCCCACCGGGCACGGATCTCCGAGGGCTTCATGTTCTCGGCGGGGGCGCCCAGCGCGTCGCCCACCGCCAGGCCCAGCAGGGCGCCGCGGGCCCGCTCGCGGAGGCCTCCGGCGTCACCGGGCGCCGGAACCGAGGGGGTGCAGGCGATCGATGCCATACGCGGCCTCTCCTCCGGGGGCTCCGCCCAGGGCGCGGAGCCCTTTGCGGATGTGTCCCACCGTCGGCGGTTGACCTGAGCCTCACCCGGGCCACTGTCACCCGGTCGACCTGTCCCCCGAGGCCCCGGCCGCATGGCGGCTTTCCGGGGAAAAGCGCAGGTTAGCGCAGCCTTTCCTTGCTGGCGGGAGGGAATGCGGAGGCGTAGATTTAGCGTTGTCGAAGAGTAGAACGCGTCTAAAGACAGCCTTGCCTGACTTCCGGGCTTCGAGGCTTTCGGACCACCTGACTTCCTCCGGGGGGAATCTCATGGCGATCATCGAGACCGAGGCCGCGCTGCACGAGGCGCACCGCGACAACCACACCCACCGCGATGTGAACGGCGGCTGGCTGCGCCCCGCGGTCTTCGGCGCGATGGACGGCCTGGTCTCCAACCTCGCCCTCATGACCGGTGTCGCCGGCGGTGATGTCAGCCATCGGACCATCGTGCTCAGCGGCCTCGCGGGGCTCGCCGCCGGCGCCTTCTCCATGGCGGCCGGCGAGTACACCTCGGTCGCCTCGCAGCGCGAGCTCGTCGAGGCCGAACTGGCCGTCGAGCGGCGGGAGCTGAGCAAGCACCCCAAGGACGAGGAGGCCGAGCTGGCGGCCCTCTACGAGGCGCGGGGCGTGGACGCGGACCTCGCCCGGGCCGTCGCCGAACAGCTCTCCCGCGACCCCGAGGTCGCCCTGGAGATCCACGCCAGGGAGGAGCTCGGCATCGACCCGGGCGACCTGCCCTCGCCGCTGGTCGCGGCCGTGTCGTCGTTCGGTGCCTTCGCCCTGGGCGCCCTGCTGCCGGTCCTGCCGTACCTGCTCGGCGCCACCGCGCTGTGGCCGGCGGTGCTGCTCGCGCTGTTCGGGCTCTTCCTGTGCGGCGCGGTCGTGGCCAAGGTGACGGCGCGCAGCTGGTGGTACAGCGGTCTGCGGCAGCTCGCCCTGGGTGGCGCCGCGGCCGGTGTGACGTACGCCCTGGGCGGTTTCTTCGGAACGGCCGTAGGATAGCGCGGCTGGAACATATGCGAGGGACCGCATAAGTTTCCGTTACTCGCTGGTTTCGGAAGCGTGACCACTGGGCATGACCCGTAAGCACTGTGGGCAATGACGCCTGCGGCGCACGCGCGGGGTGGGCGACAACGCCCCTTCCGCCTCCCCGTGGACCGGCGGGCAAGGATCTGTTTCGTCCGGTCACCCTCATACTTCGAGCCACGTGCGCGGAACCCCTGTCGCAGGCCGTGGTGTCCGCATGGTGGAACGGAGTATCCCGGTTCCCGAGAGTCGTTCCATCATGTAACCTGCACGAAATTTTGCGATCACGCAGAGGGCCAACGTCGTCCCTTGCACCTGCTCCCCGGCTCGGTTTCCGGGGAATCCCCAGCCAAATGACGACGACGGGAGAGCCGATGCGTACGCCGCGCCAGCCGTCCCAGCACTCCGCGAACGGCCAGAACTGGTCCTTCATGGATGCTCGCCCTGCTGCGCAGGGTATGTACGACCCCCGCGACGAGCACGACGCCTGCGGCGTCGGCTTCGTGGCCACCCTCACCGGAGAGGCGAGCCACACGCTGGTCGAGCAGGCGCTGACCGTACTGCGCAATCTCGAGCACCGCGGCGCCACCGGCTCCGAGCCCGACTCGGGTGACGGCGCGGGCATCCTCTCCCAGGTGCCGGACGCCTTCCTGCGCGAGGTCGCCGGGTTCGAGCTCCCCCAGGCCGGCGCCTACGCCGTCGGCATCGCCTTCCTGCCGGAGGACGGCACCGAGGACACCGTCGCGCGCATCGAGGCGATCGCCGCCGAGGAGGACCTCGACGTCCTCGGCTGGCGCGAGGTCCCGGTGGCCCCCGGACTGCTCGGCGCCACCGCCCGCTCGACGATGCCGGCCTTCCGCCAGATCTTCGTCGCGGACGGCTCCGCGGTGCCTTCGACGGGTATCGCGCTCGACCGCAAGGCGTTCGTCCTGCGCAAGCGCGCCGAGCGCGAGGCCGGGGTCTACTTCCCCTCGCTGTCGTCCCGCACCATCGTCTACAAGGGCATGCTGACCACCGGCCAGCTCGAGCCCTTCTTCCCGGACCTGTCCGACCGCCGCTTCGCCTCGGCCATCGCGCTCGTCCACTCGCGCTTCTCCACGAACACCTTCCCGTCGTGGCCGCTCGCGCACCCCTACCGCTTCGTCGCCCACAACGGTGAGATCAACACCGTCAAGGGCAACCGCAACTGGATGCGGGCCCGCGAGTCGCAGCTCGTCTCCGAGCTGTTCGGCGACCGCGGCCTCGAGCGGATCTTCCCGGTCTGCACGCCCGACGCCTCCGACTCGGCGTCCTTCGACGAGGTGCTCGAACTCCTCCACCTCGGCGGACGCTCCCTGCCGCACTCGGTGCTGATGATGATCCCGGAGGCGTGGGAGAACCACGACTCCATGGACCCGGCCCGCCGCGCCTTCTACCAGTTCCACGCCACGATGATGGAGCCCTGGGACGGCCCGGCCTGTGTCACCTTCACCGACGGCACCCAGGTCGGCGCGGTCCTCGACCGCAACGGCCTGCGCCCCGGCCGCTACTGGGTCACCGACGACGGCCTCGTCGTCCTCGGCTCCGAGGTCGGCGTCCTCGACATCGACCCCGCCAAGGTCGTCCGCAAGGGCCGCCTCCAGCCGGGCCGCATGTTCCTCGTCGACACGGCCGAGCACCGCATCATCGAGGACGCCGAGGTCAAGGCCGCCCTCGCCACCGAGCAGCCGTACGCGGAGTGGCTGGAGGCCGGCGAGATCGAGCTGTCGGACCTGCCCGAGCGTGAGCACATCGTGCACACCCACGCCTCGGTCACCCGCCGCCAGCAGACCTTCGGCTACACCGAGGAAGAACTGCGCATCATCCTCGCGCCGATGGCCAAGGCCGGCGCCGAGCCGATCGGCTCGATGGGCACCGACTCGCCGATCGCCGCGCTGAGCGACCGCCCCCGGCTGCTCTTCGACTACTTCACCCAGCTGTTCGCGCAGGTCACGAACCCGCCGCTGGACGCCATCCGCGAGGAACTCGTCACCTCGCTGCGCTCCTCGCTGGGCCCGCAGGGCAACCTGCTGGAGCCGACCGCCGCCTCCTGTCGCTCGGTCACCCTGCCCTTCCCGGTGATCGACAACGACGAGCTGGCCAAGCTCATCCACATCAACGCCGACGGCGACATGCCCGGCTTCAAGGCCGCGACCCTGTCCGGCCTGTACCGGGTCTCCGGCGGCGGAGACGCCCTCGCCGCGCGGATCGAGGAGATCTGCGCCGAGGCCGACGCCGCCATCGAGAACGGCGCCCGGCTGATCGTCCTGTCGGACCGCCACTCCGACGCCGAGCACGCGCCGATCCCGTCGCTGCTGCTCACCGCGGCCGTCCACCACCACCTCATCCGCACCAAGCAGCGCACCCACGTGGGCCTGCTGGTCGAGGCCGGCGACGTCCGCGAGGTCCACCACGTCGCCCTGCTGATCGGCTACGGCGCCGCCGCCGTCAACCCCTACCTGGCGATGGAGTCGGTCGAGGACCTGGTCCGCGCCGGCACCTTCCTGCCCGGCATCGAGGCCGAGCAGGCCATCCGGAACCTGATCTACGCCCTCGGCAAGGGCGTGCTCAAGGTCATGTCCAAGATGGGCATCTCCACCGTCGCCTCCTACCGCGGCGCCCAGGTCTTCGAAGCCGTCGGCCTCGAGGCGGCCTTCGTCGAGAAGTACTTCAACGGCACCACCAGCAAGATCGGCGGCGTCGGCATCGACGTCGTCGCCAAGGAGGTCGCCGCCCGGCACGCCAAGGCCTACCCGGCCAGCGGCATCGCCCCGGCGCACCGCGCCCTGGACATCGGCGGCGAGTACCAGTGGCGCCGCGAGGGCGAGCCGCACCTGTTCGACCCGGAGACGGTCTTCCGCCTCCAGCACTCCACGCGCACCGGCCGCTACGACATCTTCAAGAAGTACACCGCGCGCGTGAACGAGCAGTCCGAGCGCCTGATGACGCTGCGCGGCCTGTTCGGCTTCACGTCGGACCGCCCCTCGATCCCGATCGAGGAGGTCGAGCCGGTCAGCGAGATCGTCAAGCGCTTCTCCACCGGCGCCATGTCGTACGGCTCCATCTCCAAGGAGGCGCACGAGACCCTCGCCATCGCCATGAACCAGCTGGGCGGCAAGTCCAACACCGGTGAGGGCGGCGAGGACCCGGACCGTCTGTACGACCCGGCGCGCCGGTCGTCCATCAAGCAGGTCGCCTCCGGCCGCTTCGGTGTGACGAGCGAGTACCTGGTCAACGCCGACGACATCCAGATCAAGATGGCGCAGGGCGCCAAGCCCGGCGAGGGCGGCCAGCTGCCCGGCCACAAGGTCTACCCGTGGGTCGCGAAGACGCGTCACTCGACGCCGGGCGTGGGGCTCATCTCGCCGCCGCCGCACCACGACATCTACTCCATCGAGGACCTGGCCCAGCTGATCCACGACCTGAAGAACGCCAACCCCCAGGCGCGCATTCACGTCAAGCTGGTCTCCGAGGTCGGTGTCGGCACGGTCGCGGCCGGTGTGTCCAAGGCGCACGCGGACGTCGTCCTCATCTCCGGTCACGACGGCGGCACCGGCGCCTCCCCGCTGACCTCGCTGAAGCACGCGGGCGGCCCCTGGGAGCTCGGCCTCGCCGAGACCCAGCAGACCCTGCTGCTCAACGGCCTGCGCGACCGGATCGTCGTGCAGACCGACGGCCAGCTCAAGACCGGCCGTGACGTCGTCATCGCCGCGCTGCTCGGCGCCGAGGAGTTCGGTTTCGCGACCGCGCCGCTCGTCGTCTCCGGCTGCGTCATGATGCGCGTCTGCCACCTGGACACCTGCCCGGTCGGCATCGCCACCCAGAACCCGGTGCTGCGCGACCGCTTCGCCGGCAAGGCCGAGTACATCGTCAACTTCTTCCGGTACATCGCCGAAGAGGTCCGCGAGCTCCTCGCCGAGCTGGGCTTCCGCTCCATCGAGGAGGCCGTCGGTCACGCCGAGGCGCTCGACGTGACCCGCGCGGTCGACCACTGGAAGGCGCAGGGCCTGGACCTGGAGCCGCTGTTCCACGTGCCCGACCTGCCGGCCGGCGCCGTGCGCCACCAGCTGGTCGAGCAGGACCACGGCCTGGAGAAGGCGCTCGACAACGAGCTCGTCAAGCTCGCCGCCGACGCCCTCGCCGCCGACTCCGCGAACGACGCCCAGCCGGTGCGCGCCCAGGTCAAGGTCCGCAACATCAACCGCACCGTCGGCACCATGCTGGGCCACGAGGTGACGAAGAAGTTCGGTGGCGCGGGCCTGCCCGACGACACCATCGACATCACCTTCACCGGTTCCGCGGGCCAGTCCTTCGGCGCCTTCCTCCCGCGCGGTGTCACGCTGCGCCTGGAGGGCGACGCCAACGACTACGTCGGCAAGGGCCTGTCAGGCGGGCGCATCGTGGTCCGGCCGGACCGGGCCGCCGACCACCTCGCCGAGTACTCGACGATCGCGGGCAACACGATCGCGTACGGCGCGACCGGCGGCGAGCTGTTCCTGCGCGGCCGGACCGGCGAGCGGTTCTGCGTCCGCAACTCCGGCGCGCTGGTCGTCTCCGAGGGCGTGGGCGACCACGGCTGCGAGTACATGACCGGCGGTCACGCGGTGGTCCTGGGCGAGACGGGCCGCAACTTCGCGGCCGGCATGTCCGGTGGCGTCGCCTACGTGATCGACCTCGACCGGGACAACGTCAACGCCGGCAACGTGGGTGCCGTCGAGGCGCTCGACGAGGCCGACAAGCAGTGGCTGCACGACGTCGTGCGCCGCCACCGGGAGGAGACCGGGTCCACGGTCGCCGAGAAGCTCCTCGCCGAGTGGGACACCGCGGTGGACCGCTTCAGCAAGATCATCCCAAGCACGTACAAGGCAGTGCTCGCCGCCAAGGACGCCGCCGAGCGAGCCGGTCTCACCGAGACCGAGATCACCGAGAAGATGATGGAGGCGGCGACCAATGGCTGATCCCAAGGGCTTTCTGAACCACGGCCGCGAGGTCGCCCGGTCCCGTCCGGTCGACGTGCGTCTGAAGGACTGGAACGAGGTCTACGTCCCCGGCTCCCTGCTGCCGATCATCAGCAAGCAGGCCAGCCGCTGCATGGACTGCGGCATCCCGTTCTGCCACAACGGCTGTCCGCTCGGGAACCTCATCCCCGAGTGGAACGACTACGCCTACCGCGAGGACTGGGCGGCCGCCCAGGAGCGGCTGCACGCGACCAACAACTTCCCGGAGTTCACCGGTCGCCTCTGCCCCGCGCCCTGCGAGTCGGCGTGTGTCCTCGGCATCAACCAGCCGCCGGTCACCATCAAGAACGTCGAGGTCTCCATCATCGACAAGGCGTGGGAGACCGGGGACGTCGCCCCGCAGATCCCCGAGCGCCTGTCCGGCAAGACCGTCGCCGTCATCGGCTCGGGCCCGGCGGGCCTGGCCGCCGCCCAGCAGCTGACCCGGGCCGGCCACACGGTGGCCGTGTACGAGCGCGCCGACCGCATCGGCGGCCTGCTGCGCTACGGCATCCCCGAGTTCAAGATGGAGAAGCGGCACATCAACCGCCGTATCGAGCAGATGCGCGCGGAGGGCACCCGCTTCCGCACCGGCATCGAGATCGGCCGCGACCTCAAGGCGACCGACCTGCGCAAGCGGTACGACGCCGTCGTCATCGCCGCCGGCGCCACCACCGCCCGCGACCTGCCGGTCCCCGGCCGGGAGCTGAAGGGCGTCTACCAGGCGATGGAGTACCTGCCGCTGGCGAACAAGGTCCAGGAGGGCGACTACGTCACCTCCCCGATCTCCGCCGAGGGCAAGCACGTCGTCGTCATCGGCGGCGGCGACACCGGCGCCGACTGCGTGGGCACCGCCCACCGCCAGGGCGCGGCCTCGGTGACGCAGCTGGAGATCATGCCCCGCCCGGGCGACGAGCGGAACCCGGTCGCCCAGCCGTGGCCGACGTTCCCGATGCTCTACAAGGTGACGTCCGCGCACGAGGAGGGCGGCGAGCGGGTCTACTCCGTCTCCACCACCCACTTCGAGGGCGACGAGGACGGCAACGTCCAGTGGCTGCACCTCACCGAGGTCGAGTTCGTCGACGGCAAGCTGACGCAGAAGCCGGGCACCGAGCGCAAGATCCCCGCCCAGCTGGTCACCCTCGCGATGGGCTTCACCGGCACCGACCGGGAGAACGGCCTGGTCGAGCAGTTCGGCCTGGAGCTCGACGAGCGCGGCAACATCGCCCGCGACGCCGACTTCCAGACCAACGTGCCCGGTGTGTTCGTCGCCGGTGACGCGGGCCGCGGCCAGTCGCTCATCGTGTGGGCGATCGCCGAGGGCCGCTCGGCCGCACGCGGCTGCGACCGGTTCCTGACCGGCGCCAGCGAGCTGCCGGCCCCGATCCGTCCGACGGACCGCGCCCTGGCGGTCTGATCCCGCGGATCAACCGAGAACGTCCCGTACAACGGCGTACGGGCGGGAAATCCGGGGGCTTCCCCCGGACCCCCCGAGACGGCGTCTGCCTCGTCCCCGACCGGACGAACGGGCAGGCGCCGTCGGCATGTCCCGGACGGCCCGGACTGTCCGGGCCGGCGGCTACGGCAGGTGGTACGTCTCCCCGTACACCTTCCACGTCAGCGGCGGCTCGAGGTCGAGCTTGCCGTCGTACAGGAACTGCCGCTGGGCGGTGTCGATGCGGCTGGTGTCGATGCCGGTGCGCTTGTCCTTCATGGCCGCGCGGCGGATGTCGAGGAAGATGTCCAGGTACGCCTTCTCGGAGCCGCCCTGGGCGGGGGTGTCCGCCTCGCGCTGGGCGCGTTCGCGCAGCACGTAGAAGCCGTCGTCGTCGATGCCGGGGCCGTGGAAGACCATCGCGTCGAAGTAGATGAACTGGCCCAGGGTGCCCAGGCCGTCGAGCTTGGCGAGGCGCACGGCCGGTTCGAAGTAGGCGCGGTCGCGTTCGGCGAGCTGGGCCTGCTGGAACTCGGGCTTGCGGGCCTCCGCCTTCCACGCGTCGGTGAAGCCGGGGTCCAGGCCCTCGTGCGAGTCGGTGCCGTCGACGGCGCGCAGGGCGGGGAGGTACTTCGCGAGACCGTTGTCCGGGTGGTCGGCGGTGTAGCGCTCGACCAGGACGCGCAGGTCGTTGGTGCCGGTGCAGAAGCCGATGATGCCCGCCGTGTAGCCCTGGCCGTCGCCGATGTCCTCGATGTAGCCGAAGGTGTCGCGCCAGTTCAGGGTGGAGTTCTCGGCGCTGGACACCAGCTGCTGGGCCAGGGTCTTCATGGCCGGGGCGGCGAGGCCGGGCGGCTGGTCCGCGATCAGCTCGTCGTCCGCCGACCGCTCCTTCTCCGCACGGGACTTGGCCTCCTGCCGGGCCGCCGCCTGGGTGGTGACGGCCGGGGAGTCCGGGCTCCCGGCGGAGTCGGCCGGCATGAGGAGGTACGCCGCCGCGGTGAGCGCCAGCGGGGCCGCCGCGAAGATCAGGATGCCGGAACGCTTCACTGGGGAATCCCTCCACCGGTCAGCTCGGAGACCTTGGCGAACGCGGCCACGGCCAGCAGGACGAGGACGCCCGCGCACGCGGCCGCCTGGATCGCGACCCGGCGCGGTCCGCGCGGGGCGTAGGCGAAGGCGGCGGTCACCGCCGCGCCGGTCAGCAGCCCGCCGAGGTGGCCCTGCCAGGAGGTCAGGCCCGCGGACAGCAGCAGCCACAGCAGCAGGAACACCATGAACCGGTTGACGGCCCGCATGTCCGCGCCGATCCGGCGGGCCAGCACGTAGTAGGCGGCGCCCAGCCCGAAGATCGCGCCGGACGCGCCCAGCGACTCCGTGTTCACGTCGGTGAGCATCAGCTCGAAGACGGAGCCCCCCAGCGTCGCCAGCAGATACAGCGCGACGAATCGCAGCCGCCCCAGCATGGGCTCGACGACCCTTCCGAGCTGCAGCAGCGCGAGCATGTTCAGCACGATGTGCAGCAGCCCGAAGGTGCCCTCGGTCGGCGGCAGATGGAGGAAGCCGCTGGTGAGCAACCGCTCCCACTCCCCGGCGACCAGGCCGGACGGCTGGAAGTCGGGTGGGTGCCCGGGCTGGTAGACGTAGAAGCCGCCGTCCGGCCCGGTCAGGCGGGCGGACACCATCGCGAACCGGTCGACCAGCTCCGGGCGGGCCAGCTCGGCGAGATACGCGATCACGTTCAGGCCGACGAGGACCGTCGTCACCAGCGGGGTGCTCGTGATCCGTCCGCCGACGAGCGTGCGGGCCTGCCGGACCGAGCGCGCCCCCTCCTTCACGCACTCGACGCACTGGTACCCGACGGCCGCCTCCCGCATACAGGAAGGGCAGATGTGGCGGTCGCAGCGCGTGCAGCGCACGTGGGACTCCACCTCGGGGTGGCGGTAGCACGTGGTGACGGCTGCGTCGGTGGGCTCGGGCTCCACTGCCGGCTCCCTGGAGATCGAATGAACGGTGAGCCGGTGGGGACGGCGGCGAACAAAATATCGAACCCCGGTGCCGAAATCGAATGCCGGTGCAGAACGGCAGGGGAGAGCGGGACGGGTGTGCCGTAGGGTCGGGCCGCCGGGGTGCCGTACGAGGGGGCAGGGGACATGGCCGCGATCAGTCTGAGCAAGGTGGAGGAGACCGCGCCCGCGCTGGCGGGCCCGTACCGCAGCGCCGGGGTGTCCCTGCGCAAGCACGGGCTGGACGGGGCGCGGGCCGCCGTCTACCTGGTGGTGGACTACTCCGGGTCGATGAAGCCGTTCTACCAGGACGGCAGCGTGCAGGTCCTGGCCGACCGGGTGCTCGGGCTGTCGGCGCACCTGGACGACGACGGCAGGGTCCCCGTCGTCTTCTTCTCCACCGAGGTCGACGCCGTCACGGAGATCGCGCTGGACGGCCACCGGGGCCGGATCGAGCGGATCGTGTCCGGGCTCGGGCACATGGGCAGGACCAGCTACCACCTGGCCATGGACGCGGTCATCGACCACTACCTGGACAGCGGTTCCAAGGAGCCGGCCCTGGTGGTCTTCCAGACCGACGGCGGGCCCGTCAACCGGCTCGCCGCCGAGCGGTACCTGTGCAAGGCGGCGCGGCTGCCGCTGTTCTGGCAGTTCGTCGGGTTCGGCGACCGGGGGAGCAGGCAGTTCGACTTCCTGCGCCGGCTCGACGAGCTTCCGGTGCCGGACAAGCGGGTCGTCGACAACGCCGGGTTCTTCCACGCCGGTTCGAACCCGTCGGCGATGCCGGACGGCGAGCTGTACGACCGTCTCGTCGGGGAGTTCCCGCAGTGGCTGGCGGCGGCGCGGGCGCGGGGCATCGTGCCTCCGGCCTGACGGCGGCCCGCGCTCACCGGAGGCCCGCGCCCCGCAGCACCTCGGTCCGGCAGGTGTCCGGGTCGCCCCAGGCGCCCAGCAGCGCGCGTGCCTTGGTCAGCCACAGCGACAGGTCGCACTCGGCGGTGTAGCCGATCGCCCCGTGCGCCTGGAGCGCGGCGCGGGCGGTGGCGTACGCGGCCTCACCGGCGGCCACCTTGGCGGCGGCGATGTCGGCGGGGTCCAGGGTGAGCGCCGCCCCGAACACCAGCGGCCGGGCGAACCCCAGCCCGATCCTCGCGTCGGCCAGCCGGTGCTTGACCGCCTGGAACGAGCCGACGGGGACCCCGAACTGGGTGCGCCGCCGGACATGGGTGACCGCCCGGCCGAGCAGGGACTCCCCGACGCCGAGGGCCTGCGCGGCGGTGCACAGGCGGGCGTACCGGAGGGCCCGCGCGGGCGGCGGGCCGGCCGCGAGCGGCTCCCCTCCGGGCGCGAGGGGGGTCAGACGGCGGGCCGGGTCCAGGGAGCGGCGCACCGGACCGTGCCCGGGGGAGAGGAACATCCCCTCGCCGGTGAGCGCGAGCCGGACGTCGGCCACGTCCCCGTCCAGCGCGTACGGCGCGTCCCACGCCACGGTCGCCAGCGCCTCGCCCGTCTGCAGGGCCGGCACCAGCCGCCCGGCGGGACCCGAACCGGGCAGCCCGGCCAGCAGCACCGCCGCCGTGACCGTCTCCGCCAGCGGGCCCGGCACCGCGTGCCGCCCCAGTTCCACGAAGGCGGCGGCGAGTTCCACGGGCCGGGGGCCCAGCCCGCCCCGGGACTCGGGGACCGCGAGCGCCCACACGCCCGCCTCGGCGAGCCGGGACCAGAGCGCGCGCCCCGCCGCGTGCTCGCCCCGGCTCCACGCCCGGACGACCGCCGGGGTGTCCGCCGCCGTCAGCATCGTGTCCAGCGAGCCGGTGAAGGCGCGCTGCTCGGCGTCGAGCAGGAACCTCATCGACGGCACTCCTTCGGCGGCGCGGGCGGGAGCCTCATCGGCGGCCCCCTTTCGGCAGGGTGGGCGGACACGTCATCGGCGGCGCCCCTTCGGCAGGCCGAGCAGGCGCTCGGCGATGATGTCCCGCTGGATCTCGTTCGTGCCCGCGTACAGCGGCCCGGCCAGGGAGAAGACGTACCGCTCGGCCCACTCGGTGTCGGCCGCCTCGCCCTCGGGGCCGAGCAGATCGAGGGCGGTCTCGTGCAGCGCGATGTCGTACTCCGACCAGAACACCTTGTTCAGGCTGGACTCCGGGCCGATCGACCCGCCGTCCGCGAGCCGCGAGACCGCCGCGCAGGTGAACAACTGGTAGGCGCGGGCCCCGATCAGCGCGTCGGCGACCCGGGCCCGCGCGCTCTCCGGCTCGCCCCGCGCCCGCCACAGCCGGTGCAGCCGGTCGGCGCTCGCGAGGAAGCGGCCGGGGGAGCGCAGCATCAGCCCCCGTTCGTTGCCCGCCGCGGCCATCGCGATCCGCCAGCCCTCGCCGGGCTCCCCGATCACGTCGTCGTCCGGCACGAACACGTCGTCCAGGAACAGCTCCGCGAAGGCCGGCCTGCCGTCCAGCCGGGTGATCGGACGGACCGTCACGCCCGGGGCACGCAGGTCGAACATCACCTGGACGAGCCCCTGATGGGGCCGCTCGGCATCCGGGTCGCAGCGGAACAGCCCGAACGCCCGGTCCGCGAACGCGGCACGCGAGGACCAGGTCTTCTGCCCCGACAGCAGCCAGCCGCCGGCCACCCGGACGGCCTTCGACCGCAGGGCGGCCAGGTCCGAGCCCGCCTCCGGCTCCGACCACGCCTGCGCCCACACCACCTCCCCGGTGCCCATGGGTGGCAGCACCCGCGCGCGCTGCTCCTCGGTGCCGTGCGCGAAGAGGGTCGGGGCGAGCAGGCTGATCCCGTTCTGCCCGACACGGCCCGGTGCGCCCGCCGCGTAGTACTCCTCCTCGAACAGCAGCCAGCGCGCCGGCGGGGCGTCCCGGCCGCCGTACCGGGCCGGCCAGTCGACGACCGACCAGCGGCCGGCGGCCAGTTCGGCCTCCCAGGCGCGATGCGCGGCGAAGCCCTCCGCGGTCTCCAGCGACGCCAGCGGACGGGCCGGCACATGCGCCCGCAGCCAGGCCCGGGCCTCGGCGCGGAACGCCTCGTCGGCGGTGGAGTACGTGAGGTCCACGGCCGTCCCCCTCCCTCCGGACGAGCGGAGCCTTCCCTGACGGTCTTCCCTAACAAGTGTTTGGTAGGTTAGCGTGCTGCCATGACACCCGTCGAGGCACCGGCGTACGTTCCCGGGCACGGACTGCTCCGCGGGCGCACGGCCGTCGTCACCGCGGCGGCGGGCGCCGGCATCGGCGGGGCGACCGCCCGGCGCCTCCTCCAGGAGGGCGCGCGGGTGCTGATCAGCGACCCCCACATCCGGCGGCTCGAGGAGCACCGGGCGCGGCTGGCCCGGGAGTTCGAGGACGCCGTGACGGCCACGGTGTGCGACGTCACCGACGAGTCCCAGGTACGCGCCCTGTTCGACACCGCGGAACGGGAGCACGGCCGGCTCGACATCGTCGTCAACAACGCGGGGCTCGGCGGGACCGCACCCCTGGTCGACATGACCGACGAGCAGTGGACGCGGGTCCTCGACGTCACCCTCGGCGGCACCTTCCGCTGCACCCGGGCCGCCCTGCGCCGGATGCGCGCCAGCGGCGGCGTCATCGTCAACAACGCCTCCGTCGCCGGCTGGCGCGCCCAGGCCGGGCAGGCCCACTACGCGGCCGCGAAGGCCGGGGTGATGGCGCTGACCCGGTGCGCCGCGATCGAGGCCGCCGCGTACGGGGTGCGCGTCAACGCGGTGGCGCCGAGCCTCGCCCGGCACCCGCACCTGGCCCGGGTGACGACCCCCGCGCTGCTGGAGGAACTCGCCGCCCGCGAGGCGTTCGGGCGGGCCGCCGAACCCTGGGAGGTGGCCAACGTGATCGTCTTCCTCGCGTCGGACTACTCCTCGTACATGACCGGGGAGACCGTCTCCGTCAGCAGCCAGCACGCCTAGGACGACCGACGACAATGGACCGGTGCCGACCAAGAAGAAGGAACCCCAGGTGACCGCCGCGGCCGCCCGACGCCGTGAACTCCTCGACACCGCGGCCGAGGTCTTCGCCGAACAGGGCTACAACGCCACCACCGTCCGAACGATCGCCGACCACGCCGGCATGCTCGCGGGCAGCCTCTACTACCACTTCGACTCCAAGGAGTCGATGCTCGAGGAGATCCTGCGGACCTTCCTCGACGAGCTGTGGGCCGGCTACGACGCCGTCCTGGAGGCCGGGCTGGGCCCCCGCGAGACGCTGGAGGCGCTGGTCACCGAGTCCTTCCGGGAGATCGACCGGCACCGGGCCGCCGTCGCGATCTACCAGAAGGAGAACCGGCAGCTCGCCGCCCAGCAGCGGTTCGCGTTCCTCGCCGAGTCGCAGCGCCGGTTCGAGAAGGCGTGGCTGTCGACGCTGGAGCGCGGCGTCGCGGCCGAGGTGTTCCGGCCCGACCTCGACGTCCGCCTGACCTACCGGTTCGTCCGCGACACGGTGTGGGTCGCCGCGTCCTGGTACCGGCCGGGCGGACAGCACAGCCCCGAGGAGATCGCCCGGCAGTACCTGTCGATGGTGCTGGACGGGATCGCCGTACGTGAATAGCCCCTAGACGGCAGGGAGCCGCCATGGCCGAGGCCTACATCGTCGAAGCGGTCCGCACGCCCGTCGGGCGGCGCGGGGGAGGGCTCGGCGCGGTCCACCCCGCCGACCTGGGCGCCCACGTCCTCACCGCGCTGCTCGGACAGGTGGACGTCGACCCGGCCGCCGTCGAGGACGTCGTCTTCGGCTGCCTGGACGCGGTGGGGCCGCAGGCCGGCGACATCGCGCGGACCTGCTGGCTGGCGGCCGGACTGCCCGAGGAGGTGCCGGGCGTCACCGTGGACCGGCAGTGCGGCTCCTCGCAGCAGGCCGTCCACTTCGCCGCGCAGGCCGTGCTGTCCGGCACCCAGGACCTGGTGGTCGCGGGCGGCGTGCAGAACATGTCGATGATCCCCATCGCCTTCGCCACCCGGCGGGCCGCCGAACCGCTGGGCCTGACCGAGGGCCCCTTCGCGGGCAGCGAGGGCTGGCGCGCCCGGTACGGGACCAAGCCGGTCGACCAGTTCACGGGGGCCGAGATGATCGCCGCGAAGTGGCGGATCGGCCGGCGCGAGCAGGAGGAGTTCGCGCTGCGCTCGCACCGGCGGGCGCTGCGGGCCATCGACGAGGGCCGCTTCGAACGCGAGATCGTGCCCTACGGGCCGGTCGCCGTGGACGAGGGGCCGCGCCGGGACACCTCGCTGGAGAAGATGGCCGCGCTGCGGCCCGTCGCCGCGGGCGGCACGATCACCGCGGCGTGCTCCTCGCAGATCTCCGACGGCGCGGCGGCGATGCTGCTCGCCTCCGAGCGCGCGGTGCGCGAGCACGGGCTCACGCCCCGGGCCCGGGTGCACCACCTCTCGGTGCGCGGCGAGGACCCCGTGCGGATGCTCACCGCACCGATCCCCGCCACCGCCCACGCCCTGAAGAAGACCGGCCTGCCGATCGACGCCATGGACCTCGTGGAGATCAACGAGGCGTTCGCACCGGTCGTCCTCGCCTGGCTGAAGGAGACCGGCGCCGACCCCGACCGGGTCAACGTGAACGGCGGCGCCCTCGCGCTCGGGCATCCGCTCGGCGCGACCGGCGTGCGGCTGATGACGACGCTCCTGCACGAACTGCAGCGCACCGGCGGCCGGTTCGGGCTGCAGACCATGTGCGAGGGCGGCGGACAGGCCAATGTGACCATCCTCGAACGACTCTGAGCGCCGTCAGCAGCCCCCGACCCGCCCCCGCGCCTCCTCGGCCTCCCGCATGATCCGGGCCACGAGTTCCGCGCACGACGGCAGGTCGCCGATCACCCCGGCGACCTGCCCGGCGGCCATCACCCCCAGATCCGTCCGGCCGTCCACCATGGCCGCCCGCAGCAGCATCGGCGTGTTCGCGGCCAGCAGGACCTGGCTCCACGTCAGGTCCCTGCCGTGGCGCAACGCGCGGCCCTCCCGGACCATCCGGCGCCAGCCCGTGCCCGACAGCGCCCGGTAGTCCGCCGCCGCGCGGACCGCCCGCGCCAGCGCCCGCACCCGGCCGGAGCGCTCCAGCGCGTCGACCAGATCCGTGCGCAGCATCCGGTGCGGCAGCCCGTCCACGGCCCGCGTGACGGTCACGTCCCCGACGGCCGCCGCCAGATAGCGCGCCTTCACCGCGTCCGGCACCGTCGAGTCCGAGGTGAGCAGGAACCGCGTCCCCATCGCCACCCCGGCCGCCCCGTAGGCGAGCGCCGCCACCAGGCCGCGCCCGTCGAAGAATCCGCCCGCCGCCACGACCGGTATCCGCACGGCGTCGACCACCTGCGGCAGCAGCACCGTCGTCGCCACCGCGCCGGTGTGCCCGCCGCCCTCCGCGCCCTGCACGATCACCGCGTCCGCGCCCCAGCCGGCGACCTTCTCGGCGTGCCGCCGGGCGCCCACGGTGGGGACGACCAGCACCCCGGCCTCCTTGAACCGGGCGATCAGCTCCGGGGAGGGCGCGAGCGCGAACGAGGCGACCCGCACCCCCTCGGCGATCAGGACGTCGGCCCGGTCACCGGCGTCCGGGGCGTCGGCCCGCAGGTTCACCCCGAACGGCGCGTCCGTACGGGACCTGACCTCGCGCACCGCCTCGCGCAGCCGGTCCACCGTCATCGTCGCCGACGCCAGGACGCCCAGCGCCCCCGCGTTCGCCGCTGCCGCCACCAGGCGCGGGCCCGCCACCCAGCCCATCCCCGTCTGCACGACCGGGTGCCGCACCCCGGTCAGCCGGGTCAGCGCCGTCTCCATCACCCGGCGACCTCCCCCGCCCGGGTGTTCCCGGGGTCGACGACCTCGCGGATCAGCCGCAGTTCGGCCGCGGTCGGCGACCGGGTCACCGCCACGTCGCCGGCCACGGCCAGATCGAAGGAGGTGGCCTCCCGGACCTGCTCCACGGTGACGCCCGGATGCACCGAGACGAGCCGCATCGTGCGGCCGGGTGCGCCGAAGTCGAAGACGCCGAGGTCGGACACCACCCGCCGCAGGCAGTGGTACCGGGCGCCGGCCGCGTGGTCGTGGCCCACCCCGCACACCATGTCGACGCGCTCCACGAAGACCCGCCGCGAGTGCCGGGGCACCCAGTAACTCGTCGGGTTGTTCAGGGTGTTGACCGGCGCGCCGCGCGCCCCCAGCAGCTGGCGCACCGGCCGCTCCCAGGGGCCGACGCACGAGATGTTCTGGTTGCCGTGGCGGTCGATCTGGCTCGCGCCCATCATCACGTGCCGGCGGCCGCCGGTGACCAGCGTCAGGTGCTGCCGGTACGGCAGCCACCCCTCGACCGTGCCGTCCGGCGTGACGAGCAGGGCCTCCCCGTCCGTCAGCAGCAGCTCCGGCGCGAAGGTGAGCCGGGCGAGCCGGGCACCGATGGACGGGATCAGGCCCATGGGGCTCGCCAGCACCTCCCCGTCGCCCCGCCACTCCTCCGCGCACGCGATCACGCAGTACTCCGCGCGGGAGACCTCCGTCACGGCCGCCCCCCGGACGCCGCCGCCCGGTACGCCCGTTCGTCGCCGCCGAGGTAGCGGGCCGCGAACTCCGGCCACGGCGTCGTCGCGTACGTGCGCTGGAACTCCTCGTCCCGGCCGTAGTCGGGGGCGCAGGACGTGAAGTGGGCGCCGCCCGGCGCCTCGATCACGCCCGTGACCCTGTGCCGCTTGACCAGCAGCGACTGCGGGGGCCCGCCCTCGGCCAACTCGGCGGTGCCGACGAGCCGTTCACAGGAGAGGTACGCCGTGTCCGCCGCCTCGCAGAACAGGTCGTCGAAGTACGGGTCGGGGCCCAGATACTGCCCGTTGCCCCGCCGGTCGGCGCGGTTGACGTGCACGAGGGCCACGTCGAGCGGCAGCGCGGGCATGGCCACGAACGTCTCCCCGTCGTCGTACGGCGAGGTCACCGTCCGCAGGCCCGGGTTGACCCGCATCACGTCGGAGCCGAGCCCGGCCCGCACCGGCAGGAAGGGCAGCCGGTTCGCCGCCGCGTGCAGCCCCCACAGGAACATCGCCTCGTCGACCTCCGTCAGGTCGAGCTCCCCGCGCTCGCGCGCCGCGCGGAAGTGCGGTTCGAGAGGGAGGGAGTCCAGCGTCGCGAACGGGGCGACCAGGCGGCGGATCCGGCCCGCCGCCGCCAGCATCCCGACGTCCGGGCCGCCGTACGACACGACGGTCAGGTCCGTGACCTCGGACCGCAGCAGCGCCCTGACCAGGGCCATCGGCTTGCGGCGCGAGCCCCAGCCGCCGATCCCGACCGTCATGCCGTCCCGCAACCGGGAGACGGCCTCGTCGGCGGTCATCGTCTTGTCCCGCATCTACGCCCCCTCCGTCCCTCGCGTTCCCGGCGCCCCGAAGCCGGCCCGCACCCGCTCGGCGACGCCGCTGAGGGCCGCCTCGAAGGTGAAGCCCTGCTCGAAGCGGTAGCCGCGGTGCACGTCGACCGGGTCGATGCCGTTGAGCGCGGCCTTGGCCAGGCGCAGCAGCCGCCCGTCCTTCGCCGCGATCTCCCGGGCCAGCTCCAGGGCGGCGGACGGCAGTGCGGCGCGCGGCACGACCCGCCACACCGAGCCGTGCGCGCGCAGCTCGGCCGCGGTGGCCGTGCGCGCGGTGTAGTACAGGGCGCGCAGCAGATGCCGCGGGACCAGCCGGGCCAGATGGGTGGCCGCGCCCAGCGCGCCCCGGTCCAGCTCGGGCAGCCCGAACACGGCGTCCTCGCTCGCCACGATCGCGTCCGCGTTGCCCACCAGGCCGATGCCGCCGCCCAGGCAGAACCCGTGCACCGCCGCCACGACCGGCACCGGGCACTCGTACACCGCCGCGAAGGCGTCCGCGCACGCGTGGTTGACGCCGATCAGCGCGTCGTGGCCGCCGCGCTGGAGCTCCTTGAGGTCGACCCCGGCGTTGAACCCGCGCCCCTCGGCCGTCAGGACGACACAGCGGACCCCCGGGTCGCGGCCGGCGGCCCGCAGCGCGTCGGCCAGGGCGGACCAGCCGTCCACCGGCAGGGCGTTCACCGGTGGGAAGGCGACCGTGACGACGGCGATTCCCTCGTGGTCCGTCCCTTTTCCGGGGGACGAGGTGGAGACACCCATGGCCGCATCAGCTACCTTTCCACCAAACGTTTGTTAGGTGAAGGGTAGCGGGGCATGGGGCTGGACGGGAAGGTCGTGGTCGTCACCGGCGGCACCCGAGGAGTCGGCGCCGGGATCGCGCGGGCCTTCGCCGAGGCCGGCGCCGAGGTGCTGACCTGCGCCCGCCGCCCACCCGAAGCACCGTCACCGGGCGCCGAGTTCGTCCCCCTGGACCTGCGCGACACCGGGGCCGTCCAGGACTTCTTCGGGGCGCTGCCACGCCTCGACGTCCTCGTCAACAACGCGGGCGGCACCCCGTACCGGCGGCTCACCGACGCAGGCGCCGAGCGGCACGCGCGCGTGATCGAGCTGAACCTCCTGGCCCCGCTGACCGCGTCCCTGGCCGCCCACGAGCACCTGGCCCGCGCCCGGGGCTCCGTCGTGATGATCGGCAGTGTCAGCGGCGCCCGGCCCTCACCCGGCTCGGCGGCGTACGGGGCCGCCAAGGCCGGGCTGGACAGCCTCGCCCGGTCCATGGCGGTCGAGTGGGCACCGCGCGTGCGGGTCAACACCCTGGTCGTCGGCATGGTCCGCACCGAGCGGTCGGGCCCGCACTACGGAGGCGACACCGGTGCCGCCCGCGTCGCCCGCACCGTCCCGCTGGGCCGCCTCGCCGACCCCGCCGACGTCGGGGCGGCCGCCGTCTTCCTCGCCTCCGACGCCGCCGCCTACATCAGCGGCGCGAGCCTGCTCGTGCACGGCGGCGGCGAGCGGCCCGCGTTCCTGGACGCCGTGACCGACACCGACGGAGGCATGCCATGAGCGGGATCTGCACGGGACGGGTCGTCGTCGTCACCGGCGCGGGCCGGGGCCTGGGCCGCGCGCACGCGCTGGCGTTCGCCGCCGAGGGAGCCCGCCTCGTCGTCAACGACCTCGGGGTCGGCCCGGACGGCACGGCGGCCGACGGCGGCCCGGCCCGGCAGGTGGCCGGCGAGATCCGCGCGGCGGGCGGCGAGGCCGTCCCCCACACCGGCGACGTGGCCACCGCCGGCGGAGCGGCGTCCCTGGTCACGACGGCCCTGCGGACGTACGGCCGGCTCGACACCCTCGTCAACAACGCGGGCTTCCTGCGCGACCGGACGCTGGTCAACCTCGCCGAGGACGACTGGGACGCGGTCGTCCGCGTCCACCTCAAGGGCCACTTCCTGCCCCTGCGGCAGGCCGCCGCGCACTGGCGCGCGGAGACGAAGGCGGGCCGCGTCCCGGCCGCCCGCGTCGTCAACACCAGCAGCGGCGCAGGCCTGCTCGGCTCCCTCGGGCAGGGCGCCTACAGCGCCGCGAAGGCCGGGATCGTGGGCCTCACCCTGGTCGCCGCCGCCGAGCTGGCCCGCTACGGCGTCCAGGTCAACGCGATCGCCCCGGCGGCCCGCACCCGGATGACCGAGGACGTCTTCGCCGAGGCCATGGCGGCGCCCGGCACCGGCTTCGACGCGATGGCCCCGGAGAACGTCTCCCCGCTGGTCGTCTGGCTGGGCTCGGCGGCGAGCACCGGGGTCACCGGCCGGGTCTTCGAGGCCGAGGGCGGCCGGATCACCGTGATGGAGGGCTGGACGCCGGGCCCGACGGCGGACAAGGGGGCCCGGTGGACCCCCGGGGAGGCGGGGGAGACGGCACGGAGGCTGCTGCGGGAGGCGGCAGCGCCGCGCCGCGTGTACGGGACCTGACCGCGGGCTGTCCCTGTCAGGTGTCGCACTCCAGGACCGTCCGGCACAGCCCGCACCGGGCGCGGACCCGCCCCCGCACCGGCACCCGGATCCGCTGCTGACACGTCGGGCACGGGAACGACACCCCGAGCGGCTCCCGGTCCTGCGGGGTGAACGCGTACGGCACCCCCGGCCGCTCCCCGCCCTCCCGGTGCTCCCGCGCGCGGCGCCGGTCGTGCGCGTAGCGCCGGCGGCCCGCCCAGCCCGCGGCGGTCAGCGGAGGCTGCCGCGCGTCCTCACACGCCCGGTCCATGCCCTTGCCGTACGCCGTGTACGCCTGCGGACTGGTGAACCACACCGACGGGTCCTCACCGAACACCAGCGACCGCTTGGCGAGGACGTACCCGAACTCCTCCGGCGTCAGATAGCCCAGCTTCTGCGAGGAGGCGGAGTCCTCCCGGTAGGCGTCCAGCAGCAGCCAGCCCGCGCCCAGGTAGGTGGTCACCGTGTCCGTCAGGATCTCGTTGTCCCGGGTGCCGGGGAACGACAGGTCCAGCCGGTGCAGATACACATGGGTCACCTCGTGCGCCAAGGCCGCCCCGATGTCCCGCCGATGCGTACGGAAACGGTCGTTCAGCTCCACGAAGTACTCCGGGCCAGCCGTCAGTTCGACGTTCGCCGCATGGCTCATCTCCCGGAATCCCACGACCAGGCGAGCGTCCGGCAGCCGGAAGTGCCGCACCAGCTCGCGGGCCACCCGCTGCGCCCCCAGATGCAGGTCGTCGATGTCGCCGAACGCCACGTCGGCGGGCGCCACGCTGGCCGCGAAGGTCCGCACGGTCTCGTACGACAGACGCCGGTAGAGCGCGGTGATCGACGCCCGCACCGTGTCAAGGTGCGGAAAGCCGTGCTCGACCGGTCCGCCGTTCGCCACGCCGCACCCCCTGGACGTCTCGAACCCGATTCCACTCTACGGGGAGGTGAGGGCGATTTCCCCGGCGAGGTTCCACACCCCCGGCGTGAGATCCGTCCTTGCCACACCACCCGGCCGATCTTCATACTGCGGGCCGCTCAACACGCCATGAAAGGACGTAAGTTGACCCAGAGCCCGCCGAAGAGAACCGGCATATCCCTGGCCACCCGAGCCGCGGCGGTGGGCGCCGCCGCGCTCGCGGTCGCCTCGCTGCAGCCCCTCACCGCGCACGCCGACTCCACCCGCGTCGTCGGTGGAACGACCGCCGCGCAGAACGAGTTCCCGTTCATGGTCCACCTCTCCATGGGCTGCGGCGGGGCGCTCTACAAGAAGGACGTCGTCCTCACCGCCGCCCACTGCATGGACGGCTCCGGACCCGACACCGGCATCACCGTCACCGCCGGCGTCAACGACCTGAACTCCTCCTCCGCGATCAAGGTCAAGTCGACCAAGGTCAAGGTGGCCACCGGCTACAACGGCACCGGCAAGGACTGGGCGCTGATCAAGCTGGCCCGGCCGATCGACAAGCCGACGCTGAAGATCGCCACCACGGACCGCTACAACCGCGGCATGTTCACGATCGCCGGATGGGGCGACACCCGGGAAGGGGAGGGCACGGGCACGACCAAGCTCCGCAAGGCCACCGTCCCCTTCGTCGCCGACCGTACCTGCGCGCGCCACTACGGCGACCGGCTGGTGTCGAAGGAGGAACTGTGCGCCGGCTGGCAGAGCGGCGGCATCGACACCTGCCAGGGCGACTCCGGCGGCCCCATGTTCCGCAGGGACGACGCCGGCAAGTGGCTCCAGGTCGGCATCGTCAGCTGGGGCGACGGCTGCGCCCGCACGGGCGTGCCCGGCGTCTACACGGAGGTCAGCCACTTCGCCAAGGACATCGCCCGCGCGGCGGACGCCCTGTAGGACGGCCGCCGGGCCCGCTCGCACGGGCCGCGGGAGCACACCGCGTCCCGCGCCGACCGGGGACGCGCCCTCCGGCTCCGGCAGCCACACGTCGTTGACGCCCTCCTGGCAGGGGCGGCCCGGGCACGTACGGCGCACGCCGGGGGCCCGCGGACCAGGAGCGGCCCAGGCGGAAGCCGTCGACCCACACGAACCCGCGGGTCCCCGGCAGCCCCGGCCGGGCGTCACCGGCGCCCCGCACCACGACGGTGCCCCGGCACAGCCCCGGGGCACCGTCCCCGGGCACCCCGCCCGACGCCACCTCCCGCCCCACCCCGACGTCGTCCGGCGCCGCCGGCCGCAGAGCCCCCGCGCCCGTACGCCGGACAGATCGGGCCGCTCGTGCAGGACGCCCCCGCCGATCTCCCCGACCCCGCCGATCCCCCCCGTGATCGGGTGAACGGACGACCCACCCGCCCCGTAGGCTGGGCGCCCATGACCAGCAACACGTCACCCGACGCCGTCGACCCCGCCGTCCGCGAGGAACTCGCCCGGCTGCGCGACAGCATCGACAACATCGACGCGGCCGTCGTCCACATGCTCGCCGAACGCTTCAAGTGCACCCAGCAGGTCGGCCACCTCAAGGCCCGCCACCAGCTGCCGCCCGCCGACCCGGCCCGCGAGGCCCGCCAGATCGCCCGGCTGCGCACCCTCGCCGAGAACGCGAAACTCGACCCCGCGTTCGCCGAGAAGTTCCTCACCTTCATCATCGCCGAGGTCATCCGGCACCACGAGAGCATCGCCGTCGACAAGACCGCCGGCGCCACGCCCGCCGCGCACGCGTCCGGCCCCGGGGAGTGACCGCGGGGCGGCGCCGCCCCCCGGTCCGGTACCGGCTCCGCCCCCTCAGCCCCACACCCTCCCCGGTGAACCGGACATCACGCCCGTACCGGGCCTCCTCTGTGCCTGACCCGCGGCATCAGGCAGCATGTCGTTCATGTCCGTACTGACGCGCGACGAAGCGCAGACCCGTGCCCAGCTCCTCGACGTCCACCGCTACACGATCGCACTCGATCTGACCACCGGGGACGACACCTTCGACTCGCACACCGTCATCGCGTTCACCACGCGCGCCGACGCGGACACCTTCGTCGAGCTCAAGCCGGCCCAGCTGCGCTCCGTCACCCTCGACGGCCGCCCCCTCGACCCGGAGACCCTGGACGGCAACCGCCTCCCCCTGAAGGGCCTCACCGCCGGGGAGCACGAACTGCGCGTCGACGCCGCCATGCGCTACTCCCGCACCGGCGAGGGCATGCACCGCTTCACCGACCCCAGCGACGGCGAGACCTACGTCTACACCCAGCTGTTCCTCGACGACGTCCAGCGCGTCTTCGCCGCCTTCGACCAGCCCGACCTCAAGGCCGTCTTCGACCTCACCGTCACCGCCCCCGACGGCTGGACCGTCCTCGCCAACGGCGTCACCGAACACCTCGGCGACGGCCGCTGGCGCGCCGCCACCACCCCACTGATCTCCACCTACCTCGTCGCCGTCGCCGCCGGCCCCTGGCACTCCGCGCACACCGAGCACCGCGGCCTGCCCTTCGGCATCCACTGCCGCCGCTCCCTGGCCCCCTACCTCGACGCCGACACCGAGGAACTCTTCGAGATCACCCGGCAGTGCTTCGACCGCTTCCACGAGAAGTTCGAGGAGCCCTACCCCTTCGACTCCTACGACCAGGCGTTCGTCCCCGAGTTCAACGCCGGCGCCATGGAGAACCCCGGCCTCGTCACCTTCCGCGACGAGTTCGTCTACCGCTCCGCCGTCACCGACACCGAACGCCAGACCCGCGCCATGGTCATCGCCCACGAGATGGCCCACATGTGGTTCGGCGACCTCGTCACCCTGCGCTGGTGGGACGACATCTGGCTCAACGAGTCCTTCGCCGAGTACATGGGCTACCAGATCTGCTCCGAAGCCACCCGCTTCACCGACACCTGGACCGACTTCGGCGTCGCCCGCAAGGCCTGGGGCTACGACGCCGACCAGCGGCCCACCACCCACCCCGTCGCCCCCGAGAACGTCGACGACACCGCCTCCGCCCTGCTCAACTTCGACGGCATCTCCTACGCCAAGGGCGCCTCCGCGCTCCGCCAGCTCGTCGCCTGGCTCGGCGAGAAGGACTTCCTCGCCGGTATCAACACCCACTTCGCCCGGCACAAGTTCGCCAACGCCGCCCTCGCCGACTTCATCGACTCCCTCGCCTCCGCCACCGAACGCGACGTCCACGCCTGGGCCGACGCCTGGCTGCGCACCACCGGCGTCGACACCCTCACCCCGGCCGTCACCCCCGGCGAGAACGGCACCTGCGCCCTCACCATCGACCGCACCGGCAGCCGCCCCCACCGCATCGCCGTCGGCCTCTACGACCAGGACCTCGGCGCCGACGACGGCCACCTCACCCTGCGCGAGCGCCTCGACCTCGACGTCCCCCAGAGCGCCCCGCTGCCCGTCGGCAAACGCCCCGCGCTGCTGCTCCTCAACGACGGCGACCTGACCTACGCCAAGGTCCGCTTCGACCCCGCGTCCTTCGACACCGTCCGCAAGGGCCTCGCCGGACTGCCCGACCCGCTCACCCGCGCCGTCGTCTGGAACGCCCTGCGCGACGCCGTCCGCGACGGCGAACTCGCCCCCCTCGCCTACCTGGAGGCCGCCCGCACCCACCTCCCGCACGAACGCGACCTCGCCGTCGTCCAGGGCGTCCTCGCCTTCGCCGCCGGGCAGATCGCCGACCGCTACCTCACCCCCGCACAGCGGCCCGGCGGACTGGCCCTGCTCGCCGGACTGTGCCGCGACCTCATCCGCCGCACCGAGGACGGCGACAACCCCGGCCTGCGCCTGATCGCCGTCCGCCACTCCATCGACGTCGCCGCCCACCCCGAGACCATCGCCGCCTGGCTCGCCGACGGCACCGTCCCCGGCGGACCCGAACTCGACCCCGACCTGCGCTGGCGCGTCCTCGCCCGGCTCGCCGTCCTCGGCGCCGTCGACGAGGACGCCATCGCCGCCGAACTGGAGCGCGACCCCAGCGCCACCGGCCAGGAGGGCGCCGCACGCTGCCGGGCCGCCCTGCCCGGTGAGGAGTCCAAGGCCCGCGCCTGGGAGGCCATGTTCGGCTCCGACGACCTGTCCAACTACCTGTTCACCGCCACCGCCCAGGGCTTCTGGCAGCCCGAACAGGCCGACCTGGTACGGCCGTACGTGGCGCGGTACTTCCAGGACGCGCCCGCCGTCGCGGCCCGCCGCGGCCCCGCCATCGCCGACGCCGCCGGCCGCTACGCCTTCCCCGCGCACGCCGTCGACAGCGAGACCCTGCGGCTCGGCCGGACCTGCCTGGACGACGCCGACCCCGCCCCGGCCCTGCGCCGCCGGCTCGCCGACCACCTCGACGACCTCGCCCGGGCGCTGCGCGTCCGGGAGGCACAGGGCGACTAGGACGCGGCGGCAGGGGGTGCTGGTTCCGCCGGCGCCCCCTACTCCGCCGAACGGGCGACACGCCCTACGACACGCACACCCCGTGTGGGAATACCCCCTTTCGGGTTCCGGTCAGGGGGCTTTCCGGGTGCCGTCGCTCAACCGGGTCCAAGCTGGAGGTCCTTCTCGTCCAGCGCGCCCGGGAGGACACGATGAGCACGCCCTCACCGCTCGCCTCAGGCCCCGAAGGCCCCCCAGCCCTGCGGCCGTTGCTCGACACCGTGCTCACCGCGCTCGACACGGGCACCCGCGCCCGCGGCGGCCCCCTGCCCGCCGGCGGCCCCCGGGCCGTCACCGCCCGCGTCCGGGCCGCCCTCCCCGACGTCCTGCCCGAGCGCGGCGACCCCGACGCCCTCCAGCGCCTCGTGCACACCCTCGCCGAAGGCTCCGCCGACCCCGCCGACCCGCTGTGCGCCGCCCACCTGCACTGCCCGCCCCTCGCCGTGGCCGTCGCCGCCGACCTCGCCGCGAGCGCCCTCAACCCCTCCCTGGACTCCTGGGACCAGGCCCCGGCCGCCTCCGCCCTGGAAGCCCTCGTCACCCGCGCCCTCGCCGACGAGATCCACCCCCCGCCCGCGGCCCCCGACGCCCTCGTGACCACCGGCGGCACCGAGTCCAACCAACTCGCCGTCCTCCTCGCCCGCGAGACCCAGGGCACCGGCGTGCGCCTCCTGCACGGCGCCAACGCCCACCACTCCCTGCCCCGCGCCGCCTGGCTGCTCGGACTCCCCGAACCCGTCACCGTCCCCGCACCCGCCGGCGTCCTCGACCCCGCCGCCCTCGACGAAGCCCTCACCCGGCTCCCCGGCCCCCACCTCGTCGCCGCCACCGCCGGAACCACCGACGCCGGACTGATCGACCCGCTCCCCGAGATCGCCGCCCGGTGCGCCGCCCACGGCGCCCGCCTCCACATCGACGCCGCCTACGGCGGGGGCCTGCTGTTCAGCGACCGCCACCGCCACCGGCTCACCGGCCTCGACGCCGCCCACACCGTCACCCTCGACCTGCACAAACTCGGCTGGCAGCCCGTCGCCGCCGGACTCCTCACCGCCCGCGACCCCGCCGACCTGGCCGCGCTGCACCACCGCGCCGACTACCTCAACGCCGACGACGACACCGACGCCGGCCTGCCCGACCTGCTCGGCCGCTCCCCGCGGACCAGCCGCCGGCCCGACGTCCTCAAGATCGCCGCCACCCTCGCCACCCTCGGCCGCGACGGGCTCGGCCGGCTCGTCGACCAGGTCTGCGACCGCGCCGCCGACCTCGCCGACCTCGTCGCCCACCACCCCGGCTTCGACCTCTACGACCGGCCCACCATCAGCACGGTCCTGTTCCGGCCCGCGCACGCCACGGACACCGCCGTCGCCGCCGTACGCCGCCGGCTCCTCACCGACGGCCGGGCCGTCCTCGGCCGCTCCCACGCCGACGGGCGCCTCTGGCTCAAAGCCACCCTGCTCAACCCGCGGGCCCGCCCCGACGATCTGGCCGCCCTCCTGAAACTGGTGGAAGGAAACACCCCCGGATGACCCCGCAGTCCCAGCCCCGGCGCCCCGCCCCCGACGCCCCCCGCGACCTCGTCGGCATCGGCATCGGACCCTTCAACCTCTCCCTGGCCGCCCTCGCCCACCCCCTCGCCGAAGTCGACGCCGTCTTCTACGAACAGCGCCCCGCCTTCTCCTGGCACCCCGGACTCCTCCTCGACGGCGCCCGCATCCAGGTCCCCTTCCTCGCCGACCTCGTCACCCTCGTCGACCCCGCCAGCCCCTGGTCGTTCCTCAACCACCTGCGCACCCGCGACCGGCTCTTCCCCTTCTACTTCGCCGAGCGCTTCCACATCCAGCGCGCCGAGTACGACGCCTACTGCCGCTGGGTCAGCGAGAACCTCCCCGGACTGCACTTCGGCCACCACGTCGACGCCGTCCGCTTCAACCCCGAACGCGAAGTCTTCGAGGTCGACCACATCCGGCGCGACCCCGACGGCGGCACCGAGGAACTCAGCCGCACCTACGCCCGCAACATCGTCGTCGGCATCGGCACCGAACCCGACGTCCCCGACGCGCTCAGACCCCTCGTCGACGCCCCCGGCGCCCCCGTCGTCCACGCCGCCGACTACCTCACCCACCGCGACACCCTGCTCGCCGCCGACCACATCACCGTCGTCGGCTCCGGACAGTCGGGCGCCGAGATCTTCCTCGACCTGCTCCGCCGGCGGCCCGCCGGACGCGAACGGCTCCACTGGCTCGGCCGCACCGAGTCCTTCGCCCCCATGGAGTACTCCAAGCTCGGCCTGGAGCACTTCACCCCCGACTACACCCGCTACTTCCAGAGCCTCGCCGAACCCGTCCGCGACCGGCTCGTCGCCTCCCAGTGGCAGCTCCACAAAGGAATCGACGCCGACACCCTCGCCGCCATCCACGACGAGCTCTACCGCCGCACCCTGGACGGCGGCTGGCCCGACACCGTCCTCACCCCCGGCGTCGCCGTCCGCACCGCCGGACGCCTCGCCACCACCAAGATCGAACTCCATCTGGAGCACCCCGACCAGAACGCCCGCACCCGCCTCACCACCGACGCCGTCGTCCTCGCCACCGGCTACCGCGAACGCCCCCTGAACCGCCTCCTCGCCGGCCTCGACCCCCACCTGCGCCGCGACGGCCAGGAACGCCCCCGCGTCGACGACGCCTACCGCCTCGTCATGGACCCGTCCGTCACCGGCTCCGGCTGCCACGTCTACGTCCAGAACGCCGAACGCCACACCCACGGCGTCGGCACCCCCGACCTAGGACTCGCCGCCTGGCGCAGCGCCACCATCCTCAACTCCGTGACCGGCAAGGAGACCTACCCGCTGCCCAGCCGGACCGCCTTCACCACCTTCGGCCTGGAACAGCAGGAGCCCCGGATCCCGCGAGCACGGCGCCCCGAGGCACTGACACCGCTCACCGACGGGATCCGGGGCTCCTGAGAGCCGCCGTCAGAACACCGGAGTGCCCTCACGGGTCAGCTTCCAGTCCACCGACGCGAAGTCCTTCGGGTCCAGCACACCCTTCGCGGTCACCCACTCCGCGATCCGGGTCCGGATCTCCGTCGACTCCGACCACAGCTCCTGGGCCGACGCCACATGCGGGAACGCCCCGCCACCGTTGGCCCGGTAGTTGTTCACCGCGAACACGAACTTCTGCGCGTCGTCCAGCGGCGCACCCTGGTACGACAGGTTCCCGATCCGCTTCCCGGCCGGCTGCGCGATGTCGATGTCGTACGACAGCCCCGACACGTAGTCGTAGTTGTAGTCCGGCCGGTTGTTCGCGTTCGTCAGCTTCGCCACGTCCACCGGCGCACCCACCGCCGTCTGCACGAAGTACTCCGCCGAGAACTCCAGGTACGCCCTGACCTGCGCGCCCGTCATCAACTTCGCGACCAGCGTGTTGTCGTACACGTACAGGCTCGACAGATCCCGGATCGTCACGTCACCGGCCGGGATCTCCGACGTCCGCGAGAACGGCGACGCCTGCGAGATCACCGGCAACGCGGCGTACTCCGTACCCGCCAGCGCCGCCCTCACCACGTCCTCCTGGACCCTGGTGATCAGATCGATGATCGGGGCGTCCTTGTACCGGGCGTCCACCGTCGTCAGCGTCTCGGTCGCCGAGCCGACGACCTGGTTGACGTACTCCACGACCAGGTCGTGGTCGTCCTTCAGCAGCCGGGTGATCCGCGGGTCGTCCGCAACCGTCCTCGAGTCCCGCAGGGACGCCTTGACCGACTCGACCTTCCAGCAGCCCCGCTCGAAGACCAGCTCGAAGTCGAACACCGACAGCCGCTGCGCGTAGCACAGCGGCTCCGACAGCACGACCGTCCGGCCCGTCTTCTCGTTCGTGACCCGCAGCTCAGCGATCTCCGTGTGCGCGTGCCCCACGAGGATCGCGTCGATCCCCGGCACCTGCCGCGCCACCAGCGCCGCCGAGTTCTCCACGTACGGCAGCTGGTCACCGTACGACGACGTGCCCGACGCACCCGAGTGCGCCGACACCACGACCACGTCCGCGCCCATCGACCGCAGCCTCGGCACCCACTTCGCCGCCTGCTCCTCCAGACCCGGGAACACCAGCTTGCCCTCGACGTACGCCTTGTCCCAGATCGCGATGCCCGGGTTCGTCAGACCCAGCACCGCCACCTTCACCGGCGGCGCACCCGGCACAGGGAACTTCTTGATGAAGTACGGCGGAAAGGCGGGCTTCAGCGTCTTCGCGTCCAGCGCGTTCGCGCCCAGCAGCGGGAAGTCGCACTGGGACTCGAACTTGCGCAGCGTCTCGATGCCGTAGTTGAACTCGTGATTGCCGAGGGCCACCGCGTCGTACCCGATCGCGTTCATCGCCGCCGCCATCGGGTGGACCGGGCCGCCCTTCGCGGTGATCGGGTCCACCTTCGCGTAGTAGTACGTCAGCGGGGTGCCCTGGATCGTGTCACCCGCGTCGATGAGGAGCGTGTTGCCGCGCACCTTCTCCTTGCGGACCTGGTCGACCAGCGTCGAGACCCGCGACAGGCCCCTCGCGTTGCCCGCGGTGTCGGAGTACTCCGCGTCCTTGAAGTAGTCCCAGTTGAAGACGTTGCCGTGCAGGTCCGTCGTGCCCAGCACGCTCAGCGCGTACCGCTTCTCCTTCGGCCCCTTCGCCTGCGCCGGCTGCGCGGCCTGGGCCGCCGGGGCGCCCACCGCGCCGGCCACCGCCACTCCCGCTCCGGTCACGGCCGACTTCTTCAGGAACTTCCGGCGGTCCAACGGCATGAGTGCATCTCCCCGGGAGAAAGGGCCAACAACGCGCGTAGATTCTGACCTGAGCACCGCATCCGGCAACAGCCCTCACAGGTTTCGAATTGATGACCCGCCGGGCCCGTAACCGAGCAAGCGATGACAGAGTGGGACGTATGGCCACCCCTTCAGAGGACCCCCAACCCGCCCTTCCCTACGGAACCCCCGACGCCCCCCGCCTCGCCGTCCGCGGCGAGGCCCACCTCGAAGTCGACCCCGAGATCGCCCGCATCGGCGTCACCGTCACCTCCCGCGGCAAGGACCGCCGCACCGCCCTCGACGACCTCACCCGGCGCAACGCCACCGTCCTCGACCTCGTCAAGAGCTACGGCGACGCCGTCGAACGCCTGGAGACCGGCGCCCTCTCCCTCAGCCCCGAACTGAAGGACAAAGGCCGCGGCGAACGCGTCCACGCCTACCACGGCAGCGTCCACCTCACCGCCGACCTCACCGACTTCACCGCCCTCGGCGAACTCACCACCCGACTGGCCGACTTGGACCTCACCCGCGTCGACGGCCCCTGGTGGGCCCTGCGCCCCGGCTCACCCGCCCACCGCCAGGCCCGGCAGCACGCCGTCCGCGAGGCCGTCCAACGCGCCCGCGAATACGCCGAAGCCCTCGGGGCCAGCCTCGCCGCCCTCGTCGAACTCGCCGACACCGGCTCCGACAGCCCCGCACCACCCCGCGGCGGCCGCACCCGCTCCCTGGCCTACGGAGCCGCCGAGGACGCCCCCGCCGCACCCCTCGACCTCGAACCCCAGCGACAGCACGTCATCGCCCAGGTCGACGCCCGGTTCACCATGACCCCGCCCCGGCTGTGAGACCCCGCGCATTCCCCATATCCCCCGATGGGGTGCCCCGGAATTGCTCATCGGAGCACCCCGCCGCACAATTCAACTCTTGTCAATAACCCTTCATACAAGGGTCGTTGACTCGTCACCCGCGGCCAATTCACTACCCACCGGTAAGTCATAGAGTCGAACCATGCGCCGAGCCAAGATCGTCTGCACCCTGGGCCCCGCCACCGACACCTACGACCGTATAAGGGAACTGGTCGAGGCCGGAATGGACGTCGCCCGGTTCAACCTCAGCCACGGCACCCACGCCGAACACGAGGAGCGCTACCAGCAGGTCCGCAAGGCGTCCGACGAGACCGGGCACAGCGTCGGCCTCCTCGCCGACCTTCAAGGCCCGAAGATCCGGCTCGGCCGCTTCACCGAAGGACCCGTACTCCTCGAACGCGGCGACACCTTCACCCTCACCGTCGACCCGGACGCCGAAGGCGACCGCCACCAGTGCGCCACCACCTACGCCGGCCTCGCCGCCGACGTCACCCCCGGCGAACGCATCCTCGTCGACGACGGCAAGGTCTGCCTCGAAGTCACCGCCGTCGACGGCCCCCGCGTCCGCACCACCGTCGTCGAAGGCGGCATCGTCTCCGACCACAAGGGCCTCAACCTCCCCGGCGTCGCCGTCTCCGTCCCCGCCCTCTCCGACAAGGACGAGGACGACCTGCGCTGGGCCCTGCGCACCGGCTTCGACGTCATCGCCCTGTCCTTCGTCCGCTCCGGCCGCGACATCGACGACGTCCACCGCATCATGGACGAGGAGGGCCGCCGCCTCCCCGTCATCGCCAAGATCGAGAAACCCCAGGCCGTCGACGCCCTCGACGACATCGTGGCCGCCTTCGACGGCATCATGGTCGCCCGCGGCGACCTCGGCGTGGAGATGCCGCTCGAACAGGTGCCGATCGTCCAGAAGCGCGCGATCAAACTGGCCCGGCGCAACGCCAAGCCCGTCATCGTGGCCACCCAGATGCTCGACTCCATGATCGACCACTCCCGGCCCACCCGCGCCGAGGCGTCCGACGTGGCCAACGCCGTCATCGACGGCACCGACGCCGTGATGCTCTCCGGCGAGACCAGCGTCGGCAAATACCCCGTCGAGACCGTCCGCACCATGGCGAGGATCGTCGAAGCGGCCGAGGAGGACCTCCTCGCCCAGGGGCTGCCCCCGCTGACCGAACACAACAAGCCCCGCACCCAGGGCGGCGCGGTCGCCCGCGCGGCCGCCGAGATCGGCGACTTCCTCGGCGCCCGCTTCCTCGTCGCCTTCACCCAGTCCGGTGACACCGCCCGCCGCCTCTCCCGCTACCGCTCGCCGATCCCCCTCCTCGCCTTCACCCCCGAGCCGGCCACCCGGTCGCAGCTGAACCTGACCTGGGGCGTGGAGACGTTCCTCGGGCCGCACGCGGACTCCACGGACGCGATGGTCGACCAGGTGGACGAACTGCTGTTGCGGTACGGCCGCTGCAAGAAGGGCGACACGGTCGTCATCACCGCAGGCTCGCCGCCCGGGGTGTCGGGCTCGACCAACCTGGTCCGCGTCCACCACATCGGTGAGGACGACACCCCGCACTGACGGTCAGGTCAGTACTTGGGGCCGACGTGGACGTCCATGAGGGTGACTGACGCCTTGCGGGCGATGGAGACGGTGAACGGGTCGCTGCCGCGTGCGAGGGTGGTCCACCGCACGCCGAGCTTGTCGAGCGTGTCGGTGAAGAGCCTGCGGATGTCGTCCGACCTGTTGGCCAGGAGATAGCGCGGATACTCGTACCGCTTGCGCTCACCGCCGACCATGCGCGTCGTCCAGTTGGTGATACGGCATCCGTCGGAGTGGATGAGGCCGCGGATGAATTCCCAAGGGTGAGCGTCGACGATTTCCTGCTGCCAGGGTTCGAGGACGATGGTTCGCTCGTGCTTCTTGCCGGGGCCGTGCTGCGGGAACAGGCAGGGGAGGTGCTTCGAGTAGACCTTCACATTCCGGCAGCCGGTCCTGCGGACCCGGCAGACGGCGTTGTCGGGGAACACGGCACGCATGGCCTTCTCGCAGTCGTCCATCAGGCCCGGCCAGGACTCGTCGCAGCTGATCATGAGGTTCGGGACGCGATGCGCGGAGTAGTGGCTGATGTGCCCGTCGCCTAGATAAAGGCCGAGCAGGTAGCTGTAGCTGGGCTTGTCAAGATCCCGGCCGTCGCACGGAGGGCACTTCGGATCGCGCCGACCGGGACACTCACCGCGTTGCGCGCGGTCCAGGTGCTTCCAGTAGCTGATCGTGCCGGGCGCGATCGCGAGGTGACGAGCCACGTCCGCGTTTCTCGCACCGGCGCGCAGAAGAGTGAGGGCTTTGTCTCGTACGTCTGTGCCGTGACCGTTCATGCGAGCACCCTGCGTCACGGATTGTGACGACACGCAGCGAAAAGCGGATGTTCACGAGAACGGGAACATCCGCTTTTCCACGGTGCCGGGTATGGGATTCGAACCCACACGTCCTTGCGGACAGAGGTGTTTGAGACCTCCGCGTCAACCAGTTGCGCCAACCCGGCGAGTATGGCTGCGCGAAAGCATACCGGGTCACCGCACTTCCCCGCCTCTAGGTAGGCTGCGTAAGCAGCAGCACCTGCCCGGCCCGCAACAAGGAGCCCCCGTGACCGCCCCCGAGTCGCCCCAGCCCGTGGACGCGCCCGACGACGACAAGTCGCACGTGCCTCCGCTGACGACCCGTGTCGTCATCGCCGAGGACGAGGCCCTGATCCGGCTCGACCTCAAAGAGATGCTCGAGGAGGAGGGGTACACCGTCGTCGGTGAGGCCGGTGACGGTGAGCAGGCCGTCGAGCTGGCGCGCGAGCACCGGCCGGACCTCGTGATCCTCGACGTGAAGATGCCGAAGCTCGACGGCATCTCGGCGGCCGAGAAGATCGCCGAGGAGAGCATCGCCCCGGTGCTGATGCTGACGGCGTTCTCGCAGCGCGACCTCGTGGAGCGCGCCCGCGACGCCGGTGCCATGGCGTACCTGGTCAAGCCGTTCAGCAAGAGCGACGTCGTCCCGGCGATCGAGATGGCCGTCTCGCGGTTCACGGAGCTGAAGGAGCTGGAGAAGGAGGTCGCGGACCTCAGCCAGCGCCTGGAGACCCGCAAGCTCGTGGACCGGGCGAAGTCCGTCCTGCAGACGCAGTACGGGCTGACCGAGCCGGCCGCGTTCCGCTGGATCCAGAAGACGTCGATGGACCGCCGGATGTCGATGCAGCAGGTCGCCGAGGCCGTGATCCAGGACGCCGAGGAGAAGAAGGCCGCCAAGGGCTGACCTTCCCGGGCAAGCGTGAGGCCCGTGCCCCTGACCGGGGGGCACGGGCCTCTGCCGTGGGGCGTCAGTCCTCGCCGAGGTACGCCTTGCGGACCGACTCGTCGTGCAGGAGGTCCTGCCCGGAGCCGGAGAGGACGATCTTGCCGACCTCCATGACGTGGCCGTGGTCGGCCAGGGAGAGCGCGGCCTGGGCGTTCTGCTCGATGAGCAGGATGGTGGTGCCCGACGCCTTGAGCTCCTGGATGGTCGCCATGATCTTCTGCATCATGATCGGCGAGAGGCCCATGCTGGGCTCGTCGAGCATGAGCAGCTTCGGCCGGGACATCAGCGCCCGCCCCATGGCGAGCATCTGCTGCTCGCCGCCGGAGAGGGTGCCCGCGGCCTGCTTGCGGCGTTCCCCGAGGATGGGGAAGAGGTCGTAGGCGCGCTGGATGTCCTTCTCGATGCCGTCCTTGTCGTTGCGCAGGAAGGCGCCGAGGCGGAGGTTGTCCTCGATCGTCATGCGGGGGAAGATGTGCCGCCCCTCGGGGGAGTGGGCGAGTCCCAGCGAGACGACCTTGTGGGCGGGGATCTTCTTCAGCGACTTGCCGTCGAACTTGATGTCGCCGGACAGGGGCTGGAGGAGTCCCGAGAGGGTGCGCAGGGTGGTGGTCTTCCCGGCGCCGTTGGTGCCGATGAGGGTGACGACCTCGCCTGCTTCGACCTTGAACGAGATGCCCTTGACGGCCTCGATCTTGCCGTAGGCGACTCTGAGGTCCTCGACCTCGAGCAGTGCGGTCACTTGTCGTCCCCTTCCGTGGTGCTGTGCGCGTCGCCCTCCGCGGCCTCGACCTCGGCGGCCTCGGCGGCACCGGGCGCGCCCTCGAAGGGCTCGCCGAGGTAGGCGGCGATGACGCGCTCGTCGGCCTGGACGACCTCGGCGGGTCCTTCGACGATCTTCTCGCCCTGGACGAGCACGGCGACCCGGTCGCAGAGGTTCATGATGAACCGGATGTCGTGCTCGATGACGAGGACGGCGATGCCCTGGTCCCGGATGGCGAAGATGAGTTCTTCGGCCGCGCGGGTCTCCTGGGGGTTCATGCCGGCGGTGGGTTCGTCGAGGAGGAGCAGGCCGGGTTCGCTCGCGAGGGCCCGGGCGATCTCCAGCTTGCGCTGTTCGCCGTAGGGCAGGTTGCGGGCGAGGTGGTCGGCCTTGGCGGCGAGGCCGGTGAACTCCAGGAGTTCCATGGCCCGTTCGCGGGAGGCCTCTTCGGCCTTCTTGAAGCCGGGCAGGCGCAGCAGGGCGGACCAGAGGCCTTCCTTGGTGCGGGTGTGCCGTCCGACGAGGACGTTCTCCAGAACGGTCATGTTGGCGAAGAGCCGGATGTTCTGGAAGGTCCGGGCGATGCCGGCCTGGGTGACCAGGTGGGGCTTGGGCGGCAGGACGGTGCCTTTGTAGGCGACTTTGCCCTCGGTGGGGACGTAGAGGCCGGTGAGGCAGTTGAAGAAGGTCGTCTTGCCGGCGCCGTTGGGGCCGATGAGGCCGACGATCTCGCCGGTGTTGACGGTGAGGTCGACGTCGCGGACGGCGGTGAGGCCGCCGAAGCGCATGGTGACGCCGCTGGCGTCGAGCACCGTGGTGGTGGGTGCGGTCGTGGTGGTGGTCATGGCGGTCACGCCCCTGCCTTGGCGACGCCGGTCGCGCCTTCGGGCAATGGCTTGTCCTCCGGTACGTCGAGCTGTCCGGTCTCGTGGAATTCGAGCTGCTTCCTGCGGTCGGCGACCAGGCCCTCGGGGCGGAAGCGCATCAGGAGCATCAGGGCGATACCGAAGAGCAGCAGCTGGTACTCGGCCATGAACTGGAGCTTGGCCGGGATCAGGTAGAGCAGCGCGGCGCCGATCAGCGGTCCGCTGATGGTGCCCATGCCGCCGAGGATGACGGCGGCGAGCAGGAAGGCCGAGTTCGGCGGCACGGAGCCGGCGAACTGGTACTGCTCGGGGGTGACGCTGTAGGAGACGTGGGCCTGGACGGTGCCGGCGAGGCCGGCGAGGCAGGCGCCGAGGGCGAAGGCGAGCAGCTTCAGGCGGAAGCCGTTGATGCCCATGGCGGTGGCGGCGGTCTCGTCCTCGCGGATGGCGACCCAGGCGCGGCCGATGCGGGATTCCGCGGAGCGGCGGAAGACCAGCACGACGATGGCTGTGAACAGCAGCATCATCAGGTAGTAGTTGGCCGAGCGGGTGAGCTCGTGGCCGAGGACGTCGTGGGGGACTCCGAGGTTGAAGCCGAAGATCTCCAGGTCGGGGATCTGCGGGATGCCGTTGGAGCCGTTGGTGACGTCCGGTCCGCTGTTGCCGTTCAGGTTGTTCATGGTGATGCGGAAGATCTCACCGAAGCCGAGCGTCACGATGGCGAGGTAGTCGCCGCGCAGTCGCAGGGTCGGTGCGCCGATGACGACGCCGAAGATCAGCGAGGCGATGGCGCCGGTGAGGACGGCGGCCCAGAACGGGAAGGTGACGCCGATGGTCGACGACGGGGAGCCGGAGACCAGGGCGGCGGCGTAGGCGCCGACGCCGAGGAAGGCGACGTAGCCGAGGTCGAGGAGGCCGGCGAGGCCGACGACGACGTTGAGGCCCAGGGCGACCGTGGCGAAGATCAGGATGTTCGCGCCGATGAGGGCGAACTGGTCGTTGGTCTGGGTGAAGGGGAAGCAGATCGCCGCGGCGAACGCCGCCGCGAGGGTGACGTTGCGGTGCTTGGCGGTGAGTGCGGAGAGCCGCTTCAGCAGTCCGGCGCGGGTGACGGCGGTGAAGCCGAAGGCCGCGAGGATGAGGAAGCCGATGAACAGCTCGGAGTACTCGGTGCTGATGCCGTACGCGAAGACGTACAGGCCGACGCCGAAGCCTGCGGCGATGATCAGGATCTCGAGCCAGGAGGGGAGTTCCTTGGCGCGGCCGGGCTCGGGGGAGGTGAGTGCGTGGCGGACGCGGCCCCAGAGGTGGGGGTCGGGGTCGCCGGCGTCGTAGGGCTGGTCGACGGGGAGGCCGAGGGCGCCGATGACGGCGATGAGGGCGCCGAGGCCGGAGACCCAGGCGCCGGGTTCCAGGTTGACGAGGCCGCCGAGTTCCTGCGCGATGGCGCCCATGGCGTAGCCGGTGACGCCGAGCACGCCGAGGGCGGCGAGCAGGACGGGGCTGTTCTTGCCGCCGGGGGTGAGCCAGCCCAGTCCGCGGATGCCGTAGCCGGCGAGGGCGAACAGGAGGGTGAGCAGGGAGCCGACGAGGGTGAGGACCTGGAGGCCGCCGGGGTAGCCGGTGACGGTCAGGTTGCCCGGGAACTCGTCGGTCCAGGTCCAGGCGAGGAAGGTGCCGATGAGGGCGAGTGCGGAGCCGGCGACCGTCAGTCCGCGGGCCGCGGCGTGCGGCAGCGGGATGATCGGGGTGGCTGCGGGGGTGGACACCTTGGTGGTGTCGTCGGTGGTCTTGTCCATGGGGATGTCGGTGGTCATGGGTATCACGCCCGATCCGCGACGCGTTCGCCGAGCAGGCCCTGTGGCCTGAACAGCAGGACGAGGATGAGGAGGCTGAACGCCCACACGTCCTTCCAGGCGCCGCCGCCGAAGAGGTCCATGCCGGGGATCTCGCCGATGTAGCCGGTGGCGAGGGACTCGGCGACGCCGAGGACGAGGCCGCCGAGCATGGCGCCGTAGATGTTGCCGATGCCGCCGAGGACGGCGGCGGTGAAGGCCTTGAGGCCCATCAGGAAGCCCATGCGGAAGCCGACCTGGCCGTTCTTCAGGCCGTAGGCGACGGCCGCGACGGCGGCGAACGCGGCACCGATGGCGAAGGCCATGACGATGATGCGGTCGGTGTTGATGCCCATGAGCTTGGCGGTGTCGGGGTCCTGGGCGGTGGCCTGCATGCCGCGGCCGGAGCGCGTCTTGTTGACGAACAGGCCGAGGGCGATCATGCAGAGCGGGGCGGCTATGAGGACGAAGATGTCGCCGCGCTGGATGTTGGCGCCGAGGATCTCGACGGGGTCGCCCTGGAAGCGGGGGAAGGGGACGTCCTTCTTCGCGTCGGGGAACCACATCCATACGGCCTGCTGGAGGACGATGGACAGGCCGATCGCGGTGATGAGGGGCGCCAGGCGGGGTGCGGTGCGCAGGGGACGGTAGGCGAACCGTTCCGCCGCGGTGCCGACGGCGACCGAGACGAGGATGCCGCCGATGATCATGAGGGGGATCGCCGCCCCGAGGCCGAAGCCGTCGGGGAGGACCATCCAGATGGTGAGGGCCCCGAAGCCCCCGACCATGAAGATCTCGCCGTGGGCGAAGTTGATGAGCTGGACGATGCCGTAGACCATCGTGTAGCCGATCGCGATGAGTCCGTACATCGCGCCGAGGATGAGTCCATTGGCCAGCTGTTGCGGCAGTTCGTGCACCGCAGGGCCTCCGTGGAGTGGTTCGGATATGGCGCCGCGCGGGGAGCGCTGGTGGGCGCTTCCCGCGCGGCCTGGATCAATGTGTGAGGAGGATGGGTTCTCTGACTCGTCCTTCGTCAGCCGAGCTTGGGCTCGCCGCTGAACTCGGGCGCCCAGGCGTTGTCCTTGACCTTGTACGCGGTCATGGTGTGGTTCGTGGTGTCACCGAACTCGTCGAACGAGATGGTGCCGGTGACGCCGTCGAACTTGACCTTGGCCATGGCGTCCAGGACCGTCTTGCGGCCGTCGGACGGGACCTTGCCGTCGTTGCCCTCGACGGCCAGCTTGACGGCCTCGATGATGGCCCAGGTGGCGTCGTAGGTGAGGCCGCCGTAGGCCTCGTAGTCGTCCTCGTAGCCCGCGGCCTTGTAGTCCGCGATGAAGGTCTTGGCGGAGGGGAGCTGCTCGACGGGCCGGCCGACGGAGGTCGCGAGGTCGCCCTCGGCCTTCTTGTTCAGCTTCGGGAACTCGCCGGAGTAGATGCCGTCGCCGCCCATGAGCGGGATGTTCTGGCCGCTGTCCTTGAGCTGCTGGCTCAGCGGGCCGGCGGCCGGGTACTCGCCGCCGTAGTACAGGGCCTGGGCGCCGGTCTTCTTGATCTTGGCGACCACGGCGTTGAAGTCACGGTCGTCGGGGTTGATGTGGTCGGTGCCCACGATCTTGCCGCCGAACTTGGCGAAGTTCGCCTTGAAGGACGCGGCGAGGCCGGCGCCGTAGGTCTTCTGGTCGTCGATCAGGTAGACCTTCTTGAGCTTCGCCTTGTTGTACAGGTAGTCCGCGGCGAAGGCACCCTGGATCTCGTCCGTGGTGGCGGTGCGGAAGAACGTCTTGAACTGGCGGACCGAGTCGCCGGTCTTCCAGCCGTCGCCCTGGGTCAGCTCGGTGCCGGTGTTGGCCGGGGAGACCTGGGTCAGGCCGGCGTCGCTGAACGGCTTCTGCATCTGCTGCGAGACGCTGGAGTTCAGCGGGCCGACGACGCCGAGGACGTCCTTGTTGCTGATGAACTTCTGGGCGTTCTGCTGGCCGACCTGGGGCTGGGCCTGGTCGTCCAGGGCCTCGATCTTGAACTCGACGCCCTTGACGAACTCCTTCTTGTTGGCCGTCTTGGCGGCCAGGTCGGCGGAGTTCTTCATGCCGAGGCCGAGCGCGGAGAGGTCGCCGGTCAGCGGGGCGTCGAGGCCGATCACAACTGTGGTCTTGTCGCCGTTGCTGCTGCCGCCGTCGTCGTCACGCGACCCACAAGCCGTGAGTGTCAGCGATCCCGCCGCGAGCGCGGCGGTAATGGCGATGATCGAACGTTGACGCACGAATCAGGTCCTTTCCCTGGCACGGCGGTTCCCCGTGGAACGCGCCGAGTCGAGCGCTGGGGACGAAGTGACTTCGAATCCGATGGCTCGGTGACTGGCCGTGACTCTAAGCGCGGGTGGGGAACATGGAGGAGGCTCTGACCAAGGCTGTGACGCTCTTGTTATGACACGCGGTATCCCTGAGCGGTACTGCGTGGGGGGAAGAGCGGATTTCCGGCCGATTCGCCCTGTCCACATAGTGAGAATCCGCAGCGTTCGCGCGTAGCTTCTTCACTAGTGTTCACGGGTTTTGGTGATGACGGCATTCGTTGTCGAAGGCTGCCGGGGGTCTCGCGGGGCTCCGTGGCAAAGCGTCGCGCCGGGGGAGAGGGGGCGCCGTTTATTGCAGCCGTATTACGCAGAGTTACGCGGGTGAAAGACGTCCGGCGCGCCTCCCCATATTCGTGTAGAGGGCACGAAAGTGGAATTTCTGATGTCGCGCCTCAGCCCCATGGGCCTCCGGTGGGTCCGCCGTTTCGGTACCGCTTCTCGCAGGCCGTGCGCGCGCGGCGGTCGATGAGCCGGCCGGCCCCCTCGTCACCGGTGCGTTCGCGTTCGGCGCGGGCGGCGTCCACCACCGTGCGGAGGATCTCGTACTGCCCGTCGGACAGCCCCATCGACTGGTAGTCGCCGTAGGTGTCGCCGCTCAGCGCCCGGTGCGACCAGTACGTGATGATCCGCGTGCACAGCCGGGCCGGTGAAGTCGCCGTGGGGGAGGGGGAGCCGCGGCTCGCCGGCGCGGCGGTCGGCGAGAGGTCCGCGCCCGGGCCCCCGCAGCCGCCCGCCGAGCAGGCGGCCAGCAGGGCCAATCCGAGCGCGGCCCCCTTCCGGCGCACCCCTGCCTTGGTCATGCCCCGACCGTATGCCGCCACAGGGCCGGGATCAACGGCGGGGTGGGAAACGAGAGTTGACCCGCCGTCAGCCAGTCGGGCGGACCCGCTCCGCGTCACTGGGGTTCACGTCCCGCAGCATGCAGGTCAGCCGCGCGGTGCACACCCGCCGCCCCTGCTCGTCGCTGATCACGATCTCGTACGTCGCCGTCGAGCGGCCCCGGTGCAGCGGCGTGGCGACACCGGTCACCAGTCCGGAGCGGGCGCCCCGGTGGTGGGTGCAGTTGAGGTCCACCCCCACCGCGATCTTGGAGGTGCCGCCGTGCAGCATGGACCCCACCGAGCCGAGCGTCTCGGCGAGCACCGCGGACGCGCCGCCGTGCAGCAGCCCGTACGGCTGGGTGTTCCCCTCCACCGGCATCGTCCCGACGACCCGCTCGGCGGACGCCTCCACGATCTCGACGCCCATGCGATTGCCGAGGTGCCCGGCCGAGAACAGGGCCTGGAGATCGACGCCGAGCGCGGCGTACTCGTCGATGACCTCCTGCGGGAATGTCACGTGCTGCTGCTCGCCCATGGGCCAGGCTCCGTTCGTCGTGATCACCCGGTGTGTGTGATCAGCGGTCTGTCGGCGGTCGTCACCGGGGTGACAACGCCTGAGCAAACGCTCAGTCGGTCGCCGATTGTTCCAGACGCACGATCACGGACTTGCTGGCCGGTGTATTGCTGATGTCGGCGGTGGCGTCCAGCGGCACCAGCACGTTGGTCTCCGGGTAGTAGGCGGCCGCGCAGCCCCGCGCCGTCGGGTAGGACACCACCCGGAAACCGGGCGCGCGCCGCTCGACGCCGTCCTTCCACTCGCCGACCAGATCGACGTACGAACCGTCGGCGACCCCGAGGCGCCGCGCGTCCTCCGGGTTGACCAGCACCACCCGGCGGCCGTTGCGGATGCCCCGGTAGCGGTCGTCCAGGCCGTAGATCGTGGTGTTGTACTGGTCGTGCGACCGCAGTGTCTGCAGCAGCAGCCGCCCCTCGGGGACCTCCGGGTACTCCACCGGAGCCGCCGTGAAGTTGGCCTTGCCGGTCGCCGTAGGGAAGCGCCGCTCGTCGCGCGGGGCGTGCGGCAGCGTGAAGCCGCCGGGACGCGCCACGCGCGCGTTGAAGTCCTCGAAGCCGGGGACGACCCGGGCGATGCGGTCCCGGATCGTCGCGTAGTCCTTCTCGAACTCCTCCCAGGGCGTACGGCTCTGCTCGCCCAGCACCCGGCGGGCCAGCCGGCACACGATCGCCGGCTCCGACAGCAGATGACCGCTCGCCGGCTCCAGGCGCCCCCGGGAGGCGTGCACCATGCCCATGGAGTCCTCGACGGTGACGAACTGCTCGCCGCCGCCCTGCAGATCGCGCTCGGTACGGCCCAGCGTCGGCAGGATCAGCGCCCGCGCGCCCGTCACCGCGTGACTGCGGTTCAGCTTCGTCGACACGTGCACCGTCAGCCGGGCCCGCCGCACGGCCGCCTCGGTGACGGCCGTGTCCGGCGTGGCCGCCACGAAGTTGCCGCCCATCGCGAAGAACACCTTCGCCTCGCCGTCGCGCAGCGCCCGGATGGCCCGTACGACGTCCAGGCCGTGCGCACGCGGCGGCGCGAACCCGAACTCCCGCTCCAGGGCGTCCAGGAAGGCGGGCGCGGGCCGCTCGAAGATGCCCATCGTGCGGTCGCCCTGCACATTGGAGTGGCCGCGCACCGGGCACACGCCCGAGCCGGGACGGCCGATGTCGCCGCGCAGCAGAAGGAAGTTGACGACCTCCCGGATCGTCGGCACCGAGTGCTTGTGCTGCGTCAGGCCCATCGCCCAGCACACCACCGTGCGCCGCGAGGCCAGCACCATCTCCAGCGCCCTGTCGACGTCCTCAGGCGCGAGGCCTGTCGCCGCCAGCGTCTCGTCCCGGTCGGCGGCGCGGGCGGCCTCGGCGAACTCCTCGAAGCCGTGCGTGTGGTCGCGGACGAAGTCCTCGTCGACGGCGCCCTCGGTCTCCAGGATCAGCTTGTTCAGCAGCCGGAACAGCGCCTGGTCGCCGCCGATGCGGATCTGCAGGAACAGATCGGTGAGCGCCGCGCCCCTGAGCATGCCCTGCGCGGTCTGCGGGTTCTTGAACCGCTCCAGACCGGCCTCGGGCAGCGGGTTGACGGTGATGATCCGGGCGCCGTTCGCCTTCGCCTTCTCCAGGGCGGAGAGCATCCGCGGATGGTTCGTCCCCGGGTTCTGCCCGGCGACGATGATCAGCTCGGCCTTGTACAGGTCGTCCAGCAGGACGCTGCCCTTGCCGACGCCGATCGTCTCCGACAGCGCGGACCCGGACGACTCGTGGCACATGTTCGAGCAGTCCGGCAGGTTGTTCGTGCCGAGCTCGCGGGCGAAGAGCTGGTAGAGGAAGGCCGCCTCATTGCTGGTGCGGCCCGACGTGTAGAAGACGGCCTCGTCGGGCGAACCGAGCGCGGCGATCTCCTCGGCGACGATGTCGAAGGCCCGCTCCCAGGTCACCGGCTCGTAGTGGGTGCCGCCCTCCGGCAGGTACACGGGGTGGGTGAGCCGCCCCTGCTGCCCGAGCCAGTAGCCGCTGCGCGTCGCCAGGTCGGCCACGGGGTGCGCCGCGAAGAACTCCGGGGTGACCCGGCGCAGGGTGGCCTCCTCGGCGACCGCCTTCGCGCCGTTCTCGCAGAACTCCGCCGTGTGCCGGTGCTCCGGCTCGGGCCAGGCGCACCCCGGGCAGTCGAAGCCGTCCTTCTGGTTGACCCGCAGCAGGGTCAGCGCGGTGCGCCTGATCCCCATCTGGCGCTGGGCGACCCGCAGGGTGTGGCCGACGGCGGGCAGCCCCGCCGCCGCGTGCTGCGGCTCGGCGACCTCGGGCGCGTCCTGGACCGGATCATCCGTGGGCGGCTTGCTGGCCATCGCGCGCTCTCCTTCGGGTACACGTGTGAGGTACGTCTCTGATCCTCGCACGCGGAACCGGCCCTGCGGGGAGCGGGTGTTCGGGCCTCGGACACCATCGGGGCCGCTCGGACGGCACCCCGGCGGGGCCCGGCTGTCAGTGCGGCGTGGCAGGATCGGGGACGTGGCAGAGACAGCATCGAAGCAGACCGACAGCACCCCCGGCGGCGACCGGCCCCGCCTGATGCTCATGGACGGGCACTCGCTGGCCTACCGGGCCTTCTTCGCGCTGCCCGCGGAGAACTTCACGACGGCGACGGGCCAGCCGACGAACGCGATCTACGGCTTCGCGTCGATGCTGGCGAACACGCTGCGTGACGAGACGCCCACCCACTTCGCGGTGGCGTTCGACGTCTCCCGCAAGACGTGGCGCTCCCAGGAGTTCACGGAGTACAAGGCGAACCGCTCCAAGACCCCGGACGAGTTCAAGGGCCAGGTCGAGCTGATCGGCGAGCTGCTGGACGCGATGCGCGTCTCCCGGTTCGCCGTCGAGGGCTTCGAGGCCGACGACGTGATCGCCACGCTCGCCACCCAGGCCGAGGCCGCCGGTTTCGAGGTGCTGATCGTCACCGGCGACCGTGACTCGTTCCAGCTGGTCAGCGAGCACACCACCGTGCTGTACCCCACCAAGGGCGTCTCCGAGCTGACCCGGTTCACCCCGGAGAAGGTCGTCGAGAAGTACGGCCTCACCCCCGCCCAGTACCCCGACTTCGCGGCCCTGCGCGGCGACCCGTCCGACAACCTGCCGGGCATCCCCGGCGTCGGCGAGAAAACCGCCGCGAAGTGGATCAACCAGTTCGGTTCCTTCGCGGAGCTGGTCGAGCGCGTCGAGGAGGTCAAGGGCAAGGCCGGGCAGAACCTCCGCGAGCACCTGGAGGCCGTCAAGCTCAACCGCCGCCTCACCGAGCTGGAGCGGCAGGTCGAGCTGCCGAAGGCCGTCACCGACCTCGCGCGCGAGCCGTACGACCGCAAGGCCGTCGCGATGATCCTGGACACCCTGGAGATCCGGAACCCGTCGCTGCGCGAGCGGCTCTTCGGCGTCGACCCGGGCGCCGAGGAGGCCGAGACCACCCCGATCTCCACCGAGGGCGTCGCCCTGGACGGCGCCGTCCTCGGCACCGGCGAGCTGGCTCCCTGGCTGGCGGAGCACGCCGGCGGGGCGCTCGGCGTGGCCACCGTCGACACCTGGGCCCTCGGCGCCGGCTCGGTCGCCGAGGTCGCGCTGGCCGCGGACAGCGGCGCGGCGGCCTGGTTCGACCCCTCGCAGCTCGACGAGGCCGACGAGCGGGCGTTCGCCGGGTGGCTCGCGGACGCCGAGCGGCCCAAGGTCTTCCACAACGCCAAGGGCGCCATGCGGGTCTTCGCCGAGCACGGCTGGAGCATCGAGGGCGTCCGCATGGACACCGCGCTCGCCGCCTACCTGGTCAAGCCGGGCCGCCGCTCCTTCGACCTGGACGCGCTGTCCCTGGAGTACCTGCACCGCGAGCTGGCGCCCGCCGCCACCGCCGACGGCCAGCTCGCCTTCGGGGCGGACGAGGGCGCCGAGGCCGAGGCGCTCATGGTCCAGGCCCGTACCGTCCTCGACCTGGGCGAGGCCTTCGAGGGCCGGCTGCGGGAGGTCGGCGCCGCCGAGCTGCTGCGGGACATGGAGCTGCCGACCTCCGCCCTGCTCGCGCGCATGGAGCGGCACGGCATCGCCGCGGACCGGGCCCACCTGGAGGCGATGGAGCAGCTGTTCGCGGGCGCCGTGCAGCAGGCCGTGAAGGAGGCGCACGCCGCGGCCGGGCACGAGTTCAACCTGGGCTCGCCCAAGCAGCTCCAGGAGGTCCTCTTCGGCGAGCTGGCGCTGCCCAGGACGAAGAAGACCAAGACCGGCTACACCACCGACGCCGACGCCCTGGCCTGGCTCGCCGGCCAGACGGACAACGAACTGCCGGTGATCATGCTCCGCCACCGTGAGCAGGCGAAGCTGCGGGTCACGGTCGAGGGCCTGATCAAGACGATCGCCACGGACGGCCGGATCCACACCACGTTCAACCAGACCGTCGCCGCCACCGGCCGCCTCTCCTCCACGGACCCCAACCTGCAGAACATCCCGGTCCGTACCGACGAGGGCCGCGCGATCCGCCGGGGCTTCGTCGTCGGCGAGGGCTTCGAGTCCCTGATGACCGCGGACTACAGCCAGATCGAGCTGCGCGTGATGGCCCACCTGTCCGAGGACGAGGGCCTGATCGAGGCGTTCACCTCCGGCGAGGACCTGCACACCACGGCCGCCTCCCAGGTCTTCGGGGTGGAGCCGTCCGCCGTGGACGCGGAGATGCGCCGCAAGATCAAGGCGATGTCGTACGGCCTGGCGTACGGGCTGTCGGCCTTCGGCCTCTCCCAGCAGCTGAACATCGAGGCGGCCGAGGCGCGCACCCTGATGGACGCCTACTTCGAGCGGTTCGGCGGCGTCCGCGACTACCTGCGCCGCGCGGTCGACGAGGCACGGGCCACCGGGTACACGGCGACCCTCTTCGGCCGCCGCCGCTATCTGCCCGACCTCAACAGCGACAACCGCCAGCGCCGCGAGGCGGCCGAGCGCATGGCCCTGAACGCGCCGATCCAGGGCACGGCGGCCGACATCGTCAAGATCGCCATGCTCAACGTGGACCGGGCCCTGCGCGAGTCCGGCCTCGCCTCCCGCATGCTCCTCCAGGTCCACGACGAAATCGTCCTGGAGATCGCCCCGGGCGAGCGTGAGGCGGCGGAGGAACTGGTCCGCCGCGAAATGTCGAACGCGGTCCACCTGAGGGTCCCCCTGGGTGTCTCGGTGGGCGTGGGCCCCGACTGGGAGTCCGCGGCCCACTGACGCCTCCGGCAGACAGCACGAAAGCACGCCGGACCGGCCCCCCACCGGCCCGGCGTGCCGAAGGCCCGCCCCCTCCGGGGCGCGGGGAACTGCGCCCACACGCGACACACGGGGCAGCACCACCCCCGAGGGGCGCGGGGAACTGCGCGCCCAGCCCCCACGGCCCGCACGCGACTTACCGAGCGGGACCACCCCCTGAGGGGCGCGGGGAACTGCGCGCTCAGCCCCCACGCGCCCGCACCCGCGAAACACACCGCCCCCGGCACACGAAGAGGCGCCCCCCGCCCAGCCCCGCAGGGACTGGTCACCCACGTGGCCCCCGCCAAAACGCCCCCGGCACTCCCCGCCCGTAAGGATGCCGACATGGGTATACGCACGCTCAACCGCCGGACGGCCAGGGCACCGGCGCACGCCGACCGTCCCCCGCCCCCCACACCGCCGCAGGCCCCCGCACTCGCCCCCGATGCGAGCACCGCCCGCATCCCCGCCGAACTCATCGGCACCGTACGGCGCACCGTGACGGCCGCCCGCCGGCGTCTGATCCGACGGCTCCGCGCCTGGACCGAACTCGCCCGCTCCTACGCGGCCATGGCCCGCACCCTGATCCCCCGCTGCCGCCCACACCACGGGGTGACGGTCTTCGAGGCGAGCACGGGAACCGGCACCCCCGAAGCCGCCGGCACGGCGACCGGCACCGGCACGGACGACGTCACCGCACCCCCGGCCGGCTCCGTTCCCGCTCGGCACCACCCGTCCCCGCACTGCCAGGGACCGGGACCGGACGCCACAGCCTGACGGCGGCGCCGTACAGCAGGAGCCCCACGACGAGTCCGGCGCCCGCGCCGAAGCACAGGGTCGGGATCAGCTCCCAGTACTTGGCGGTGGCTCCCCAGTACTCCCACCAGCGGGACGCCCGCTGGAACGCCGCCACCGCCGCGCACCCGCCGACGACCAGCACGGCCCACCACCGGTCCCGCACGGACAGCACCGGCACCCCCGGCACGGGACTCCCCGGCCCCGCCACCCGCGCGCGCCGCAGCGCCACCGACACGAACACGGCGATGACGACCGCCGCGACCGCCGACCCCCCGTACTGCAGGTACCAGTACAGCGGCGACCCCGCGACCTCCTCACCGAGCACCGGGAACAACCGCATCCCCCAGCGGTCGAGATGGGTGAACGCGTCCCACACCACATGGGTGAGCCCGCCCAGGACGGCGGAGACGTACCAGCGCCCGGCGAGCGCCGGAGTCACCCGCGCGCGAGGCGCCCCGCACCGCAGCAGCGCGGCCGGCCGCGACTGGAGCCGGGCCGGCAGCAGCGCCACCAGCGGCTCGCGCAGCAGCAGCCACACCCCCACCAGCGCCCAGGCGATGACGACGTCGACGGTGAGGACACCCGGCACGGAGTGCGTGACGTCCCCGAACTCCATGGCCCCGGACAGGACACTCGCCGCGTAGTAGGTCATGTCGGGAGCGAAGGAACCGGCCACCAGGACCGCCGGCACGAGTCCGGCCCGGCCGGTTCCCCCGGTGCGCAGGGCGGGCAGGACGGCGGCCGCGTGGCTGAGCGTGAACGGCAACAGGGCTCCTCGGATGCGGTCTTGACGGGACCCGTCCGGCCCCCCTCGTCGGCGAAGCCAGTATGCGGGACGGCCCGGCCGGAGGACGGCGTGTGGCCAACCGGGAAATATCGGGCGGCAACGGGTGTGCGTGCAAGGGAAGTTGTCGTAGGGTCGCCTGGGTCACAGTGCCAGGACCCGCGAACGAACAGATGAACGGCGACGCAATCCCCGCCGTGAGGGCAACTGTCGTGGCGGGTCGATCGTCACTACAGGGACGGGCCCGGCACGGCGGGTCCGGCAGGCCGACACGGACGTCAGGGCGTCCACGGGAGGGGTCCACCACATGGCGGCGGAATTCGGCAGGCTCCGCAAGGGGGCGGTGAACACCACGGTCGCCGCGGTCGTGGTCGCGGCGCTGGCCGCGTCCCAGGCTCCGGGAGTGACGACCGACGGCGCCGGCAGACAGGTGACCACCGGCACCCAGCCGTCCCCGGACGCCCCCGCCGCCGACAGCGCGACCGGCAACTCGCCGTACTACACGGACCTTCCGCCGCTCAACAGCCCCAACCCGGCCCCGTCGGCGGGCACCACGGTCACCCCGGCGGCCGGTGAGGCGGGCATACCGGCCACGGTCCTCGACGCCTACAAGAAGGCGGCGGCCGCGCTGCGGGCGTCCAAGCCGGGCTGCAACCTGCCCTGGGAGCTCCTCGCCGCCATCGGCAAGGTCGAGTCGGGCCAGGCGCGCGGCGGCCGGGTCGACGCGAACGGCACCACCCTGTCCAAGATCCTCGGCCCGCAGCTCAACGGCGTCGGCTTCGCGAACATCAGCGACACCGACGGCGGCGCCTACGACGGCGACAGCCGCTACGACCGTGCCGTCGGCCCCATGCAGTTCATCCCCTCCACCTGGGCGTGGGCGGGCCGCGACGGCAACGGCGACGGCCGCAAGGACCCCAACAACGTCTACGACGCCGCCCTCGCCGCCGGTCACTACCTGTGCCGCTTCGGCTGGGACCTGTCCACGGCGGGCGACCTCGACCGCGCCATCCTGAGCTACAACAACTCCCAGGACTACCTCCAGCTCGTCCGCAGGTGGCTGGACTACTACCGCAAGGGCACCCACGAGATCCCGGACGGCACGGGCACCCTCCCTTCCGACCGCAGCGACGACGCGGCGGACGCCAACCCGACGCCGTCGCCTTCGCAGCCCGCCTCGCCCTCGACGCCGTCCAGCCCCCCGTCCCCGGCGCAGCCCACGACGCCGCCGAAGCCCGGGGGTTCCGAGCCGGGCGACGGCGGTGGTTCCGGCAGCCCCAGGCCGACCCCGCCGCCCAGCACGCCGCCCACCCCCACCGACACGGTGGACCACCTGGAGGACGCCGGTACGGCGAAGCTCACCGCGATGGCGGGCGACACCTTCACCGGGCGGATCAGCGCCCGCGCCGAGACGGAGTCCGGCAAGGCCGTCGCCAAGGTCCGCGTCCGCTTCACCATCGCCGGGGACACCGACGCCACCTTCAGCACCGGCGAGAAGTACGCCGCCGTCCTCACCGACCGCTTCGGCAAGGCGGTGGCGCCGGCGCTCCGGGCGGGCGAGGACACCGGCGAGTTCAGGGTCCGGGCCACCGTCGTCGGCCGTGTGATCCCCGGGCTCGACTACACGGCCACCGTCACCGAGCGCGCCGCCGACACCCTGGCCCGCACCGGCGACACCGCGCTGACCTGCGTGCCCGGTGGCGAGTTCGCCGAGCGGGTCGAGGTGAAGGCCACCTACAAGGGCGCCGTCGCGGACAAGGTCGCGGCCACCGCCACCCTGATCAAGGCGGCGGACGACCCGGCGGAGAACGGCAAGGGCCCCTACTTCAAGGACGCCGACGGCAAGCCCGTCCGCACCCTGACCGGCCTGAAGACCGACGCCGACGGCCTGCTGGAACTGCCGAAGCTGTACGCCGACGACACCACCGGCACCTTCCTGCTGCGGATCGCCACGGCGGGCGGCGCGACCCTGACGGTCGAGCTGAAGGTCGCCGCCGCCGAGACGTCGCCCGAGCCGACCCCGTCGCAGGAGCCGTCGGAGAGCGCCTCGCCGTCCGCCTAGCCGGTACGGAAGACAGGGGAGGGGCGCCCGGCCGCCGGGCGCCCCTTCGGCATGTGCGCGAGCATGTGCGCGACGTGTTCTCATCTCGCTGGCCCGTTGCTACGGTGCCGGATCTGACGATGCATCAGTTCCGGGTGTCCGGGAGGCACGCATGCGCGCCCTGATCGCCGCCGCGGCCGGACTCGCCGCCGCCGTCGCCCTGGTCCTCGCGCTCACCGCCGTCGGCGCGCCCTCCGGCGGCACCTCCCCGAAGCCGCTGCTGACCACCGTGCCCGCCCATCCGTGACCGCCCGCCCGGAAGGGAGGCCGCCATGCGCCGCACGGCCGGCCTGATCCTGCTCGCCCTCGCCGTCCTCTGCGCGGCGCTGTCCCCGCTGCTGCGCTGGTACGCCTTCCCGCGCCTGGCCAAGGTCCCCGCGAACCAGTACCAGGACATGGTCCTGGAGGCGAAGGACGCCACCCTCCTCGACTACGGCACCATGCGGGCCCGGAAAGTCGACAAGATCACCATCGTGCAGACCCTCAGGGGCGACGTGGCGGCCTCGGAGCGCGTCGAGCGGACCACCGACCGCGACGTCGTCGTGTGGGACGGCCTTTCGTACGTCGTCGGCCCCGACGGCCGGATGGTCTCCCGGGTCCCCGAGCGCTACATCTTCGACGCGCACACACAGGAACCCGTCCACGCCCCCGGCGAATCGGTCGACGGCGACCCCGTGCGCCGCGACGGCATCGAGTTCAAGTGGCCCTTCCTCACCGAGAAGCGGGACTACGCGTACTTCGACGCGCAGGCCCGCGTCACCGCCCCCATCCACTACCGGGGCACCCAGGACTTCCGGGGCGTCGAGGTCTACTGCTTCGAGCAGGTCATCCCCTGGACGAAGGTGCCGTTCCCCAAGTCCCTGCCCGTCGAGGGCGTCACCCCCGCATCGCTGGCGGCGACCGGCACGACCCGCTGGTACACCACCGTCCGCAAGTTCTGGGTGGAACCCCTCACCGGCGCCCCCGTCTACGGCGAGGAGATCCACAAGGAGGAGCTGCGCGGCGGCACCCTGCTCGGCGGCCGCGACAAGGTCACCGCGTTCGCCGGGCACGTCAAGATGCGCGACGACTACATCGAGCACACCGTCGACCTGGTCAAGGGCAACCGCACCCTCGTCCTGCTGATGACGTCGTACCTGCCCTGGGGCCTGCTGGTCCTCGGCGGGCTGCTGCTCGCGCTGTCCCTCTGGCTGGAGGCGCGCGGCCGCCGCCCCGGCGGCCCGGAACCGGCGCGGGACGCCGAAGCGGACCCCGTCACCGCCTGAGCCGCGCGGTGGTGTGCCGGGTCGGCTCGGCGGACGCCGGGTCCTGCGGCCACGGATGCTTCGGATAGCGGCCGCGCAGCTCCGCCCGGACACCCCGGTAGCCGTCCCGCCAGAACGAGGCGAGATCGGCGGTGACGGCCGCCGGGCGCCCGGCGGGGGAGAGCAGATGCACCAGGAGCGGCACCCCGGCCACCGCCGGGGACGTGTCCAGCCCGAACATCTCCTGCAGCTTGACGGCCAGGACGGGCCGTTCCGGATCGCCGTAGTCGACGCGGATCCGGGAGCCGCTGGGCACGGTGACCCGCTCCGGGGCCAGCTCGTCGAGCCGCCCCGCCTCACCCGTCGCCCACGGCAGCAGCCGTGCCAGCGCCTGCCCGGCGTCGATCCGCCCGAGGTCCGCCCGTCGCCGGGCCCGGCCCAGCTCGGGCTCCAGCCACTCGTCCACGCGCGCGTGCAGCGCCTCGTCGGACACGTCGGGCCACGGGTCGCCCCGGTGCAGCCGCAGGAACGCCAGCCGCTGCCGCAGCACCACGGCGTCCGGGGACCAGCGCAGCAGCCCGAACCCCTCCCGCCGCAGCCCGTCGAGCAGAGCGGCCCGGACGAGAGCGGGGCCGGCGTCCGGCAGCGGGCGCTCCGCCAGCTCGATCGCGCCCAGCCGCTCGACCCGGCGGGCCACCACGTCGCCGCCGGCCCAGTGCACCTCCTCGTCCTCCTGATACAGGGAGGCCGCCGCCGACCGGGCCGTGTCCTCGTCCACCACGGCCGCGAGCCGCACACAAGCGTGCCCGCGCCCCACCGGCCGGTCCGCGACCGCCACCGCGATCCACGGGGCGCCCCGCAGCGGGCTGCCCTCGGCGAGCTCCGCGCGCGTGCCCGACGCCATCAGATAGGAGCCGCCGTCCGCCTTCGCCACCCGCTCGGGGAAGGCCAGCGCGGCGACGAGCCCCACCGTGCGGTCGTCCGGGGCGTCCGGGCCGCCGCGGGTTCCGGCGCCCGCCCGCAGCCGCCGCACCTCCGTCCGCCACCGCCCGGCATAGGGGTCGCCGCCCCGCCGGGCCGTCCGCAGCGCCGCCGCGAGATCGTCGCCGTACTCCCGCGGTGGCTCCTCGCTGAGCAGCGCCACCACCTCGGCGGCCGCGCCGGGGCCGTCCAGCAGGGCCCGGCCCAGCCGGGGATGCAGCCCCAGCCGGGTCAGGGAGGCGCCCCGCTCGGTCGCCCGCCCGTCGCCGTCGACCGCACCGACGGCCGTCAGCACGCTCCGCGCCGCCGCCATCGCCCCGGCCGGGGGCGGATCGAGCAGGGCCAGCCCACCCGCGTCCGGGTCGCCCCAGCAGGCCGCCTGCAGGGCGAACGCCGTCAGGTCGGCGACCTTGATCTCCGGCGCCGGGAAACGGGGCAGCCGCGCGTCCTCCGCCTCGGCCCAGCAGCGGTACACCGTCCCCGGCGCCTCCCGCCCGGCCCGGCCCGCGCGCTGCCGTCCGGACGCCTGCGAGGCCCGTACCGTCGTCAGCGCGCTCAGCCCGCGCGCGTGATCCACACGGGGCTCGCGCGCGAGACCGGAGTCGACGACGACCCGCACCCCCGGAACCGTCAGCGAGGACTCCGCCACGGACGTCGCCAGCACCACCCTGCGCCGGTCGCCGCCCGACAGCACCGCGTCCTGCACGGCCGCCGGCGCCCGCCCGTGCACCTGGAGCACCTCGACGTCCCCGAGATCGCCCAGCTGCCCGGCGACCCGCGCGATCTCGCCGACCCCCGGCAGGAAACACAGCACGTCGCCCGGCCGCTCGGCCAGCGCCCGCCGCACCACCGCGGCCACGTGCGCGAGCAGCACCGGATCGACCCGCGTCCCGTGCGGCGGCCGTACGGGACGCGCGGGCGGCGCCCACACCGTCTCCACCGGGTGCGCGGCGCCCTCGGCCACGACGACCGGCGCGCCGCCCAGCAGCCGGGCCCAGCCGTCCGCGTCCGTCGTCGCCGACGCGGCCACCAGCCGCAGCTCCGGCCGCAGCGTCTCGCGCACGTCCCACAGGAAGGCGGCCGCGGTGTCCGCGTCCAGATGCCGCTCGTGGCACTCGTCGAGCACCACCACGTCCACGCCCGCCAGCTCCTGGTCGCGCTGGAGCCGCTGCAGCAGCACCCCGGTCGTGACGACCTCCACCCGGGTACGGGGGCCGACGACCCGCTCCCCGCGCACGGTGTGGCCGACGCTCTCGCCGGGCCGCTCGCCCAGCAGCCACGCCATCCGCCGGGCGGCGGCCCGCGCGGCGATCCGGCGCGGCTCGGCGACCACGACCCGCCGCTCCGGCCCCTCGCCGAGCAGGCCGGCGAGGGCGAGCGGCACCAGCGTCGTCTTGCCGGTGCCGGGCGGGGCGACCAGCACCGCGGTGCCGGGCCCGTCCAGGGCGTCGGTCAGGGCGGGCAGGGCACCGCGCACCGGCAGCGCGTCCAGGGCGTCGTAGCGGATCACGCCCCCAGTGTCGTACGTCCCGCCACCGGCCCCGCCACGGGCGGCCGCGTCAGTCCCGCTCGCACACGAAGACCGCCGTGCCCGGGATCAGGCTGCCGCGCAGCGGGGACCAGCCGCCCCACTCCGAGCTGTTCCAGGCCGGCCACTCCGGCTCCACCAGGTCCACCAGCCGGAACCCGGCCGCCACCACGTCCCGCACCCGGTCGCCGATCGTGCGGTGGTGCTCCACGTAGACCGCGCGCCCCTCCTCGTCCTGCTCCACGTACGGGGTGCGGTCGAAGTAGGAGGCGGAGACCGACAGCCCCTCCGGGCCGGGCTCGTCCGGGAACGCCCAGCGGATGGGGTGGGTCACGGAGAAGACGAACCGGCCGCCGGGCCGCAGCACCCGGTGCAGCTCCCGCAGCACCAGCACCGGGTCGGCGACGAACGGCAGCGCCCCGTAGGCCGAGCACGCCAGGTCGAACGAGCCGTCGGCGAAGGGCAGCGCCCCGGCGTCGGCGCACACCAGCGGGAAGGCGCTCCCGATGCGCAGCGCGTGCTGGAGCTGGCGGTGGGAGATGTCCAGGGCCACCGGGCGGGCGCCCTGCGCGGCCAGCCAGCGCGAGCACTGCGCCGCGCCCGCCCCGATCTCCAGGACGTCCTTGCCCCTCAGCGCCTCGGGCGCGCCGAGCAGCTCGGCCTCCACCTCGTCCAGGCCCTCGGGTCCCCAGACGAAGCGGTCGTCCCCGAGGAAGGTGCCGTGCTCGATCTGGTACTCGTCCGCGTTGCGGTCCCACCAGCCCCGGTTGGCGCGGGAGCTCTCCGCGGTGCCGGCCGAGCGCCGGGTCGCCTCCGGTTCCTGCGGTTCCTGCGGTTCCTGCGGTTCGGAGGAGGCGCCGGACGGAATGTCGGGCGATACGGGCTCTTGGATGATCGGCTCCCTCGTCGTACTCTTCCGACACCTGAACGGCGCGGCCCTCACGGTGCTGTCACGCGAGGGGTGTTCCCAAGGCGCGTGTGGCCTGTGGAGACAGGTTTCGTGCCGGGTATGCGGCGATCCGCCCCGGGTGTGCGGCTTCGCGCATTGACCCTGCCCGGCTGCCCCCGTATGCTACAAGTTGCGCTGCGGGCCTGCGCACCTCAGACGTAGCAGGCTGCGCTCGCATCTGTTGTATGTCCCCTCGGTTGTCGAGGCGCCATAGGGTCTTTTCCCGTTTGGCGCTTCCTTGGCTGTCCGGCTTCATCAGAGCGATACGGGCTCCCGGCGTAGCAGTACCTACGACTCAATGTCCGTACCGGAGCCCTTTCCCACATGACGAGCAGCACCGAGACCACCGCCACCACCCCGCAGGTTGCGGTCAACGACATCGGTAACGAGGAAGCCTTCCTCGCCGCGATCGACGAGACGATCAAGTACTTCAACGACGGCGACATCGTCGACGGCGTCATCGTGAAGGTCGACCGGGACGAGGTCCTGCTCGACATCGGTTACAAGACCGAAGGTGTCATCCCGAGCCGCGAGCTCTCGATCAAGCACGACGTCGACCCGAACGAGGTCGTCAAGGTCGGCGACGAGATCGAGGCCCTGGTCCTCCAGAAGGAGGACAAGGAAGGCCGCCTGATCCTCTCGAAGAAGCGCGCCCAGTACGAGCGCGCCTGGGGCACCATCGAGAAGATCAAGGAAGAGGACGGCATCGTCACCGGTACCGTCATCGAGGTCGTCAAGGGTGGTCTCATCCTCGACATCGGCCTCCGCGGCTTCCTCCCGGCCTCCCTGGTCGAGATGCGCCGTGTCCGCGACCTCCAGCCCTACGTGGGCAAGGAGCTCGAGGCGAAGATCATCGAGCTGGACAAGAACCGCAACAACGTGGTCCTGTCCCGCCGTGCCTGGCTGGAGCAGACCCAGTCCGAGGTCCGCCAGACGTTCCTCACCACCCTCCAGAAGGGTCAGGTCCGTTCCGGCGTCGTCTCCTCGATCGTCAACTTCGGTGCCTTCGTGGACCTGGGTGGCGTCGACGGTCTGGTCCACGTCTCCGAGCTGTCCTGGAAGCACATCGACCACCCGTCCGAGGTCGTCGAGGTCGGTCAGGAAGTCACCGTCGAGGTCCTCGACGTCGACATGGACCGCGAGCGTGTCTCCCTGTCGCTGAAGGCGACCCAGGAAGACCCGTGGCAGCAGTTCGCCCGCACCCACCAGATCGGCCAGGTCGTGCCCGGCAAGGTCACGAAGCTGGTTCCGTTCGGTGCGTTCGTCCGCGTGGACGAGGGCATCGAGGGTCTGGTCCACATCTCCGAGCTGGCCGAGCGCCACGTGGAGATCCCGGAGCAGGTCGTCCAGGTCAACGACGAGATCTTCGTCAAGGTCATCGACATCGACCTCGAGCGCCGTCGTATCAGCCTCTCGCTGAAGCAGGCCAACGAGGCGTTCGGCGCCGACCCGGCCTCGGTCGAGTTCGACCCGACCCTGTACGGCATGGCCGCGTCCTACGACGACCAGGGCAACTACATCTACCCCGAGGGCTTCGACCCCGAGACCAACGACTGGCTCGAGGGCTACGAGACCCAGCGCGAGGCGTGGGAGCGCCAGTACGCCGAGGCGCAGCAGCGCTTCGAGCAGCACCAGGCGCAGGTCATCAAGTCCCGCGAGGCGGACGAGAAGGCCGCTGCCGAGGGTGGCGAGGCCGCCGCTCCGGCCGCGTCCGGTGGCGGCGGTTCGTACTCCTCCGAGGGTGCCGACAACAGCGGCGCGCTGGCCTCGGACGAGGCGCTCGCCGCTCTGCGCGAGAAGCTGGCGGGCGGCCAGAGCTGACGCTCTCCGGCTGACCCAGTGCTTGACCGAGGGGCCGTACCTTCCGAGGTGCGGCCCCTCGGCCGTACCCGGTCACCGGCCGGGCACGGACGATCAAGAACTCCTCCGCCGGGGGAATGCCGCCGCGCGTACGGGCGTTGTCACGTACGGACACGAGGAGGAGCGGTCACTGTGCTTGATCCGCAGGATTTGTACACGTGGGAGCCGAAGGGTCTGGCCGTCGTCGACATGGCGCTCGCCCAGGAGTCGGCCGGCCTTGTCATGCTCTACCACTTCGACGGCTACATCGACGCCGGGGAGACCGGCGACCAGATCGTCGAGCGGCTCCTGGACTCCCTGCCCCACCAGGTCGTCGCCCGCTTCGACCACGACCGGCTCGTGGACTACCGGGCCCGCCGCCCGCTGCTGACATTCCGGCGCGACCGCTGGGCCGGGTACGAGGTGCCCGCCATCGAGGTGCGGCTCGTCCAGGACGCCACCGGCGCCCCCTTCCTGCTGCTGTCCGGACCCGAGCCGGACGTCGAGTGGGAGCGTTTCGCGGCCGCCGTGAAGGAGATCGTCGAGCGGCTCGGCGTGCGTCTCTCGGTGAACTTCCACGGCATCCCCATGGGCGTCCCGCACACCCGTCCCGTCGGCCTCACCCCGCACGGCAACCGCACCGACCTGGTCCCCGGCCACAGCAGCCCCTTCGACGAGGCGCAGGTGCCCGGCAGCGCCGAGTCGCTGGTCGAGTACCGGCTGATGGAGGCCGGGCACGACGTGCTCGGGGTCGCCGCGCACGTCCCGCACTACATCGCCCGCTCGCCGTACCCCGACGCCGCGCTCACCGTCCTGGAGGCGGTCACCGCGGCCACCGGACTGGTCCTGCCGGGCGTCGCGCACGCGCTGCGGACGGATGCCCACCGGACCCAGAACGAGATCGACCGCCAGATCCGCGAGGGCGACGACGAGCTCACCAACCTCATCGAGGGCCTCGAGCACCAGTACGACGCGGTCGCCGGCGCCGAGACCCGGGGCAACATGCTCGCCGAACCGGTGGACATCCCCTCCGCCGACGAGATCGGCCGCGAGTTCGAGCGCTTCCTGGCCGAGCGGGAGGGCGACGGCTGACGGACGGCGGGAGTCCTGCATGATCGGCGAGAGACCCCCTAGGCTGGCCCCATGTTGAAGGTGGGCCTGACCGGCGGCATCGGTGCCGGCAAGAGCGCGGTGTCCCGGCTGCTCGTGGAGCACGGGGCCGTCCTGATCGACGCGGACCGCATCGCCCGCGAGGTGGTCGCCCCGGGCACCCCGGGGCTGGCCGCGGTCGTCGAGGCGTTCGGCGAGGACGTCCTCGCGGCGGACGGCGGCCTGGACCGGCCGAAGCTGGGCTCCATCGTCTTCGCCGACCCGGAGCGGCTGGCCGTGCTGAACTCGATCGTGCACCCGCTGGTCGGGGCGCGCTCGCGTGAACTGGAGGAGGCGGCCGCCGGCGACGCCGTCGTCGTGCACGACGTGCCCCTCCTCACCGAGAACGGCCTGGCCCCGCTGTACGACCTCGTGATCGTCGTGGACGCCGGTCCCGCCACCCAGCTGGACCGGCTGGTGCGGCTGCGCGGCATGACCGAGGAGGACGCCCGCGCCCGGATGGCCGCGCAGGCCACGCGGGAGCAGCGCCGGGCGATCGCGGACATCGTCGTCGACAACGACGTACCGCTGGAGGAGCTGCGGCGGCGCGTGAAGGACGTGTGGGAGGAGCTCGTGCGCCGGGCTCACGCGGCGGCCTGAGTGATCGGCGCCGGCCGGAATAGGGTCTTGCCGTCCGCGCGTTGAACCCTCCCAGCGAGGGAAGGACTCTGCCGTGCCCGAGACCAGCGGATCCACCGGACGTACTCCGGAGACCCATGTCATCGACTTCCGCGCCGCCGAGCAGCTGCTCGCCGCGCGCGACCCCCGCGGCGCGGTCAAGCTGCTCGACGGCGTCATCGCCGCGCACCCGGAGAACACCGCGGCCCGGCTGCTGCGTGCGCGGGCCTTCTTCGCCGCGGCGCAGCTGCGGCCCGCCGAGCTGGAGTTCACCATCGTCCTGGAGCGCGAGCCGGACAACGCGTTCGCGCACTTCGCGCTCGCCCGCACCTACGAGCGGCAGGGCCGCCGCGACCAGGCCACCCGCCACTTCCGCCTGGCGGCGGCGCTCGACCCGAATCCCGAGTACGTCAAGGCGGCCCGGTTCGAGGACTGAGGCCGCTCGCTAGGGCTCCTCGTGGCGCGGGGGCGGGGGGCCGTGCGGGTCCCGCGGACCCGGCCCGGGTGGCCGGGCGGGCGGCCGGCCCGGTTCCTCGTACGGCGCGTACGGGGGCACGTCGCTGCCGGGCTGGTAGTGCGGGCCCTGACGGATGTGCCGGACGACCATGGCCATGTCGACCGTGATCACCAGCCACAGCACCCCGCAGGCCACGGCCCAGCCGGGGCGTCCGGCGAGCGCGAAGGCGATGGTGCCGAAGGCGGCCCAGGCCACGCCCCACACGCACAGCCAGAAGCGGATCCGCAGCGGACTGCGCGCGGTGGTCGGCTCACTTCCCGTACGCATGGGAACCACCTCTCCTCCAGCATCCCTCCGCGCCGGGTACCCAGGGACGTCCGCCGGCGGCCGATGAGTTCCCGGGAGTCGCCCGGTCCACCTTCTGACCGCACCACGGACCGCAGACCCCAGGAGAGACCCATGTCCGAGACCACCGGCTCCCGTACCGTCCTCGCCCGGTCCGCGACCCCTCGGGGGCGCGGAGCCCGGATCGCCCTGCGCGGCCTGCAGATCCTGCTCGCCCTCTTCTACGCGCTCGCGAGCGCGCTGCCCAAGCTGATCGCCCACCCCTCGGCGGCGGAGGCCTTCGACAGACTCGGCTGGGGGAGCACCGGGATGTACACCATCGGTGTGCTCGAACTGGCCGGTGCCGTGGCGCTGTTGATCCCCGTGCTCCAGTCGGTCGCGGCGATCGCCCTCAGCGCGCTCATGGTGGGGGCGTTCATCGTCTCGGTCACCGCGCTGGGCGGGGAGAACGCCGCGACGCCGCTCGTCCTCATCGTGCCGCTGGCCCTGATCGCCTGGGCGCGGCGCGGCTCCCTCACAGATCTGCGACGGCTGGCCGTCCGGGGCGCCTGAGCGCCCCGGACGTCACCGTCCGCGCGGCTGCCCCAGGCCGCTGCCGCCGCTCATCAGGCCGCGCAGCCGCTCCAGTTCCCTGCGGTCCCGCTTGGTCGGGCGGCCCGCGCCCCGGTCCCGGACGCCGGCCGGGGCGACGGCCTCGCGCGGCGGCGGGGGCGGCGAGTTGTCGACGTAGCACTGGGCCGCGACCGGAGCGCCGACCCGCTTGCGGATGAGCCGCTTGACGACGACGACCCGCTCCCGGTGCTCCTGCCGCAGCCGGACCTCGTCACCGACGCGCAGCGTGTGCGACGGCTTCACGTTCTGGCCGTTCACGCGCACGTGGCCGCCCTTGCAGGCGGCGGCGCCCACGGAGCGGGTCTTGACCAGCCGTACGGCCCAGATCCAGCTGTCGACCCGCACGGGCTCGCCGTTCTGCGGCACGGCGGCCTCGGCCGCGGCCACGGCGGCGGCGGTCTTCGGATCGACGGCCGTCCCGGCGGCGTCCGGTGCGGCCGTCGCGCCGGCCGTCCCCTCGATGGCTGCGGTGTCCTCGGTGTCCTCGGAAGGCATACCTCGACCTTAGTCCCCGGGCCGGGCCGGCGGCGGTGTCCTCCCGCCAGGCGGCCGTACGGTGGAGGGGTGGACGCGCTCGCTGATCTCGACCGGCGGATCACCGGCTGCCGGGCCTGCCCGCGGCTGGTCGACTGGCGTGAGGAGGTGGCCCGCACCAAGCGGGCCGCCTTCGCCGACCAGACCTACTGGGGCCGCCCGGTGCCCGGCTTCGGCCCGCCCGACGCCCGGCTGCTGATCGTCGGGCTCGCCCCGGCGGCGCACGGCGGCAACCGCACCGGCCGGATGTTCACCGGGGACCGCTCCGGCGATGTGCTGTACCAGGCCCTGTACGACGTGGGCCTGGCCTCTCAGCCCACCTCGGTCGCCGCCGACGACGGCCTGGAGCTGTACGGAGTCCGCGTCACCGCCCCCGTGCACTGCGCCCCGCCCGCCAACCGGCCCACCCCCGGTGAGCGGGAGACCTGCCGGGCCTGGCTCGTGCGAGAGCTGGGGCTGCTGCGGCCCACGGTGCGCGCCCTCGTCGTGCTCGGCGCCTTCGGCTGGCAGGCGACGCTGCCCGCGCTGCGGGAGGCCGGCTGGACCGTGCCCCGGCCACGGCCCGCCTTCGCGCACGGCACCCGGGTCGCGCTCGACGGGCTGGACGTCTTCGGCTGCTTCCACGTCAGCCAGCGCAACACCTTCACCGGCAGACTCACCCCGGCCATGCTGCGGGACGTGCTGGCGACGGCGGCCGACGCGGCGGGCCTGACGGGGTGAAACGCCCTGTCAGCCGTGACCGGGGCGCCAGACGTACCGCACGTCCGGCTCGCGCTCCTCGTTGCCGCCGCCGCCGGTGGACTCGGCGGCGACGAAGCCGTGCCGGGCGTAGAACCGATGCGCGGGCTCGTCGACCTGGAACGTCCACAGGCTCAGCCCCTCCGGGCGGCGCCGCTTGGCGAGGCCGACGAACCGGTCGCCCACGCCCCGTCCACGCCACTCCGGGTCCAGATACACCTGGGCGAGCTGGTCGCCGTCGAGGACCATGAGCCCGACGACCCGTCCGGCGCTGTCGGCGACCCACGTCTCCTGCGACGGCAGCACGACCTCGCTGAAGTAGGCCCGCACCTCCTCGTCGGAGTGCGGCCGGACGACGGACGGCAGGGCGGCCGTGAAGGACCGCAGCCACACGTCGGCGACGGCCCGCGCGTCGGCCGCGGTGGCCCGGCGCAGGAAGACGGCGCTCAGGACCGTCCCTCCGGGTCCGGAACGGCGGCCGTGGCCGTGATCTCCACCAGCTGGCCCGAATAGCCGAGGCAGGCCACCCCGAGCAGCGTCGACGCGTGCGGTCCCGCGCTCAGCCCGGACGCCTCGACGACCTCCCACACGGCGGAGAGCACGGAGGTGTCACCGCTCACCACGTACACGTCGGTCGACAGCACATGGGCCAGGTCGCTGCCGACGGCCCGCAACTGCTCCTCCAGATTCGCCACGACCTGCTCGGCCTGGCGAACGGGATCGCCCTCGCCGACCAGCCTGCCCTCCGCGTCGAGCGGCACGGCCCCGGCGAGGAACGCGATCCGCGTGCCCGCCTCCACGACGGAGGCGTGCGCATACGCGGGCGGTGGGAAGAGGGCGGGAGAGGTGACGCGGCGGATCATGAAGGCTGCTCCTCGGATGCTGAGACGTCGTGAACCGTGAGGTGCCCAACTCGCCGATCATGCGCACCCGCAGGGCCGCGCGCATCCGAATTTCCACCGGTCCCGACCGCGTCGAAATCCCCGTGGCGAGGGTCCCCCCGGCTCCGTACGCTTCCGGCATGGCCACCGCTCCCGACGACACCGTCTTCCTCGACACCCTCGCCGGCCGCCTGGCCGCCCTCCCCACCGTCCGCGCCGTCGCGCTCGGCGGCTCCCGGGCGCAGGGCACCCACCGCCCGGACAGCGACTGGGACCTGGCCGTCTACTACCGCGGCCCCTTCGACCCGGACGACCTCCGCGCGCTCGGCTGGGAGGGCGAGGTGTCGGAGGTCGGAGGCTGGGGCGGGGGCGTCTTCAACGGGGGAGCGTGGCTGACCGTCGACGGACGGCGGGTCGACGTGCACTACCGCGACCTCGACGTCGTCGAGCGGGAGCTGGCGGAGGCGGAGCGGGGACGGTTCCGGGTGGAGCCGCTGCTGTTCCACCTCGCGGGCATCCCCAGCTATCTGGTGGTCGCCGAGCTGGCCCTCAACCGGGTGCTGCACGGCGAGCTGCCGCGCCCGGACCGCTATCCGCAGGCGCTGCGGCGCACCGCGAGCGAGCGCTGGCACGCCACCGCCCGCGCCACCCTCGGCTACGCCGAGGCGCACCACGCCCCGGCCGGCCGGCTCACGGAGGTGGCGGGCGCCGTCGCCACGGCCGCCGTGCAGACCGGGCACGCCGTGCTGGCGGCGCGCGGGGAGTGGGTGACCAACGAGAAGCGGCTGCTGGAGCGAGCCGGACTGCGGACGGTGGACGCCGTCCTCGCGGGACTGGAACCCGGGCCGGAAGTGCTGCTGCGTGCCGTCACCGAGGCGGAGACACTGTTCGCCTCGCTGTGACCCGCGGGCCGCCCCGGCCTCCTGCCCCGCACACCGTCACACTTCCGCAACACCGCCGTCCCTCCGGCCACACGCCCCGGCGGTACGGTGGACCGCACAGTCCACAGCCCGGCCACCGTCGCCCGAAGGCACCTCCGCCCTCGCCCGACAGGAGCCCTGTGTCCCGCCCCGCGCGCCCGGCCCGTCCGCTTCCCCCCTGGCTCACCCACGCCCTGCGCGCCCAGCGGGGCCCGGTGCCGTGGAGCGCGGTCGTCCGGGGCGCGCTGTCCGCCGGGCCGCTCCTGCTCGCGGCGGTGCTCGCCGGCCGGGCCACCCTCGGGGTCGCCGCCGCCATCGCCGCCATGCTCGCCGGGATCAACGACCGGCCCGGCAGCCGCCGTTCGTCCATGCACCGGATCGGGGTGCCCGCGCTCGCGGGGACGGCCGGGGTGTTCGGCGGGACGTACGCCGGGGACCACCTGGGGGCCGTACCGCTCACCCTGGTGCTCACCGTGCTCGGGCTCGTCGCCGGAGGGGTCTGCGCGATCGGGCCCGTCGCCTCCGCCGCCGGTACCCAGGTGCTCGTCGCCACGGCCGTCGGCGCCGGGATGCCGCTGCCCGAGAGCGCCGGGGAGCGGGCGCTGGCCTTCCTCGCGGGCGCGGCCTGGCTGCTGGCGCTGCGGCTGGCGCTGCCGACCCCGCGCGCCCTCGCCGGCGACTTCCGGTTCGACGGGGAGCGGGCCGCCGTCGCCGAGGTGTACGACGCGGTCGCCGGCCTGCTGGACGCCGCCGGCACCGAGCGGGCCACCGCGCGCCGGGCCGCCCTGACCGCCGCCCTCGACCACGCCCAGGACGCCCTGGCCGGGCCCCGGTTGCGGCGGTACGCCTCCTCGTCCGCCGAGCGGCGGCTGCACGCCCAGTACGCCGCCGCCCTGCCGCTCGCCGAGGCCGCGACCGCGCTCGCCTGGGCCGGGGAGGCCGTGCCCGCCCGGGCCGGAGAGGGACCCCGGCGCCTCGCCGCCGCCGTGCGCGGCGGCACCCACACCGGGCCGCTGCCCGCGCCCTCCCGGTCGGCGCCCGCCCTGCGCGCCCTCGACGACGCGCTGCTGTACGCCGCCGAGGCGTTCGACCGGGGCCGGGAGAACCGGAACCTGCACGCCCGCCGCCGTACCGTGCGGGACCGCGTCCGGGCCGTGGTCGGGGCCGGCGGACGGGAGTACGGGGTGCGCGTCGCCCTCTGCTTCGGCGCGGGCGTGGGCATCGCCCAGGCGCTGCACCACACCCGCTGGTACGGACAGCACACCCACTGGTACTGGCTGCCGGCCACCGCCGTCTTCCTCGTCAAGCCCGATCTCGGGCCGCTCGTCTCGCGCGTGCTGTGCCGGGCGGCCGGGACGGTGGGGGGCGCGCTGGTCTTCGCCGGCTTCGCGGCCGTACTGCCGCGGCCCGACGGGCTCGTCGCGCTCGTGGCGGTCAGCGGGGCCCTGATCCCCGTGGCCACCCGGCACTTCGCCGCCCAGACCGCCGTCGTCACCGTCCTCGTGCTCGCCCTGGTCATGGTGGGCGGCGAACCGCAGGCGTCCGTCGGGCGGATCGGCGAGACCCTGCTGGCGTGCGCGATCGTGCTCGTCGCCGGCCATCTGCCGGTGCCCGGGCAGCGCGGCGGGGGAGTGCGGGCCCGGCTCACCGCGGCCGGGGACGCCGTCTCCGCCTACCTCACCCATGTGCTGGGCGAGTCCGGCGCCCGCGCGGACGGGGACGTGCGGGAACCGCGGGCCGTGCGCTGGACGCTGCGCCGCGAGGCCTACCGGACGCTCGCCGAGGCGCGGGGCGCCGTCGCGCTCGCCGCCGCTGAACTGCCCGCGCTCGCCCGGCACACGCGGGGCGCCGACCAGATCGTCACCACCCTCGAACAACTCGTCGACGCCACCACCGCGTGCGCCGTGCACCTCGACGACGCCGGCCGGCTCACGTCCCGGCACACCGCCCGGCTCACCGAACTCCTCGACGCGCTCGCCGGAGAACGCCACCGCACCGGGCTGCGCGTCCCGGAGGCCGCCACGGTGTCCGCCCTCGCCGGCTGACGCCACAACGGCCCCGCGGGGCACCGCGGGGCCGTACCGTGACACCATGACGCCTCCCCCCGCCGATCTCGTCATCACCCGGTGCACGGTGCTCACGCACGACGAACAGGAGGAGATCGGCTTCGCCGAGGACGCCTCCGTCATCGTGCGGGACGGGGTCGTCGAGGCGGTCGTCAGCGGAGCGGAGGCCGGAGGGGTGCCCGCCCGCGAACGCATCGACGCCCAGGGGCAGATCGCCCTGCCCGGACTGATCAACTGTCACACCCACGCCCCGATGGCCGCCCTGCGCGGGATCGCCGAGGACCTGCCGACCGACGCCTGGTTCAACGACGTCGTGTGGCCCGTCGAGTCCAACCTCACCGCACGCGACGTGGAGTTGGGGGCACGGCTGGCCTGCGCCGAGATGATCCGGGCCGGGGTCACCTGCTTCGCCGACCACTACTTCTCCATGGACGCCGTCGCCGCCGTCGTCGAGGAGTGCGGGATCAGGGCCCATCTCGGCGAGGCGTTCTTCTCCTCACAGGGTCCCCGGGGCCGGGAGGGATCGCTGGAGTTCGCCCTGGCGCACCGCGGGGGCGCGGGCGGCCGGATCACCACCGCCCTCGCCCCGCACGCCCCCTACACCGTGGACGACGCCGATCTCGCGGCCACCGCGGACCTCGCCCGCGAGCACGGCCTCCCCGTCCATCTGCACGCCGCCGAGAACCGCGACCAGACCGCCACCAGCCTGGCACGGCACGGCGTGACCCCCGTCGAGGTGCTCCGGCGCACCGGCCTCCTCGACACCGACGTCCTCGTCGCGCACGGCACCGGCATCCTCGACGAGGACCTGCCCGCGCTCCGCGACGCCGGCGGCCGTGTCGCCGTCGCCACCGCGCCGCGCGGCTACCTCAAGTTCGGCTGGCCCGGCACGACACCGGTCCGGGCGCTGCGCGAGATCGGCGTCCCGGTCGGGCTCGCCACCGACGGCGCCGCGTCCAACAACTCCCTCGACGTGTGGGAGTCGATGGCGCTGACCGCCCTCGTGCAGAAGTCCACGACCGGCGACCCGCGCTGGCTGACCGCCCGTCAGGCCCTGCACCACGCGACCCTGCAGAGCGCGCGGGCCGTCGGCCTCGGCGACACCGTCGGCAGCATCGCGCCGGGGCGGCGCGCCGACATCGTGCTGGTCGACCTCAGCGGCCCGCACACCCAGCCGGTGCACGACCTGGCCGCCACCCTGGTGCACAGCGCCCGCTCGTCCGACGTGCGCACCACGATCGTGGACGGCCGGGTGCTGATGCGCGACCGCAGGCTCCTGACGATCGACGTGCCGTCCGTCGTACGGGAGTTGGGGGAGCGGCTGCCCGCGCTCCTGGACCGCGGCCACGGCCGGCGCATCCAGGAGTACGACACGTAGGAGCCGTCGGCGGTGCCGCCGGAGAAATCCCACGGCACGGCGATGAGTTCCGCGGCCGGCACCGGTCACCCCTGTGGATGGACCGTTGCACAGAAGGGGAGCCGATGTCGCTTCCGGAGATCGTCTCGCGTGAGCGGTGGCGCGCGGCACGCGAGGAACTGCTGGTCAAGGAGAAGGCGGTGGCCCGCGCGCGGGACGTGCTCAACGCCGAGCGGCGCGCCCTGCCCATGGTCGAGATCACCGAGGAGTACGTGTTCGAGGGCGGCGACGGCAAGGCCAGCCTGCTCGACCTGTTCGAGGGCCGGCATCAGCTCGTCGTGCACCACTTCATGTTCGCGCCCGCGTGGGACGCGGGCTGCCGCGGCTGCTCGGCCTTCCTGGACCAGATCGGCCAGCTCGCGCACCTGCACGCGCGCGGCACGACCTTCGCCGCCGTCTCCCGGGCGCCTCTCACCCGCATCCTGCCGTTCAAGGCGCGGATGGGCTGGGCGGTCCCCTGGTACTCCTCCTGCGGCACCGGCTTCAACCACGACTTCGAGGTGACCCTCGAACGCGACGGCGAGGTGGTGGAGCGGCCCGGTCTGAGCTGCTTCCTGCGGGACCGGGACCGCGTCTTCCACACCTACTCGACGTACGGGCGCGGCCTCGACGGGCTCGGCTCGACCACCGGGTTCCTGGACCTCACCGCGCTGGGCCGGCAGGAGGAGTGGGAGGAGCCCAAGGGGCGCGCGTCCGCCTTCGGGGCGCCCGCGGGTGGCGAGCCCGTCCGCTATCACGACGAGTACGACGACTGACACGGACCGTCGCCCCGGATGATGCACCGTGCCCACCCGTTCACGGACAGCGGTGAACGGGTGTCAAGTATGTCTCAGTACCGTCACCGGCCGAGGCGATCCGCACCCCCCGGGCGTTAACTCCTACAAGTACGACGCCACTGGAGGTGCAGGATGGTGAACGGGCGGACGGTGCTCGAACGCTTTCCCGCGGGCGGGCCGCGCGGATCGTGGCCGGCCGAGGAGTTCGCGCACGCGCGGCGCATGGAGGGCCTGCCGGCCGAGGTCGTGATGGACCTGGCGACGGACGCCTTCCTGGTGATCGTCCGCGGTGACGCGACGGCGGACGCCACGGCCTGAGGGGGCGAACGCCCGGTCAGCGCGGCTCCGGCGCGGGCACCCGGGCCGTGAACTGCTCCGCCTGGAGCGAGTACAGCTCCGCGTACAGTCCACCGGTGGCCAGCAGCTCCTCCGGGGTCCCGGACTCCACGAGCCGGCCCTGGTCGAGGACGTGCACCAGATCGGCGTGGCGGACGGACGCCAGCCGGTGCGTGATCAGCACGACGGTCTGGCCGGCCGAGGCCAGCGCGCGGATCTTCTCGAAGACCTCCAGCTCCGCCCGGGCGTCCAGGGCGGCCGTCGGCTCGTCCACGACGAGGACGCGTCCGCGCCGGTAGGCGGCCCGGGCGATGCCGAGCCGCTGCCACTGGCCGCCGGACAGCTCGTGACCGCCGCTGAAGTGGCGCGCCAGCAGGGTGTCCAGGCCGCGCGGCAGGTCCGCCACCACGTCCTGCGCCCCGGCCTGGTCCAGCGCGGACGCCAGCCGCTCCTCGGTCAGCGGCACGGACGAACGGCCGACGGCCACGTTGACCCGGGCTGTGAACGGCCAGCGCTTGAAGTCCTGCGCCACCATCGCGATGCGCTCGGCGAGCTGGTGCCGGTCGGCGGCCGACGCGTCGACGTCGTCCCACAGGATGCGGCCCCGGTCCGGGGTGTAGAGGCCCGCGAGCAGTTTGACCAGCGTCGTCTTGCCCGAGCCGTTCTCGCCGACGAGCGCGACGATCCGGCCGAGCGGCAGGGTGAGCGTGACGTCGTCCAGGGCCGGGCGGGACGACTCGCCGGGGTAGGAGAAGCTGACGTGCTCGAAGCGGACCTCGCGCGGGTCCTCGGGCAGCGGCTCCCCGCCCTCCGGGATCGCCCGTTCGGCGGCCTCCGCGTACAGCCGCTGGAGATCACCGACGAAGAGGGCCTCCTCGTGGAGCGCGTTGACCTCCAGGACGAGGCTGTCCAGGCTGGAGGAGCCGGTCCGGATCGCGATGACCGCCGTACCGGCCACCGAGAGCGCCATGGCACCGGCGAGCAGCAGCCCGCCGAGCGTCGCGTAGGTCGCGACGGTCGCGAGCCCCGTCCAGACCGCCGCGATCAGCCCGGTGCGCGCCGCCAGCCGGGCCAGCCGGGCCTGCTCCGCCTCGGCCGTCTCGGACATCGCCCGGTAGTGCCGCAGCAGGAACGGCGCCACGCCGTGGACGCGGATCTCCGGCGCGGCGGCCGGCTCGGTCAGCAGCCCGCTGATCAGCTGGCCGGCGCGGGCGTGCTGCACCCAGGTGTGGAAGGACTCGTAGCGGCGCCGGGCGTTGGTCAGGGCGCTCCAGGCGCTGGGCAGCGTCATGGTGGCGAGCAGCGGCAGCAGCGCCGGGTGCAGCACGGTGAGGACACCGGCGGCGGCGATCAGCGAGATCGCCGCGTTCACGACCCGGGTGCTGTACGCGATCATGCGGCGGGCGGACGACGCGCCGTACTGCGCGGTGTCCAGCAGCTTGTGGAAGGCGTGGTCCTCGATCGCGGCCAGCTCCACGGCCGCCGCCCGCTCCAGGTACAGCTCGGTCGCCACCCGCTCCACCTTGGGCTCCAGCCGCCCGGTGGCGTACGTCGAGGCGGCGCGCAGCAGCGTCGAGACGACCATGACGGCGGCCATGGCGACGAGCGCGGGAGCGGCGTCCCGCAGCCGCTCGTCGATGGCCCCGCCGCCGATGAGCCGCCCCAGCACGCTGTTGACGGCCAGCAGCGCGACGGCCTGGGCGAGGCCCCGCGCGATCTCCGCGACCAGCACGGTGCGGGCGGCCCGCCGGTCGGCCTGCCAGGCGAGCCGGAAGCTGGTGGCCAGCAGTGACGGCAGCCGCCGCACCATGGCCCGCAGGTTCAGCTCCAGGAAAGCGTTGTGGTGCTGGCTCCATCCCGTGTCGTAACGCAGCGGTCCGCCGAACAGCAGCCGCTCCGACTCCGACACCCCGGAGTCCTCACCGCCGTGCTTCTTCCCCACCTCACGCCCTCCCCCGGACCCGTCGCGACGGAGGGCCCACTATGGCGGGGCGGACGCGTGCGGCGGCAGGGCGCGGGCCGGACGGGCGGATGCGCGCGGGCGTACGGGCGGCGGCGTCCCGGTGGGGGTACGCCCCGGGAGCGGGCCGGCCCGGTGCGGTTCGGAACCCGGTGGGCTCACGCGCTGAGCTGGCGGGACCAGCTCGGTGTCGTGCCGATCACCCGGCACAGCGCCAGATACAGCGGGATCGGCGGCGTGTACGGCACCGTGCCGTCCGGCAGATGGATCAGCCGCGGCGTGTCGGGGACGAGCGCTCCCGTCGAGTAGCGGACGGACTCCGGCCACTCCAGGGCGTAGTCCGAGTCCGAGGGGACGATCCACCACCAGTGCGACTCGTCGGCGTACACGCACCCCACGCGCGGCAGCCGGGGCAGCACCAGGGGGCCGATGCGGGCGGGAACCGCGACCGCGTCGCACCCCAGCGGAGCCGTCATGCCCTGCGGGAGGAGAAGGCGCCGGGGCGCGGCCGTCGTGCGCATGCCGCGGCGGAAGCGGACCAGCGAGTCCAGGCTCAGCGCCTGACCGCCGCCGGACAGACCGATCACAGCCATGCGGCCCCCGTTCCCGTCCCGTCGTGGCGTCCCCGGGCGTCGTCCTCGTCGTCCGACCCGCCGGCCGGTCCCGGCTTGGGCCGCGATCCCCAGCCGAGGTCGCCTCGCGGTTCCTCGTCGGCCGCCGGGGCGCCGGCCGCGGTGCGCGGCAGTTCGGCCCACACGACCAGCCCGGAACCGTGTTCGTGAGCCCCCCACGCATGGCAGAGCGCGTCTATGAGGAGCAGCCCCCTGCCGTGCTCCTCCTCCTGACGCGCGGGCGACGAGTGGGGCTCACCCGCCGCGCACCCCTCGTCGCGCACGGCTATGCGGACGAGGGCGGCGCCGTCGTGCAGCTCGCACACGATGTGCTCGCTGGCGGTGTGCACGATCGCGTTGGTGACCAGCTCCGACACGACCAGGGCCGCCGTCTCGCAGGTGTCCTCGCACACCGACCACACGCTCAGCCGTGCCGCGGTCAGGCGTCTGGCCTGGGCGGCCGAACCCGGGTGCGCGGCCAGTTCGAACCGGAACCGGCGCTCCCCGGCCCTGCGCTGGGGGCCGACTCCCTTCCCCGCGGCGGAGACCGGTCGGGTGGGAGAAGCCCCGTCCGCACCGGGACCGTGGGGGACCACAGTGGCGTCTGTTCCTAAGGGCGGGGACGGAATCACGCTTGCCACTATCGCCCCGCCGTGAACACTTGGCAAGTGTCACTCTGAAAATTGCAGAGTGCCGTATGACTCTCTGGAAGGCCATGGCACACTGCTCGCAACAGCAAGTCGAGCGGCGCCAATTGGGATCACCGAAGACCCCTCCGGATCTTCGAACGGATCTTCGAATGGCGCCGTCGTCCTGTCGGCGACCAGCACCCCCGCCCCCGTGCGGCGGGCCCGCTCCCGTCGGCGGGGCCGAGTCGGTCAGTCGTAGATGAGCCGGCCCTCACGGGCCGACCCGTGTCTGGAGGTGGACGTGAGCGAGCCGCGGTCCGCACCGACGGTGGGCCAGGTCGTTCTCGGCCGGCGCCTGCTCGACCTGCGCGAAAGCGCCGGTCTCAAGCGGGAGGAGGCCGCCCGCATCCTGCGGGTCGCGCCCGCGACGGTCCGCCGTATGGAGATGGCCGAGGTCTCCCTCAAGATCCCGTACCTCCAGCTGCTGCTGAAGGCGTACGGCATCTCCGACGCCGAGGCCGAGGCCTTCGTGCACCTCGCCGAGGAGGCGAACAAGCCCGGCTGGTGGCAGCGGTTCCACGACATCCTGCCGGGCTGGTTCTCCATGTACGTCAGCCTGGAGGGGGCGGCGGCACTCATCCGGTCCTACGAACCGCACTTCGTCCCCGGGCTGCTCCAGACCGAGGACTACGCGCGCGGTGTGCTGCGCTCGGGCGCCATCGGCCAGACCAGCCCCGACGACATCGAGCGCCACGTCGCCCTCAGGATGCGGCGCCAGCGTCTGCTCACCCGCGAGGACGCGCCCCGGATCTGGGCCGTCATGGACGAGACCGTGCTGCGCCGCCACGTCGGCGGCCCGGAGGTGATGCGCGACCAGATCGACAGACTGCTCGACGCCACGAAGCTGCCCAACGTGACGCTGCAGATCGCCCCGTTCGCCAACGGGGTGCATCCCGGCACGTTCGGGCCCTTCGTGCTGTTCCGATTCGCCATGCCGGAACTCCCGGACATGGTCTACAGCGAGTACCTGACCGGCGCGGTCTACCTCGACGCGCGCAACGAGGTGGCGACCCACCTCGAGGTCATGGACCGCATGGCGGCACAGGCCGCTACGGCACAACGTACGAAGGAGATCCTGCGGGATCTCCGCAAGGAGCTGTGAATGGATCGCATCAAGCCGCGCATACCCGTCTACAACGGCATGCCCGCGCGGGACTTGGGCACCGAGGGCTGGCACAAACCCTGGAGCGGAGGCAACGGCGGCAACTGCCTGGAGGCGATGAAGCTCGCCGACGGACGCATCGCCGTCCGGCAGTCCACCGACCCGGACGGGCCGGCGCTGATCTACTCGACGGACGAGATGACGGCGTTCATCGAGGGCGCCAAGGCGGGAAAGGCGGACTTCCTGCTCTCCTGACGTCGCGCACGACCCGTTGCTCACCTGTTGTGTTCCTGCAATTCCCCTAAATTGGTGCTGAGTTGATGATGTACTGCCGACGGATCTCAGGGAGCTCACGATGACCGGGGCGCACCCCGCCGAGATCGACACGAGCAAGCCGCATCCCGCGCGGATGTACGACTGGTATCTCGGCGGGAAGGACAACTACCCCGTGGACGAGGCCATGGGCCGGCAGATGCTCGCCCTGGACCCGCGGGTGCCGGTCATGGCACGGGTCAACCGCGCGTTCATGCACCGGTCCGTGACCTGGCTCGCGCAGCGGGGGGTGCGCCAGTTCCTGGACGTCGGCAGGGGCATACCGACCGAGCCGAACCTCCACCAGGTCGCGCAGCGGATCGCGCCCGACGCGCGCGTCGTCTACTGCGACAACGACCCCATCGTGCTGGCGCACGCGGAGGCCCTGCTGCGCGGGACCGACGAGGGCGCCACGCAGTACCTCCAGGCCGACATACGCGACCCGGACGCCATCGTCGAGGGCGCCCGCAAGGTGCTGGATCTCGACCGCCCGGTGGCCCTCTCGCTCATCGCGCTGCTGCACTTCGTCCCCGACGAGGACGGCGCGCACGAGCTGGTCGGCCGCCTGCTGTCCCAACTTCCCCCGGGCAGCCACCTGGTGATGACGCACGCGACCGCCGACTTCGCCCCCGAGGAGTCGGAGGTGGCCGCCGGAAAGCTCCGCGCGGCGGGCGTCACCCTGGCCCTGCGCTCCCGCGAGGAGTTCACCCGGTTCTTCGACGGACTGGAACTCGTCGAGCCGGGGGTGCGGGTGCCGCACCACTGGCACCCGGAACTCGGCGACCCCGTCCCCGGACAGGACGACGGGACCATCCCCGGATACGGGGCGGTGGGGCGCAAACCGTAGGGGTGCCGGCGTCCTGGCCCGCCCGGACGTCGGAAGCGCGCTTCTCGAACAGCTCGAAGAAGGCGCTCGACACGGGCGTCCCGGGCCGCCCTCCGGCGGGTCAGCCGCGGTCCGGTGCCGGCGGCAGCACCCCGCACAGGGCCTCCAGCGCGGCCTCGTAGGCGTGCTCCGAGGGTGTGGCGTAGCCGACGACGACGCCGTCCCGGGCGGGCATGGCCGCCCGGGACGCCGCCGGGTGCCGGAACGCGGCGAGGCCGTCCAGCGCGACGCCCTGCCAGGCCGCCGCCTTCACCGTGGACCGCTCGGTGCCGGGCGGCAGCCCCAGCACCGCGTGCAGTCCGGCGGCGACACCGGTGACCTCGACGTGAGGCGCGTGCGCGGCGAGGGCGGCCACGAGGCGGTCGCGCCGGCTCCGGTACCGCTGCCGCATCCGCCGTACATGCCGGTCGTAGGCCCCCGACGCGACGAGGTCGGCGAGGCTCAGCTGGTCGAGGACGCTCGCCCACGCCTCACGCTCCCCCTTGGCCGCGAGCACGTCCCCGACGAGCCGCTCGGGCAGCACCATCCAGCCCAGCCGCACCGCGGGGGACAGGCTCTTGCTGACCGAGCCGATGAAGACCACCTGCTCGGGGTCGAGGCCCTGGACGGCCCCCACCGGCTTGCGGTCGTAGCGGAACTCCCCGTCGTAGTCGTCCTCCAGCACCACCGCGCCTCGCGCGCGGGCCCAGTCGGTCACGGCGGCCCGGCGCTCCGCGTGCAGCGGGCCGCCGGTCGGGAACTGATGCGCCGGGGTCAGCAGCACGGCCCGTTCGCGCGCCAGCAGACCGACGCGGGCGCCGTCCTCGTCGAGGGGCAGCGGCACCGTCCGCACACCCGCGGCGCCGAGCAGCTCCCGGTGGAACCCCAGCCCGTACGCCTCCACGGCCAGCGGGCCGCGCAGCACCCCGCCGGGCGCGCCGCCGTCCCGCCCGAACAGCAGCCGCAGCGCGTGGGCGAAGCCGGAGCAGATCACGATGCGGTCCGGCCGGGTGCGCACACCCCGCGCGCGGGCCAGATACTCGCTCAGCGCCTCCCGCAGCTCGATCCGCCCGGCGGGGTCGCCGGGCCCGAAGACCTCGTTCGGCGCCCGGTGCAGGGCCCGCCGGTAGGAGGCCAGCCAGGCCGCGCGGGGGAACGCCGACGCGTCCGGAGTGCCCTGGCGCAGGTCGTGCCGGGGACCGCGGGCCCGCGCCGGGGCACCGCGGGGCAGGCGCTCCGCCCGCCGGGCGGGGCGGGTCCGCTCGGCCACCCGGGTCCCCGAGCCCTGCCGGGCGGTGAGCCAGCCCTCGGCCACCAGCTCCGCGTACGCGTCCGCCACGGTGTTGCGGGCGACCCCGAGATCGGCGGCGAGCGAACGGTACGGCGGGAGCCGGGTGCCCGGTGCGAGCCGCCCCGCCCGCACCGCCTCGCGCAGCGCCCGCGCGAGCGCGGCCCGCCGGCCGCCCGCACCGGCGTGCGCCGCCAGATCCAGATGCAGGTCGGCCCCGATCCGCTCGGCCGAATTGACCCATGATTCCGCCACGGAATTGCACCCTACAGCCGGTCACCGACCGCCGTAGGTTGGAGCGCATGACGACGAACACCAGCACGAGCAGCGGTACTTGGGGCTCCAGCGGAGCGGCCGGCGGGGCCACCCCCGACATCGACGCGGGGGTGGCCGCGGCCGAGGCCGCGCGGACCCGCCTGGACTTCGCCAAGGCCGCTCCCAAGGTCTTCCGCGCGATCATCGGCCTCGACGCCGCCGCCCGGGAGGGCCTCGACCCCGCCCTCGTCGAACTCGTCCAGATCCGCGCCTCGCACCTCAACCACTGCGCCTACTGCCTGCACATGCACACGAACGACGCCCGCAAGGCCGGCGAGAGCGAGGACCGGCTGCACATGGTCGCCGTCTGGCGCGAGGCCCGGCACTTCTTCACCGAGCGGGAACAGGCCGCCCTGGCCCTCACCGATGCGGTGACCCTGGTGTCGGACGGCGGCGTGCCGGACGACGTCCACGCCCGCGCGGCGGCCCACTTCGACGAGGGTGAACTGGCGCGGCTCCTGGCCCTGATCATGACCATCAACACCTGGAACAGGGTGGCCCTGGCGACGGGCAAGGTGGCGGGGACGGACGAGCGGCGCCGGACGAGCCGGTAAGCGGCCGCACCCCTACACCGTCATCGGCCGGTCGTACGGCGATATCGGGGCCGGCAGGCGCGAACTCCCGGTCAGATAGTGGTCGACGGCCGCCGCCACCGCCCGGCCCTCGGCGATCGCCCACACGATGAGCGACTGCCCCCGGGCGGCGTCGCCGGCGGCGAACACGCCGGGCAGGTTCGTCGCGAACCCTGCGTCCCGGCTGATCGTGCCGCGCGGCTCCATCTCCAGCCCGAGCTGGTCGACCAGCCCGTCCGTCCGGTCCGGACCGGAGAACCCGAGGGCGAGCAGCACCAGGTCGGCGGGCAGCGTCCGTTCGGTGCCGGGCACCGGCCGGCGCAGCGCGTCCACCTCGACCAGGTGCAGCCACCGCACATGCCCGTCCTCGTCGCCGGAGAAGCGGAGCGTGGACGCGGCGAACAGCCGGGCGTCGGCGTCCGCCGCCGGAGCCGACCCCAGGTCCCGCGCCTCCTCGTGCGCGGCCGACAGCCGGTAGACCTTCGGATACGTCGGCCACGGCTCGGCGTCGTCATCCCGCTCCACGCCCGGCTGGGCATAGATGTCCAGCTGGGTCACGGACGCCGGTCCCTCCCGCACGGCGGTCCCGAGACAGTCGGCACCGGTGTCACCACCGCCCACGATGACGACGTGCTTCCCGGCGGCCGACATCGGGGACGTCTCCAGGTCTCCCTCGCACACCCGGTTCGCCAGCGGCAGATACGCCATCGCCTGCTCGACACCACGCAACTCCCGCCCCGGCACCGGCAGCTCACGCCAGGCTGTGGCCCCCGTGGCGAGCACCACGGCGTCGTAGCGCTGCCTCAGCTCGGCCGCCCCGATGTCCCGCCCGACCGCCGTCGACGTCCGGAACCGGGTCCCCTCGGCACGCATCTGCTCGATCCGCCGCTCCAGATGGTGCTTCTCCATCTTGAACGCGGGAATGCCGTACCGCATCAGCCCGCCGATCCGGTCGTCCCTCTCGTACACGGCGACCGTGTGGCCCGCGCGGGTCAGCTGCTGGGCCGCGGCGAGCCCGGTGGGCCCCGACCCGATCACCGCGACCGTCCGCCCCGACAGCCGGTCCGGGGGGCGCGGCGGCGTGAGGCCCTCCTCCCAGGCCCGGTCGGCGATCGCGCACTCGACGTTCTTGATGGTGACCGCGGGCTGGTTGATCGCCAGCACGCACCCGGCCTCGCAGGGCGCCGGGCACAGCCGCCCGGTGAACTCGGGGAAGTTGTTCGTCGCGTGCAGCCGGTCCGCCGCGGCCCGCCAGTCCTCCCGCGAGACCAGGTCGTTCCACTCGGGGATGAGGTTGCCCAGCGGACAGGCTTCGTGGCAGAAGGGGATGCCGCAGTCCATGCAGCGGTCGGCCTGCTCGCTGATGATCGGCAGCAGCGCCCCCGGGACGTAGACCTCGTCCCAGTCCCGCACCCGTTCCCCGACCGGCCGGCGGGGCCAGTCCTGGCGGGGGGTGTTCAGGAAACCCTTGGGATCGGCCATGGCCGTCTTCCTCGCGCGTGAGTCGCGTCCGCGGGCCGCGTCCCGTGCCACGGCTGCGTGCCGCGGCTGCGTGCCGCGACTGCGTGCCGTGCGTCGTCGGGCGCCACCCTTCCGGCCACGATACGTCCCGCCCGGCACGTGCGCAGGTGGCGGACAGCGCTTTCCCGAGGGTCCTCGGCCACCTGGTCCTGCCGGTGAGCAGGCCCGAACCCGGGGGCGGCAGCCCGGGGGGGCAACCCGGGGGGGGCAACCCGGGGGTGGCGGATCAGCTGAGCGCCAGCGCGTACGACACCGTCGCGGCGGCCGAGGCCACCGTGCGGACGTGGTTCCACGCCGACCACTCCCGCACGTACACCGGCCAGTACGCGCTCGCCTCCCGCGTGCCCGGCTCCAGCTTCTCCAGCGCCTCGTTCCGGGGCACGTTCGCCGTCACCGTCACCCCGAACGAACCGAACAGATACAGCGCGCTGCCCAGCAGCAGCTCCACGGTCACCCCGGCCGGCCACAGCACGAAGGTCACCACGGCGATCACCGCGCACAGCACCGCGGACCCCAGGAACAGCAGCAGGAACGCCGGCATCAGCGCGGCCCTGTTGACCGCCCTCATCGCCGCCACGCCCTGCGCCGGGGGCAGCCCGGCGAGGGCCGGCATCACGAACGTCGAGAAGGCGCAGAAGACGCCCGCCACCAGGCCGGTCCCGACCACACCGCTCACGACGAGTACGAAGTACGGCCCGTCCGTCATGTCCAACGTCACCACCCGTGTCCCACCGGGATCCCGCCCGGCCCCTCCGGTCACCACCAGGAAACACCTGTGCGACGACGGTGCCCATGGCCCAGCGACCCGATCACATACGTGAGCGTCCACGGAGGGCGGAACTCCGGCGGTGTCCCCGCCGACCGATGCCACGGCACCCGGGGACAGACTCTCCGCCGGTCGCGTCGATCCGGTCGGCCCGTCAGAGGTGGGCGGTGGTGTCCCGGTACGGCGTGCCGGGCGCCGGCCGTGCGCCTGTGCCGGCACGTCCGTCGGGCTCGGCGTCCGTCGATTCGGTCGGCCCGTCAGGGGCGGGCGGTGGTGTCCTGGTAGGCCGTGCCGGGCGCCGGCCCTGCGCTTGTGCCGGCACGTCCGTCGGGGTCGGCGTCCGTCGATTCGGTCGGCCCGTCAGAGGTGGGCGGCGGTGTCCTGGTAGGCCGTGCCGGGCGCCGGCCCTGCGCCTGTGCCGGCACGTCCGTCGGGCGCGGCGTCTTCGGCGCCCGGTGGGCCCGTGTCGGCGGGGTCGGGCGGACCCGCGCCCTCGGTGTCGGGGGCCCCGCCCCCACCCCCGCCTCCCCCCTCCCTCCGCCACCCCCGCAGGGCCGTCTCCACCGTCGCCGCGATCCTCCGGCGCGCCTCGTGCCGTGGCAGCCCGCACATCAGCAGCTCGTCGTACGGGGTGTCCAGGTGCCGCACCGACGCCGCGACCGCTGAGGAGACGGCGCCCTCGGACAGCGCCCGACCGGCCGCGCTGCGGCCCACCCGCCCGCTGCCCCGCACCGACGCGTGCCCGGCGATGTCCCGCGCCCGGTCCGGTGGGCACCCGGGGAACAACCGTCGTATCTCCGCCGCGAAGGCGTCCGCGAACCGCGCGTCCTCCCGCTCGCGCCGCCGTGCGTCCCGCGCCCTCCGCCGCCGCCGGGCCTCCGCGTCCGCCAGGCAACGCAGTTCCGCCCGGGCGAGCCCCGCCTCCTCGACCAGGACGCCCTGCCGCTCGTACCGCCCCTTGCGCCGGTTGAACCGGACGACCACCGCCGACAGCCCGCTCTCCTCCCGCGACCGGCGTGTCAACGCGGTGTCGCCGCGCGCCAGGAACACCAGGTGCCCGAGGTCGGCACAGTCGAGGCACCACGGCGCCCCGTCCTCCAGTACGAGCATCCGCAACGGCCCCGCACCGCACACCGCGCAGTGCCGCCTCCTGAGAGGCTGCACGACGAGCGGACCGGTGCCTGACGAGGGGGTGGCCGAGGGTGCCATGCCCGGTTCATCCCCTGCACGCACGGCCGAGGAACGTCCCGGCCCACCACGCGCCCCACGGCGTCGGGGTGCCAGGCCCCGCGGTCGCCGGCTGCCGCATCATGGGCCCTGTGCGACTCGAAGCGATCACCTGGGAGCGGCTCGCCGACCGGCTGGCCGAACGGCTTCTCGACCTCAAGCCGGCCGACGGCGGCGCCTGGCCGCGGGTGGCCCTCGACGGCGCCCCGGCGGCCCGACCGGGGGAGCTGGCCGAGCGGGTCGCCCAGGCGCTGCGCGTCCGCGGCCGCCCCGCCCTCACCGTCGGCGTGGAGGGCTTTCTGCGGCCCGCCTCGATCCGCCTGGAGTACGGGCACCAGGACCTGGACGCCTACTACGACGGGTGGTTCGACACCGGTGCCCTGTGGCGCGAGGTCTTCGGCCCCCTCGAACCCGGCGGCGACGGCCGTGTGCTGCCCGACCTGTGGGACCCGGTCACCGACCGGGCGACCCGCAGCGCCTACACCCGGCTGCCACCCGGCGGCGTGCTGCTGCTCCACGGACCCCTCCTCCTGCGGCACTGGTTCCCCTTCGACCTGACCGTCCACGTCCTCCTCTCACCCGGCGCACTGCGCCGCCGCACCCCCGAGGCCGACCAGTGGACCCTGCCGGCCTTCGAGCGCTACGACCACGAGACGGACCCGGCGGGCACGGCCGACGTCCTGGTCCGCGCCGACGACCCCCGTCACCCCGCCTGGAACGGCTGACCGCGCTTCCCCGCCGCCGCCCCGGAAGCGGCGCCGGGCGCTCCGGGTGCGTGGGTCTCCGGGCCTGGAGAGAATTGACTCCGCCGGGACACGGTGCGTCCCGCGCCGCACCGGCCGTCCGACGACGGGAGGTAACCCATGACCACTGCCCGAGACATCATGCACCGCGGTGCCCAGTGGATCCCGGCTCACGAGACCCTGGACCGGGCCGCCCAGTTGATGCGCGACCTGGGCGTCGGAGCCCTGCCCATCAGCGACCACGACGAACGGCTCTGCGGCATCCTCACCGACCGCGACATCGTCGTCGGCTGTGTGGCCATGGGGCACGATCCGAGCAAGGTCACGGCCGGCGAGATGGCCCAGGGGACCCCGCGCTGGATCCCGTCGGACGCCGACATCAGCGACGTCCTCCGCGAGATGACGGCCCACCAGATCCGCCGGCTCCCGGTCATCGAGGACAAGCGCCTCGTCGGCATGATCAGCGAGGCAGACCTGGCCCGGAACCTGCCCGAGAGCGACGTCGGCCACTGGGCCGAGGGCGTCTACGCCCGCAGCGGGGAGACGGTGACGCGCTGACAGCCGGCCGACGGGGTCACCTCCCGGACGCCGCTGCCCGGCCGTCCGCGCCGGGCGGGGGCGTGCCGCGGCTCAGAGCCAGCCGTTGCGCCGGAAGCCGCGGTACAGGACCACGCACGCGACGGATATGACGACCAGCACGAGCGGGTAGCCGAAGGTCCACCGCAGCTCCGGCATGTGCTCGAAGTTCATCCCGTACACCCCGCACACCATCGTCGGCACGGCGATGATCGCGGCCCACGCCGTGATCTTGCGCATGTCCTCGTTCTGGGCGACGGTGACCTGCGCCAGATGTGCCTGCAGGATCGAGTTCAGCAGTTCGTCGAAGGCGAACAGCTGCTCCTTTGCCCGCAGCAGATGGTCGGAGACATCGCGGAAGTACGCCTGTATCTCCGGGGGCACCACACGGATCGGCACGGTGGCCAGTTCCTCCAGCGGACGGCTGAGCGGCACCACGGCCCGCTTCAGTTCGAGGAGTTCACGCTTGAGCTGGTAGATCTGGCCCGGGTCGGCCCGTGCGCCGTTCTCCGCGAAGACGTCCGTCTCGACCTCGTCGATGTCCTCCTGCACCGAGTCGATGACGCTCAGATAGTCGTCCACGACATGGTCCGCGATCGCGTGCAGCACCACGGCCGGCCCCTTGGCGAGCTGCTCGGCGTCCGACTCCAGCTCCTCGCGCAACGGACCGAGCGAGCCGTGCCGTCCGTGCCGCACGGTGATCACGAAGTCATGGCCGGTGAACACCATGATCTCGCCGGTGTCCACCACCTCGCTGGTCGACGTGAGCTCCTCGTGCTCGACGTAGCAGACCGTCTTGAACACGGCGAACAGCGTGTCGTCGTACCGCTCCAGCTTCGGCCGCTGATGCGCCTCCACCGCGTCCTCGACCGCCAGCGGATGCAGGGCGAACAGCTCCGCGATGCCGGCGAACTCCTCGTCCGTGGGCTCGTGGAGCCCCAGCCAGACGAAGCCGCCGCCGCGCCTGCGTACCCGCTGCAGGGCGTCGGCCACGTCACCGCTGTCCGGGACGCGCGCACCGTCCTGGTAGGTCACGCAGTTCACCACCGAGGAGCCCAGCGGGGATCTGGCCGGATGGCTCAGGTCGACGCGGGGGCGCCGACCAGCCAGCCGTGCCACCTTGCGCAGGCCGCCGACCTTCGAAAGGCCGGTGACCTTGCGCAGATTCCCTGCCATGGACATCTGGATCTCCCTGCGTCGGATCTCCTGCGCGGGTCATCTCGACGGCCGCCCCGCCGTGTTCTCGCCGCGGAGTGCGTCGTGGCCCGTCAGTCTGCCAGGTGGGGGTGAGACGCGGGTAAGCCTGTGGGAGCAGCGCATTCCGGTTGGTTCCCGCCTGTGGACGACGCGAGCGCACCCGTATCGAGGCGGGGTGGGGAAGAGGAAATTCGGGGCGTCGGGGCCGAGCGTCGCCCTCTTCGGACAAGGGCGGCAACTGGGATGATCGGCCCATGACGCGAACCGACGGATACCTCCTCGACAACCGGCAGGCCGAGGCAGCCGAGCGCTTCGACGCCTTCGCCGCACTCTTCGACCCCACGACGTTCCGGCACCTCGAACGGCTCGGCACCGGCCCCGGCTGGCGCTGCTGGGAGGTGGGCGCCGGAGGCACCTCGGTGGTGTCCTGGCTGGCCAAGAAGGTCGGCCCCACCGGGCGCGTCGTCGCCACCGACATCGACACCTCCCGGCTCACCCCCGCCGCCCGCCCGCCGGTCGAGGTGCGCGTCCACGACGTCGCCGCCGACGAAGCCCCGGGACGCGACTTCGACCTGGTGCACGCCCGGCTCGTCCTCGTCCATGTGCCCGACCGGGAAAAGGCGTTGAAGTCGATGATCGGCGCCCTGCGCCCCGGCGGCCGCCTGCTGATCGAGGACGCCGACCCGGCCCTGCAGCCCCTGCTCTGCCCCGAGGACCACGGCCCCGGGCAGCAGCTCGCGAACCGGTTGCGCCACGGCTTCCGCACGCTGCTCGCCGAGCGCGGCGCCGACCTCTCCTACGGCCGCCGGCTGCCGCGCCTGCTGCGCGAGGCCGGGCTGCGGCGGGTGGAGGCCGACGCGTACTTCCCGCTCTCCTCGGCCGCCTGCGCCACGCTGGAGTCCGCCACCGTCCGGCAGATCCGCGACCGGCTGGTCGCCGAAGGCATCGCCACCGACGAGGAGATCGACCGCCACCTCGCGAACGTGGCCGCCGGCGGCATGGATCTGGCCACCGCCCCGATGATCTCGGCGTGGGGACGCAAGGCGCCGGAGGACAACGGCGGCTGACCCGCGCCGCCGGACCTCACGTCACCGAGGGGGTCTGCCGCCCACCCGTCCCACGGCCAGCGCACCGGCCCGGCACCCCTCCCGCGCCGCCTCCTCGGGGCCGGCGCCCCTGAGCAATGCGGCCAGGAAGGCGCCCGTGAAGGCGTCCCCCGCCCCGGTCGTGTCCCGCGCCACCGCCGGTTCGGCCGGAACACGGGCGCTCACGGTCCCGTCCCGGGCCACCAGCGCCCCGTCCACACCCTGCTTGGCGACCACCAGCGGCACCCGGCGGCTCAGTTCGGCCGCGGCCCGCGCCGCGTCGGCCGCCCCCGTGAGCAGGCGTGCCTCGTCCTGGCTGGGCAGCAGGACGTCCACTCCCGCCACCGCCTCCAGGAAGCGGTCGACGCCCAGGCGCACCAGGAACCCGGCCGACGCCGGGTCCAGACTCACCCGCACGCCCCGCGCGCGTGCCGACCGCAGAGCCGCCGTCACCAGTGCCCGGCTCGGCTCCGAGAACAGCAGATACCCCGACAGATGCAGATGGCCCACTCCGTCGAGCAGTTGCTCCGACCAGTCCCCGGGATCCAGCCGCAGGGACGCGCCGCTGTCCGTGAGGAACGTCCGCTCGGCGGCGGCACCGCCGTCGACCAGGCAGATCACCGTCCCGGTCGGTGCCCGCGGGTCGACGACGAGCAGCGGCCGTACCCCGCCGGCCGCCAGCTCCCGCTCGTGCCAGGCCGCCGAGTCCGCCCCGACCCGGCCGAGCAGCCGTACGTCCGCGCAGCCCCGGTACGCCGCCCAGCAGGCCACGTTGGCGCCCGCGCCGCCGGGCACGGTCCGGATGGCCGCCACCGTGTCCGTGCCGGAGGCGAGCGGCCCGTGATGGCGGGCGACGACGTCCGTCACCACGTCCCCGACGACCAGGAGTGCGCCCGGCGCGGGCGCCGGGTCGCGCGCCGTTTCCGCCGCGCTCACACCCCGGTCCAGGCCGCCGCGATCCGCCCGGCGAGCCGTACGTTGCCGCGCACCGCCGCGAGGTTGGCGCTCAGAGAAGCGCCGTCGGTGTGCCGTACCAGATGGTCCAGCAGGAACGGGGTGACGGCCTGGCCGGTCACGCCGCGCTCCTCGCACGCGTGCAGCGCATCGGCCAGCACACGCGCGTGCAGCCCGGGATCGAGCTGTTCCTCCTCCGGCACCGGGTTGGCGACGATCAGCGCCGACGCGGGCCCGCCGAGGTCGTCCTGAGCACGCATCACCTCGGCCACCTCACGCGGCGAGCGCAGCGTCCAGTCCACCGGGTGTCCCGAGTCGGACAGGTAGAAGCCCGGGAAGCGCTCGGTGCCGTAGCCCGCCACCGCCACCCCCAGGGTCTCCAGCCGCTGCAGGGTGGCCGGGACGTCCAGGATCGACTTCACGCCCGCGCACACCACCGTGACACGGGTCCGTGCCAGCAGCCCCAGGTCGGCCGACTCGTCCTGCGTCACCGTCCACTCCCGGTGCACGCCGCCCAGACCGCCCGTCGCGAACACCCGCACACCGGCCAGCGCCGCCAGCTGGGCCGTCGCCGACACCGTCGTCGCACCGCTCGCCCCGGCCGCCACCGCGAGCGGCAGATCCCGGTGCCCCAGCTTCCGGATGCCGTCCTCGTTGGCGATCCGCTCCAACTGCTGCTTGTCGAGGCCGACGTGCGGCCGTCCGTCCAGTACGGCGATCGTCGCGGGGACCGCGCCCTCCCGCCGTACGAGGTCCTCCAGTTCCAGCGCCACCTGGAGGTTGCGCGGACGGGGCAGCCCGTGCGCGATGATCGTGGATTCCAGCGCCACCACCGGGCGACGCGCGTCGACCGCGTCCCGTACTTCCTCCGACACCACCAGAACCACGCGACTGCCTCCTGTCTGTCGGTACTCCCTCATCCCTGGCGACACACGCGCCCGGTCAAACCCTTGCGGCCTGTGGGGGACGACACCAGCCTGGAGCGCATGAAGGACAACACCGCACGTCTCGACCATGTCGTCCTGTGGGTCCGTGACCCGGTGGCGGCCGCCGGCTTCTACGAGAAGACAGTCGGCATGGAGCCCGTCCGGCTCACCGAGTTCACCGAAGGGACGGTGCCGTTCCCCTCCGTCCGCCTCAACGACGAGACGATCATCGACCTCATGCCGCTCACCATGGCCGAGCGGATGAAGATGCTGCCCGGCGCCGCGGAGAGCGCCGGCCACCCCGTCCATCACGTCTGCCTCGCGCTGCCCGGCGAGGACTTCGACACCCTGCGCGCCCGCTTGGAGGAGGGCGGCACACCGGTGTCGGACGTCGCGCGCGACTCCTTCGGCGCCCGCGGGAACGCAACGCGCAGCTTCTACTTCCGCGACCCCGACGGCAACGTGTTCGAGGCCCGGCACTACGACTGACCGGCGACCGTGGGAGGAGGCCACGCGCGCGGCCCCCTCCCGCACGGCTCCGGCATGGGACCGGCCGCACTCGCCCGGCGCCCCGTGCGGGTCGAGCACGCCCTTGCGGCCGGCGCCCCGATCGAACGCGGCGTAGCCGGCCGGTGCGTCCTCCAGGACGACCAGGTGGCGTTGACCGCCTTCGCGATGTGGACTGCCGTCGCGCGGCCACCGGCCGCAGCGGTCCATGGCGCCATGGAAAAGGCCCTGTTCGACGGCGGGTGCCGCCTTCAGTCGCCCGCGACGGCTCCCGCCCGTCCGCTCCGGGTGAACAGGGCCAGCGCCGCCAGCGGCAGCAGCAGACAGGCGGCGAGGAAGTTCAGCCACGCGTAGCCGGCCGTGGCGACGACGAGTCCCGCGGCCGCCCCACCGACGCCGGCCGAGGCGTTCATCACGAGGTCCGACAGGCCCTGAGCGGCCGCTCGCGCGGCCTGCGGCACCGAGTCCGTGAACAGTGCCGAACCCGAGACCAGGGCCGCGGACCAGCCGAGACCCAGCACGAACAGACCGGCCGCCGTCTGCCCGTGCCGGCCGCCCGCCGTGCCGGCGAGGAACACCGCGCACGCCAGCAGCCCCACCGCCAGCCCGATCCCGGACAGCCTGCCCAGCCGGTCCGACAGCCGGCCCATCAGCGGGGCGAAGGCGTACATGCCCGCGATGTGCCCGCTGATGACCAGCCCGATCAGCTCGATGCCGGCGCCGTGATGCTCCAGGTCGACCGGGGTCATCGACATCACCGACACCATCGCGGTGTGCGCCACCGCGACCGCCACGACCGCCAGCCGGGCCCGCGGCGAGGCGGCCACGGCGGCCACCCCCGCGCGCAGGGAGCGCCCCGCGGGTGTCCGCTCCTCGGCGGGCGCGAGGGCACGGGCCGTCAGCAGCGGGTCCGGGCGCAGCAGTACGGCCACGACCACCGCGGACAGCAGGAAGATCCCCGCCGCCCACAGGAACGGACCCGCCGCCGCGGGTATCCCGAGGCCGGTGACGCTGCGGCCGGCGGGGGCCGCGATGTTCGGCCCGATCACAGCGCCGATGGTGGTCGCCCACACGACCATCGAGATGGCACGCGCGCGCTGCTCGGGCTCGGCCAGGTCGGCGGCCGCGAAGCGGGCCTGAAGGTTCGCCGACGAGGCCGCGCCGAACGCCGCCAGCCCGCACAGGAGCAGCGGGAAGCTCCCGGCCCGGGCCGCGACCACGCTGACCCCGGCACCCAGGGCGCCGATCAGATAGGCCAGGACGAGTCCCGGACGGCGCCCCCGCGCGGTCATCAGCGCGGCGAGCGGCATCGACAGCACCGCTGTGCCCGCGACGGTCGCTGTGGGCGCGAGCCCCGACAGCGACTCGGTGCCGCTGACCTCCTTGGCCAGGACCGCGGCGAGCGCGATGCCGGTGGCGACCCCGAGGCCGCCCAGGATCTGCGTCGCGATCAGCACGGCCGACGTCCGGCGCCGCAGCGCCTCGAGGTCCTGGGGCGTCGCCGGCACGGCCGTCCGGCGCTCCACACTCGTCATGACGCCTGCCCGGGCCCGGCGTACGGCCAGCCGGACGGCGCAAGGCGACACACCGGACCGGCCGCGTACGGGCGGGTGAAAAATGTCGTCGTCACGGGCGCAGTCTCCCCCTCTGATGCGCGGGCCCAACCCGACTGCGTCCGGCCGGTCCCCTGGCGGACGCCGCTCGGACACCGCGGCCGGTCAGAACAGCGGCTCGGGCAGGACCCCTTCCAGCGCGAGCAGCTTCCGCTTGGTCTCCAGACCGCCTCCGAAGCCCCCGATGCCGCCGCCGCTCTCCACGACCCGGTGGCACGGCACCACGACCGGCAGCGGATTGGCGCCCATCGCCATGCCGACCGCCTGGGCCGCGCCCGGCTGCCCGACCCGCCCCGCCAGGTCGCCGTACCCGACGACCGCCCCGAACGGCACCGTGGAGGCCAGCTCGCGCAGGACCTGCCGGTTGAAGCCCGAGATCAGCGACCAGTCCAGCGGCAGCTCGAAGTCCTTGCGCGTCCCCGCGAAGTACTCGTCCATCTGACGTATCGGCTCGGCGAGCAGGGCGGACCCGGGGTCCTCGACCGGATCGGCGCCGAGCCGCGCGGCCAGCCGCTCCAGTGCCTTCTCGCGTATCTCCGGCGTGGCGTGGAACACGACGCTGACCAGGCCGTCCCGTGTGGCGGCCAGCATCAGCGGACCGATGGCGGTGCCGACCACGGCCCACACCACCCGCTGCTCGTCCTGCCCGTGGCTGTCCATGTGCTCACCGTACGGGCCGCCACCGACAACGTGCCCCGGAGTGCCGCTCAGCCCGCCGGGAACGCGTTCCGCACGACGTCCGGGCTGTTGCTGATGATGCCGTCGACCCCGTACCCGGCGACCTGCCGGGCCGTGTCCGCGTCGTTCACGGTCCAGGTGAACACCTCCAGCGGCCCGCCGTGCGGTCCGTCGAACTCGTGGACGGAGGAGACGTAGCCGGGGGAGACCGTGGTGTACGACGGGTTGATCTGGTCGGCGAAGACCGCGTACCGCGACAGGTCCGCCACCGACGGCGTGCCGAGGAAGCCAGTCCTCACCGCCGGCTGCAGCTCGTGGACGGCCCGGACGCTGTCGGCGCTGAAGCTCTGCACGATCAGCCGGCCGGCCAGGTGGGAGGCGTCGAGCCAGCCCTCGTCGCCGAGCACCTTCAGGATCTGTTGCTCGATGTCCGGGTACAGCTCGGGGTTCTTGATCTCCAGCAGCAGCTTCTGCCGGTGCGACTCCACGCGGTCCACGTACTGCCGGAGGGTCGGTACGCGCGCGCCCGCGAACTCGGGCCCGAACCAGCTGCCCGCGTCCAGCCGGGCGATCTCCGCCGCGGTGAAGTCCTTCACCTTCCACGGGGAGCGGCCGGGAAAGACCTCCTCGACGTCCGTCGTGCGCTTCAGGTTGTCGTCGTGGATCACGACCAGCTCGCCGTCCTTGGTGCGCTGCACGTCGTTCTCGACCCACTCGATGCCGAGGCCGGCGGCCTTGTCGACGGCGGCCAGAGTGTTCTCGGGCGCACAGGAGGAGGCCCCTCGGTGGGCGATGACCGTCGGCCGCTCGGTCCGGACGCCCGCGCCGGCGGCGGGAGCGGGAAACAGCAGGGCGGCCGTTCCCAGCAGTGCGGCCGTCGTGGCGGCAACAGCGCGCGCGTGCATACGTACTCCTCGTGTCGGAGATCACGGTCGGTTCAACTCTGACAGCACAGGGTCAACGACGAAGCAGGACGGGTCGGCCGCAGGGCGCCCGGAGTTGCCCCGTCCGCTCACTCGTGCCGCACAACTGGGGCAAGCCCGTGATTCTTTGCAGGAGAATCGTTCGAGCCTTGCGGTGGGGGTTACTCTCTGCCTCAACCCTGGCCCGCGCGGGCGGTCCCGGGAGGGGACGCACGATCGAACATTCCGAGATGTAAACAGGCGGAAGGGCAGCCGCGTATGCAGGGGACGGTCGACGGTTTCAGCTACGGGATCGTCACACCGCTGGTGGCCTACCTCATGGCCTGCCTCGGAGGCGCGCTCGGGTTGCGCTGTACCACCAGGGCGATGCTGGTCGCGCGCTCCCGGCGCCCCGCCTGGCTCGCCCTCGGCTCGGTGGCCATCGGGTCCGGCATCTGGACCATGCACTTCATCGCGATGATGGGCTTCACGGTCGATGAGACGCCGATCCACTACGACAAACCGATGACGTTCGCGAGCCTCGCCGTCGCCATCGTGATGGTGGGCATCGGCATCTTCATCGTCGGCAGCCGCGGCGCGCGCGGGACGGCCCTGTTCACCGGCGGCACCATCACCGGCCTGGGCATCGCCTCCATGCACTACCTCGGCATGGCGGGCATGCGCCTCGACGGCAGGCTGGAGTACAACACGCTCACCGTCGCCGCCTCCGTCGCGATAGCGATGCTCGCCGCCACCGCCGCCCTCTGGGCCGCCGGCCAGGTCAGGGGAGTGCTCTGGAGCGTCGGCGCCAGCCTGATCATGGGCCTCGCCGCCAGCGGCATGCACTACACCGGCATGGCCGCCCTCAGCGTCCACCTGCACGGCGCGGGAGCCGCCACGGCGGGCGACTCACCCGCCTCCCTGCTCGCGCCGATGCTGGTCGGCCCGCTCGCCTTCCTGCTCCTTGCCGGAGCGATCATGATCTTCGGACCGAAGACGGTCCTGGGACAGCCCGAGAAACCGCCCGCCGAGGAGAAGCCCGGCGTGCCCGCCCACGCCACCGTCCCGCGCCAGCTCCGTCGCCCGCCCCAGACCGTCCGCCGGACCGTCCGGCGACCTGCCAGGGCCCCGCAGAACCACTGACCGGACCGCGTTGTCAGCGGAGGGTCGTACGGTTGATTCCATGCGGCCCGTTTCCAGCATTGAACGCACGGTGGCGCCTTTCGAGGTCGTCAGCCCCTACCAGCCCAACGGCGACCAGCCCGCGGCCATCGCCGAGCTCGCCCGGCGCATCCAGGCCGGCGAGAAGGACGTCGTCCTGCTCGGCGCGACCGGCACCGGCAAGTCCGCGACCACCGCGTGGATGATCGAGAAGCTCCAGCGCCCCACCCTGGTCATGGCGCCGAACAAGACGCTGGCCGCCCAGCTGGCGAACGAGTTCCGCGAACTACTGCCGAACAACGCCGTCGAGTACTTCGTCTCGTACTACGACTACTACCAGCCCGAGGCGTACGTCCCGCAGTCGGACACCTACATCGAGAAGGACTCCTCGATCAACGAGGAGGTCGAGCGTCTGCGGCACTCCGCGACCAACTCGCTGCTCACCCGCCGCGACGTCGTCGTGGTCGCCTCGGTCTCCTGCATCTACGGCCTCGGCACACCGCAGGAGTACGTGGACCGCATGGTCCCCCTCAGGGTCGGCGAGGAGATCGACCGGGACGAGCTGCTGCGCCGCTTCGTCGACATCCAGTACACCCGCAACGACCTGGCGTTCACCCGGGGCACCTTCCGGGTCCGCGGCGACACCATCGAGATCTTCCCGGTCTACGAGGAGCTCGCCGTGCGCATCGAGATGTTCGGCGACGAGATCGAGGCGCTGTCCACGCTGCACCCGCTCACCGGCGAGATCATCAGCGACGACCAGCAGCTGTACGTGTTCCCGGCCTCCCACTACGTCGCGGGCCCGGAGCGCATGGAGCGCGCCGTCAACGACATCGAGAAGGAGCTCGGCGGGCGCCTCGCCGACCTGGAGAAGCAGGGCAAGCTGCTGGAGGCCCAGCGGCTGCGCATGCGCACCACGTACGACCTGGAGATGCTCCGCCAGATCGGCACCTGCTCCGGCGTCGAGAACTACTCGATGCACTTCGACGGCCGTGAGCCCGGCTCCCCGCCGAACACGCTGCTGGACTACTTCCCCGACGACTTCCTGCTCGTCATCGACGAGTCGCACGTCACGGTGCCGCAGATCGGAGCCATGTACGAGGGCGACGCCTCCCGCAAGCGCACCCTCGTCGACCACGGCTTCCGCCTGCCCTCGGCCCTCGACAACCGCCCGCTGAAGTGGGAGGAGTTCCAGGAGCGCATCGGTCAGACGGTCTACCTGTCGGCCACCCCCGGCACCTACGAGCTCTCCCGCTCCGACGGCCCGGTCGAGCAGATCATCCGCCCCACCGGCCTCGTCGACCCGCAGGTCGTCGTCAAGCCCACCGAGGGCCAGATCGACGACCTGGTCCACGAGATCCGCGGCCGCGTCGAGAAGGACGAGCGCGTCCTGGTCACGACCCTCACCAAGAAGATGGCCGAGGACCTCACGGACTACTTCCTGGAGCTCGGCATCCAGGTGCGCTACCTGCACAGCGACGTCGACACCCTGCGCCGCGTCGAGCTGCTGCGCGAGCTGCGCGCCGGCGAGTTCGACGTCCTCGTCGGCATCAACCTGCTGCGCGAGGGTCTCGACCTGCCCGAGGTGTCCCTGGTGGCGATCCTCGACGCGGACAAGGAGGGCTTCCTGCGCTCCGGCACGTCCCTCATCCAGACCATCGGCCGCGCGGCGCGCAATGTCTCCGGCGAGGTCCATATGTACGCGGACAAGATCACGCCGGCGATGGAGAAGGCCATCGACGAGACCAACCGCCGCCGTGAGAAGCAGGTCGCGTACAACAAGGCGAACGGCATCGACCCGCAGCCGCTGCGCAAGAAGATCAACGACATCGTCGCGCAGATCGCCCGCGAGGACGTCGACACCGAGCAACTGCTCGGCACCGGTTACCGGGCGAAGAAGGACGGCCGGGGCACCAAGGCGCCGGTGCCGTCGCTCGGGGGCAAGGCCGCGCAGGCCGCGAAGCCGGCCAAGGGCAAGTCCAAGGCCAAGCAGACGGTCCCGACCGACCAGCCCGCGGCCGAACTCGCCCAGCAGATCGAGGAACTGACGGAGCGTATGCGCGCCGCCGCCGCGGACCTCCAGTTCGAGATCGCGGCCCGACTGCGCGACGAGGTGTCCGAGATGAAGAAAGAGCTGCGTCAGATGAAGGAGGCCGGCATCGCCTGACCGGCCCATCTCCTTGGTCCGAGCCCGGCCCGCGCGTACGCGCAGTGTTGCAAGACCGACACAAAGTGGGGACCGGGCTACGTCGCTGTCAGTGCCCCTGCGTAGGGTTCTCGCATCCGCGGAGCCCGCGGCCAACAGGGGACTGTTCGAGAGGGGAATCAGCACGTGACCGTCAACATGACCAAGGGTCAGGCCATCAGTCTGCAGAAGAACGACGGGGGCAGCCTGACCGCGGTGCGCATGGGTCTCGGCTGGCAGGCGGCTCCCCGGCGCGGCCTGTTCGGTTCGCGCACGCGGGAGATCGACCTCGACGCCTCCGCGGTCCTCTTCGCGGACAAGCAGCCGGTCGACGTCGTCTTCTTCCGCCACCTGGTGAGTGACGACGGCTCGGTCCGCCACACCGGCGACAACCTCGTCGGCGGTGTCGGCCAGGGCGGCGACGACGAGGCCATCCTCGTCGACCTCGCGCGTATCCCGGTCCACATCGACCAGATCGTCTTCACCGTGAACTCCTTCACCGGGCAGACGTTCCAGGAGGTGCAGAACGCGTTCTGCCGCCTCGTCGACGAGACCAACGGCCAGGAGCTCGCCCGCTACACGCTCGCGGGCGGCGGCGCCTACACGGCGCAGATCATGGCGAAGGTGCACCGCTCGGGGACCGGCTGGGCGATGACCGCGCTCGGCACCCCGGCCAACGGCCGCACCTTCCAGGACCTGATGCCGGCGATCCTTCCGCACCTGTAGGCCCGCCCGGCGAGCAGCACACGACACGACAAGCGACACAGGGGGACGAGGGCATGACGGCCGAGCTGGTGCGGGGGCAGAACCACCCGCTCTCCCAGTCCCGTCTGGAGATCAGGGTCTCGGCCGGCACGCCGATGGTGGCGGCGGCCACCCTCGGCGACGAGCAGGGCAAGATCCACGGCGTGGAGTGGGTGGCCCATCCCGGCACCCCCACCCTGCCCGGCCTGGAGGTCTCCCGGCAGGCGGCCGCCGACCACCGTCTCGCGGTGGACCTGGACGCCATGCCGGAGGCCGTCCACCGGGTCAGTGTGCTGCTCGCCCTGCCGACCGGCGCCGGGGGACCGACCCGCTTCGGCGCCGTCCCCGCCCCCTTCGTCACGGTCACCGGCCTGGACGGCACCGGGATCGCCAGCTACACCGTGGCCGGTCTGGACTCCGAGTCGGCCGTGATCGCCCTGGAGCTCTACCGCCGCCAGGGCGCCTGGAAGGTCCGGGCCATCGGCCAGGGCTATGCGGGCGGACTCGCCGACCTCTTCACCGACCAGGGTCTGGCCGAGGCCCGCCAACTCGCCGGCGGCATCCACGAAGCGGTGGCCCAGGGGCTGGCGCGCTCGGTGCCGGCACCCCCGCCCCGCCCGGACGGCGACCGCTCCCGGCAGCCGGCCGCACCGGCCCTCGGTCCGGACCAGGGCGGCCCCGCCTCCACCTCCAGCGGGTCCGGTCCGGTGCCGACGTCGCCCTACGGCCCGCAGGCGCCGGGGATACCGGGCCAGGCCGCGCCGCAGCCTCCGTTCCAGGGCGGTGACGGCGCTCAGCCGTCCACGCCCGGCTCCGGGAGCGGCATCGACTACAGCCACCCGCGCCGGCAGACCTCCGCTCCACCACCACCGCCGCCCACCGCGCCCCCGGCCGAGCCCGGCAGGCCACCGCAGCCCGTCGCCGGTGACGCCACCGGCTGGTCCATGGACGAGCGGCTCTACAACCAGGTCTGGGGCATGTTCGAGGACCTGGCCCGCACCGCCGCGGCCTACCGCAGCGCGGTCGACTTCGCCGAGTCACGCATGGAGAAGGAACTCGACCAGGCCCTGTCGGACCCGCGCAGCAGGATCGGCGGCCAGGGCGACGCCGCCCGCGAGGCGGCGCAGACCCGGCACACCGACCTGGTCAACCAGGCCCGGGCGGCCCTCGACCGCGACGTCGCCCAGCTCACCGCCGAGTCCGAGGTGGTCGAGCCCGCGCTGCCGCCCGCGTTCGCGCGCTGGGACAATCCCGTCTGGCACGGCTACCGCGTCCCGATGGAGATCCCCATGGCCCTGCGCCTGGGCGACCTCCATCTACCCGAGTGCGCCGACCTGCGTATCCCGATGCTGATCCGGCTGCCGCTGGAGCGCGGCCTGTGGATCGACAGCGGACGCGGCGCCTCGCTCGACGGCTCCTTCACCGACGCCCACGACATGCGCCGCCTCGCGACCGAGACGGCCGTGGCGCACGCGGCCCGGCTGCTGGCGGTCTACCCGGCGGGCGAGTTCACCGTCCACGTGATCGACCCGGCGGGTTCGGGTGCCCAGGCACTCGCCCCGCTGGTGCGGACGGGTGTGCTCGCGGGCCCGCCCGCGGCGGGCGCGGCCGGGGTGGCGGACGTCCTGGCCCGCCTCACCCAGCGCGTCGACCTGGTGCAGATGGCGCTGCGCGGCGGAGCGCCCGATTCCCTCCCGCCCGGCTTCGACACCTCCCAGCAACTGCTGATCGTCAACGACTTCCCGCACGGTTTCGACGACCGGGCCGTGAACCAGTTGCGCTACCTCGCCGACGAGGGCCCGGCGGTCGGCGTCCATCTGATGATGGTGGCCGACCGTGAGGACGCCTCGGGCTACGGGCCACTGCTCGACCCCCTGTGGCGGGCGCTGCTGCGTCTGACCCCGGTGCCGGACGACCACCTGGCCGACCCCTGGGTCGGGCATGCCTGGACCTATGAGCCGCCGCTCGTTCCGCCCGGCAGCCAGGTGCTGCAGCAGGTGCTCACCCGGGTCGCCGAGGCTCGCGCCAAGCATTGGTAAAAGACTCCTGACCTGCACATTCGGTATCGATTTTGCCGAGCACTTTACCTTTCCTTGGTGATTCGTTACTGTTGATCCCACGGAGGGGAGTACTCCCTGTCTGCTGCGGCGTACCCGTCAATACGGATCAGGCCAGATCCCGGGGCGTCGGCCCATCGTGGGTGGAAGAGACCTCCGGCGCGCGATGACGCTGACATCTGCCGTTACGACTGCCGGAGGCGCAGTGCAAGTTTCAACGACCCTGTGGGCCCTGACCATCGTGGGCCTCGCCGCCCTGATCGCCGTCGACTTCTTCATCGGCCGCAAGCCGCATGACGTGTCGATCAAGGAAGCCGGAATCTGGACGGCCGTCTGGATCGCCCTGGCCGGCCTCTTCGGCGTCGGCCTGCTGCTCTTCGGCGGCGGGCAGGCCGGCGGCGAGTTCTTCGCCGGCTTCATCACCGAGAAATCGCTGAGCGTCGACAACCTCTTCGTCTTCGTCCTGATCATGGCGAAGTTCGCGGTGCCGTCGCAGTACCAGCAGCGCGTCCTGCTGATCGGTGTCCTCATAGCTCTGGTGCTGCGGGCGATCTTCATCGCCGCCGGTGCCGCGATCCTCGCCAGCTTCGCCTGGGTGTTCTACATCTTCGGCGCCTTCCTCATCTGGACGGCCTGGAAGCTCATCCAGGAGGCCCGCGCCGGCCAGGAGGACGAGGAGTTCGAGGAGAACAAGCTGCTCAAGGCCGCCGAGCGCAGGTTCGGCGTCGCCGACCGCTACCACGGCACGAAGCTGTGGATCCAGGAGAACGGCAAGCGGGTCATGACCCCGATGCTGGTCGTGATGCTCGCGATCGGCACGACGGACGTGCTCTTCGCCCTGGACTCCATCCCCGCGATCTTCGGCCTCACGCAGGACCCGTACATCGTCTTCACGGCCAACGCCTTCGCCCTCATGGGCCTCCGGCAGCTGTACTTCCTCATCGGCGGCCTGCTGCGCAAGCTGGTCCACCTGAGCTACGGCCTGTCGATCATCCTCGGCTTCATCGGCGTGAAGCTGGTGCTGCACGCGCTGCACGAGTCCGGGGTCCACGTCCCCGAGATCAGCATCCCCGTCTCGCTCGGCGTGATCTGCTCCGTCCTGATCGTCACCACGATCACCAGCCTCCGGGCCTCCCGCAAGCAGGAGGCGGCCGAGGCCGTGGAGCAGGGCGGCGAGGGCACCCCGAAGGACCGCATAGACGTCTGACCGCCGGCCGGCGGCAGGACACCGAGGAACCGACACCGGGAGCGGTGCCCGGCACAGTGCCGGGCACCGCTCCCTGCGCATGGCCGACCGCCCCCCGGGGCGATCGGTCCCGACCTGGACCGCGACGTACAGGAGATGACCGATTTCGCACCGCGACACCAGACATCCGAGCCCCCCGCTCCGCGAGGGACCCGCGGGGCCGCCCGAGCACTCCTCAGACAATGCGAACCCGAAGAGCCTTTGCGACGATCGCTCCATGATCGATCGGCTGAGACCGCTCGCGACCCGGTGGACGACCGTCGTGCCGGTGCTCGCGGTCGTGCTGCTGGTCCTCACCTGGGGGCGGGATCTGCCGGGTGCGGTCGTCGGGGTGGTCACGCTGGTCCTGGCCGGCGCCGTCCTCGCCGCCGTGCACCACGCCGAGGTGGTCGCCCACCGGGTGGGTGAACCCTTCGGCTCCCTCGTCCTCGCCGTCGCCGTCACGATCATCGAGGTCGCCCTCATCGTGACCCTGATGATCGATGGTCGTGACAAGAGCTCCACGCTGGCCCGGGACACCGTCTTCGCGGCCGTGATGATCACCTGCAACGGCATCGTGGGCCTGTGCCTGCTGGTCGCCTCCCTGCGGCACCGCACGGCGGTCTTCAACCCCGAGGGCACCGGCGCCGCCCTGGCGACCGTCGCCACACTCGCCACCCTGAGCCTGGTGCTGCCCACGTTCACCACCAGCAAGCCCGGGCCCGAGTTCTCCACCGTGCAACTGTCGTTCGCCGCGGTCTCCTCGCTGATCCTCTACGGCCTGTTCGTGGCGACCCAGACGGTCCGGCACCGCGACTACTTCCTGCCCGTCAGCCGGAAGGGGGAGGTGATCACCTCCGACGCCCATGCCGACGCACCTTCGAAGCGCGCCGCGCTGACCAGCCTCGGCCTGCTCGGCATGGCCCTGGTCGGCGTCGTCGGCCTCGCCAAGGGCGTGTCGCCCACCATCGAGTCCGGGGTCGAGGCGGCCGGACTGCACCAGGCCGTCGTCGGTGTGGTCATCGCCCTGCTGGTGCTGCTCCCCGAGACGATCGCCGCCCTGCGTGCCGCCCGCCGGGACCGTGTGCAGACCAGTCTGAATCTGGCCCTGGGCTCTGCGATGGCCAGCATCGGCCTCACCATCCCGGCGGTGGCGCTGGCCTCCCTCTGGCTCTCCGGCCCGCTCGTCCTCGGGCTCGGCCCCACCCATTTGGTGCTGCTCGCTCTGACGGTGGTGGTGAGCTCGCTGACGGTGGTCCCGGGGCGGGCGACACCGCTCCAGGGCGGCGTCCACCTGGTCCTGTTCGCGGCCTATCTGGAACTCGCGATCAATCCCTGAGCCCGCGTCGGCCGCGCAGCCTGCCACCGGCTCCCGTCATCCGGTGGCGGGCTCCGCCGCCGTCGTCACCGCCGCCACCGGACGGGTTTCGGGGAGCAGGGCGAAACAGCCCAGGCTGAGCAGCGCGATCCCCGTCAGATACGCCCCCACGCCCCAGGGCACCCTGCCGCCCTGCCCCGCGAGCGCGGTGGCCACGATCGGGGTGAGCGCGCCGCCCAGGACCCCGCCGAGGTTGTAGCCGACGGCGGCACCCGTGCAGCGCACCCGGGGCTCGTACAGCTCCGGCAGATACGCGGCGATCACCGCGAACATGGTGATGAACGCGATCAGCGCACCGGTGAACCCCAGGAACATCGGCAGAGGCCGGCCCGTCGCGAGCAGGGCGACCATCGGAAGCATCCACAGGGCGGCCGCGGCGCACCCGGCCAGGCACAGGGGCCGGCGCCCGTACCGGTCGCCGAGCAGGGCCATCACCGGGGTGAGCGCGCCCTTCATCACCACCGCGCCCATCACGCACGTCAGCATGACGGTGCGGCTCGCCCCGAGCCGTTCCGTGCCATAGGCGAGCGACCAGGTCGTCACCGTGTAGAAGATCGCGTATCCGACCGACAGCGCCCCGGCCGTCAGCAGCAGGAGTCGCCAGTGGTCTCGCACCACCTCGACGAGCGGCACGCGCGCGTGGTCGTCGATCTCCAGGAACCGCGGGCTCTCCGCGAGCGACGACCGCAACCACAGCCCCGCCACGGCGAGCACCCCGGCGGCCCAGAACGGCACGCGCCATCCCCACGCCGCGAACTGCTCCTCGGACAGCCCCGCAGACAGCCCCAGCACCACCCCGTTGGCCAGCAGGAAGCCCAGCGCCGGACCGACCTGCGGGAAGCTCGACCACAGCGCGCGCCGATGGGCCGGAGCGTGCTCCACGGCCAGCAGCACGGCCCCGCCCCACTCGCCGCCGAGCCCCAGCCCCTGCAGGAAGCGCAGCACGAGCAGGAGCAGGGGCGCGGCGACGCCGATCGTCCCGTACGTCGGCACACAGCCGACCGCGACCGTGGCGGTCCCGGTCAGCAGCAGGGACGCCACGAGCACCGGCCGCCGTCCGCGCCGGTCCCCGATGTGCCCGAACAGCACCGACCCCAGCGGCCGCGCCACGAAGCCCACGCCGAAGGTGGCGAACGCGGCAAGCGTCCCCGCCACCGGCGAGAACGTGGGGAAGAACAAGGGCCCCAGCACGAGGGCGGCCGCGGTCCCGTAGACGAAGAAGTCGTAGAACTCGATGGCCGTCCCGGCGAGCGAGGCGCCCGCCAGCCGCAGCATGGAGGGCGTTACGGTGCGTGCATCGCGCATGCCCGACCAACTACCCGGTGTGATCGCCGGTTACGGGGGCGCGTGGGCGCGCCGGGGGCGATCAGTACGTGACGGTGATGCGCCGGGCGGGACCGTCGACGCGCACGATGCCGCCGTACGGGATCACGAGCTGCGGATCGGTGTGCCCGAACTCGACGTCGAAGACGATCATCGTGTCGGGGGCGTACGCCCGCATGGCGCGCTCGACGGCCGCGCGCTGCTCCGCGGCGTACCGGGCGGCCTCCTGCGGGGAGTTGGGGCGTTCGAAGGACCAGGTTTTCGCGCGCCCCATGAGCAGCGCCGAGAAGCGCTGCAGGAGCCCGCGCTCGCCCATGTTCCGCACGGTGCGGAAGACCTCCTCGCCGCTCGGCATCTCCTCGCTCGTCTCCAGCAGCAGGACACCGCCGTCGTACTCGGAGAGGTCGTGGGCGATCTCGCGGTCGGCCATCAGCAGCCAGCCGACGATCTCCAGACAGCCGCCCCAGGTGCGGCCCTCGACGACGCGGTCGGCGTGGACCCACGTCCAACCGTCGGCGGGCCGCAGCTCCGCCTCCGACTCGAAGGTCGCGGGATCGGCCCAGTCGCGGTTGACGTCGTTCCAGCGCTCGGCGGGGCTCAGGGTGTACTCGCCGGAGGTGAAGAGCGCGGCCCGCAGGGAGTCGGCGGTCAGCGGGTTCATGGCGCCGGGGCGGCCGAGCTCGACCATCACACTGCCCCCGTGGTACGCGACGATGCCGGTGTTGCGCAGGAACATCAGCAGATTCGTGTTGTCGCTCATCCCGAAGAACGGTTTCGGGTTCGCCCGGATCAACTCCCGGTCCAGGTACGGCAGCACGGTGATCTGGTCGTCGCCGCCGATGGACGCGATCACCGCCTTGACGTCCGGATCGGCGAAGGCGGCGTGGATGTCGTCCGCCCGCTGCTGAGGCGTCGACCCCATCGTGCGGGTCGCCGGATACTCGACCACTTCGAGGCCGAAGTCCTCACGCAGCCGCTTCAGGCCCAGCTCGAACGGCTGAGGGAAGAGGCCGGGCAGCCCGGCGCCGGGCGAGATCACGGCGACACGGTCACCGGGGAAGGGCTTGGGCGGGTAAGCGATCATGGCCATGCCCAGAGGGTAGGGGGCCGGGAGTGCCGTCCGCACCGTGATAAACCGGGGTCCGAGCAGCGGTGGTTCCCGCACCGCACGACCCTGAACGGACCGGAGGAACCGTGCCCCGCACCCTCGCCGACGCCCCCATCATGATCCTGAACGGCCCCAACCTGAACCTGCTCGGGCAGCGTCAGCCGGAGATCTACGGCTCCGAGACCCTCGCGGACGTGGAGGCCCTGTGTGCCGGGACGGCGGCCGCGCACGGCGGCACCGTCGACTTCCGGCAGTCCAACCACGAGGGAGAACTGGTCGACTGGATCCACGAGGCACGGCTCGGCCACTGCGGGATCGTGATCAACCCGGGCGCCTACTCGCACACCTCGGTGGCGATCCTGGACGCCCTCAACGCCTGCGACGGGCTGCCCGTGCTGGAGGTCCACATCTCCAACATCCACCGGCGGGAGTCGTTCCGGCATCACTCCTACGTCTCCCTGCGGGCCGACGGCGTCATCGCGGGGTGTGGTGTGCAGGGGTACGCGTTCGGGGTGGAGCGCGTCGCGGCGCTGGTGGGGGAGGGTCGGGCGGACACCTGACAGGGCGGCTCGCCGGGGCCGCCGGCCGAGGGCGGGGATGGAAAGACCGGCGGCCCGTTCCGCTCAGGAGCCGTCATCCTGGGCGGGGCTGACACCAGTGGACCGCGCGCCGTCGTGCGCCGGGAGCGCATGCGTGCCTCCACCGCGCGCGCGTCGTTCACACGGGGCGCGCACGCCGGGCGCACTGGGCCCCGTGAGACCTCTCCCGTACCGGCGCGGGCCCGGCGTCACCAGCCGCGGGCGCGCCACTCCGGCAGGTGCGGCCGCTCGTCGCCCAGCGTGGTGTCGTCCCCGTGCCCCGGGTAGACCCAGGTCTCGTCGGGCAGCACGTCGAAGATCTTGGTCTCGACGTCGTGGATCAGCCTGGCGAATGCCTCGGGATCCTTACGGGTGTTGCCCACACCGCCCGGGAAGAGGCAGTCGCCGGTGAACACATGGGGATGCCCGTGGGGGTCGTCGTAGACGAGGGCGATCGACCCCGGCGTGTGCCCGACCAGATGGCGCGCGGTGAGCTCCACGCGCCCCACCCGGATGACGTCGCCGTCGTCGACGAGGACGTCGGTGGGGACCGGGATGCCGTCGGCGTCCTCGCGTCCGGCGTAGGTGCGTGCGCAGGTGGCGCCCACGACGGCGGCGAGGGCCTGCCAGTGGTCGCCGTGCCGGTGGGTGGTGACGACGGACGCGATGCCGTCGTCACCGATCATGCCCAGCAGAGTGTCCGCCTCGTTGGCGGCGTCGATCAGCAGTTGCTCGTCCGTGGCCCGGCAGCGCAGCAGATAGGAGTTGTTGTCCATCGGGCCGACCGCGATCTTGGTGATCATCAGGTCCTTGAGCTCGTGCACGTCGGCGGGTCCACCGACCGTCACCTTGCCGCTGTACGTCATGGCGGCAGCCTATAGCGGGGGCTCACGGCCGGCCGTCCGGACCCTGGAGGAGGCCGGCTGTCGGTCGGCTAGAGCGGCGGAAGCGACGGCAAGGAGCCGCCCTCGACGGTCAGCGCGGAGCCTGCGTGGCGTCCGGCGAGCCAGCCGAGCAGCTCGGCTCCGGTACCCCTGACGGTGATCTCGGCCGCGTCCTCGTCCCGTCCCGTGCGCCACACGCGCGTGCCGTCCGTCAGCCGGACCGGCTCGACGTCGGGGTGCCCGGCGAAGCGCTCCGCGAGGAAGTCGGTCTCCCGTTCCACGAACTCCGCGGGCAGATCCTCCAGCTCGTAGCCGATGCCCAGGTCGACGTGGTGCAGCTCCACCTCGACCCACCTGCGGAAGGGCAGGCGGGCCGCCGCGTCCGTCACGCCGTTGCGCAGCTCCACCGTGCGGGACCAGTCCGCGGGCACGGCCGCCGCCTGCTGGAGGCGGTCGGCGCTCTGCCGGACGTCGGCGAGCTGCACGTCCAGCGGGCGGGGCGCGTCCCGCTCGATGTCGGCGTCACGGGCGGCGGCGGAGATGTACATGGGACGTCCCTCGAGGACGTTCACCAGGGCGTCGGCGTTGCGCGCCAGGTGGGCGAGGACGTGACCGCGGCTCCAGCCGGGAAGCCGTGACGGCTCGGTCACAGAGGCGTTGTCCTCTTCGGCGGCTGCGGTGAGCAGCCGTTCGGTCGCCTCACGTACAGACTCCAGGTCACGAGCGTGATCAATCATGAGCCTGACATTAGCTCCACCACACCTTTGGGTGAAGGTGGTGAACGACGACCAGAAATCGAATGCGCGTGCTATAGGCTCGATCGCGGCGTCGGGCATGCTGGGAGCCCCGGGATTGTTGTCCCTCACGGAATCCGACCGGCGTTGTCAGTGGCTCCCCCTAGTCTGGAAATGACGGGGGCCTCGCCCCTGTCACTTCTCTCAAGAAAGGTGCGGACCGGCGTGGCCGACCGTCTCATCGTCCGTGGCGCGCGCGAGCACAACCTGAAGAATGTCTCGCTCGACCTGCCGCGCGACTCGCTCATCGTCTTCACGGGCCTGTCGGGGTCGGGCAAGTCCTCGCTGGCCTTCGACACCATCTTCGCCGAGGGGCAGCGACGCTACGTCGAGTCGCTGTCGTCCTACGCCCGGCAGTTCCTCGGCCAGATGGACAAGCCGGACGTCGACTTCATCGAGGGTCTGTCCCCGGCCGTCTCCATCGACCAGAAGTCGACCTCGCGCAACCCGCGCTCCACGGTCGGCACCATCACCGAGGTCTACGACTACCTGCGGCTGCTCTTCGCGCGCATCGGCAAGCCGCACTGTCCCGAGTGCGGCCGCCCCATCTCCCGCCAGTCGCCGCAGGCCATCGTCGACAAGGTCCTGGAGCTGCCGGAGGGCAGCCGCTTCCAGGTCCTGTCGCCGCTGGTGCGTGAGCGCAAGGGCGAGTTCGTCGACCTCTTCGCCGAACTCCAGACCAAGGGCTACTCACGCGCACGCGTGGACGGCGAGACGATCCAGCTGTCCAGTCCGCCCACGCTGAAGAAGCAGGAGAAGCACACCATCGAGGTGGTCGTCGACCGCCTCACCGTCAAGGACTCCGCCAAGCGCCGCCTCACCGACTCCGTCGAGACCGCTCTCGGCCTGTCCGGTGGCATGGTCGTGCTCGACTTCGTCGACCTCCCCGAGGACGACCCCGAGCGCGAGCGCATGTACTCGGAGCACCTGTACTGCCCGTACGACGACCTCTCCTTCGAGGAGCTGGAGCCCCGCTCCTTCTCCTTCAACTCGCCCTTCGGCGCCTGCCCCGAGTGCACCGGCATCGGCACGCGCATGGAGGTCGACCCCGAGCTGATCGTCCCGGACCCGGACAAGTCCCTCGACGAGGGCGCCATCCACCCCTGGTCGCACGGGCACACCAAGGAATACTTCGGCCGTCTGATCCACGCCCTCGCGGACGCCCTCGGCTTCCGGACGGACATCCCGTTCGCCGGCCTGCCGCAGCGCGCCAAGAAGGCCCTCCTGTACGGCCACAAGACGCAGATCGAGGTGCGGTACCGCAACCGGTACGGCCGTGAGCGCGTCTACACGACGCCGTTCGAAGGCGCCGTCCCCTTCGTCAGGCGCCGGTACAGCGAGGCCGAGAGCGACGCCAGCCGTGAGCGCTTCGAGGGCTATATGCGCCAGGTGCCGTGCCCCGCGTGCAACGGCACCCGGCTGAAGCCGATCGTCCTCGCCGTCACGGTCATGGGGAAGTCCATCGCCGAGGTCGCCGCCATGTCCATCAGCGACTGCGCGGACTTCCTGGGCGAGCTGAGGCTGAGCGCCCGCGACAAGAAGATCGCCGAGCGCGTGCTGAAGGAGGTCAACGAGCGGCTGCGGTTCCTGGTCGACGTCGGCCTCGACTACCTCTCGCTCAACCGCGCGGCCGGCACCCTGTCCGGCGGCGAGGCCCAGCGCATCCGGCTCGCCACCCAGATCGGCTCCGGACTCGTCGGCGTCCTGTACGTCCTCGACGAGCCGTCCATCGGGCTCCACCAGCGGGACAACCACCGGCTGATCGAGACCCTGGTCCGCCTGCGCGACATGGGCAACACGCTCATCGTCGTCGAGCACGACGAGGACACCATCAAGGTCGCGGACTGGATCGTCGACATCGGCCCCGGCGCCGGCGAGCACGGCGGCAAGGTCGTGCACAGCGGCTCCCTGAAGGAGCTGCTCGCCAACGACGAGTCGCAGACCGGCCAGTACCTGGCGGGCAAGAAGGCCATCCCGGTGCCCGACGTCCGGCGCCCGCTCGACCCATCCCGGCAGCTCACGGTCCGCGGCGCCCGGGAGAACAACCTCCAGGACATCGACGTCTCCTTCCCGCTCGGCGTCTTCACCGCGGTGACCGGCGTCTCCGGCTCGGGCAAGTCGACCCTGGTCAACGACATCCTGTACACGCACCTGGCGCGCGAGCTGAACGGCGCCCGCAGCGTCCCCGGCCGCCACACCCGCGTGGACGGCGACGACCTGGTCGACAAGGTCGTGCACGTCGACCAGTCGCCCATCGGCCGTACGCCCCGGTCCAACCCGGCGACGTACACCGGTGTCTTCGACCACATCCGCAAGCTGTTCGCCGAGACCACCGAGGCGAAGGTCCGCGGCTACCTGCCCGGTCGCTTCTCCTTCAACGTCAAGGGCGGCCGCTGCGAGAACTGCGCGGGCGACGGCACCATCAAGATCGAGATGAACTTCCTCCCGGACGTCTACGTCCCGTGCGAGGTCTGCCACGGAGCCCGGTACAACCGGGAGACCCTGGAGGTCCACTACAAGGGCAAGTCCATCGCCGAGGTCCTGAACATGCCGATCGAGGAGGCCATGGACTTCTTCGAGGCCGTCCCGGCGATCAACCGGCACCTCAAGACGCTGAACGACGTCGGTCTCGGCTACGTCCGGCTCGGCCAGGCGGCGACCACGCTGTCCGGCGGTGAGGCGCAGCGCGTGAAGCTCGCCAGCGAGCTCCAGAAGCGCTCCACCGGCCGCACGGTCTACGTCCTCGACGAGCCGACCACCGGTCTGCACTTCGAGGACATCAGCAAGCTGCTGAAGGTCCTCTCCGGCCTGGTCGACAAGGGCAACACGGTCATCGTCATCGAGCACAACCTCGACGTGATCAAGACCGCCGACTGGCTCGTCGACATGGGTCCCGAGGGCGGTGCCGGAGGCGGCCTCGTCGTCGCGGAGGGCACGCCCGAGGAGGTCGCCGCGGTTCCCGCCAGTCACACCGGCAAGTTCCTGCGCGAGATCCTCGACGCTGACCGGATCAGCGACGCCGCCTCGGTGAAGGCCCCGCGCAAGACGGCCAGGAAGACCGTCGCGGCCGGCTCCGCGACGCGCAGCACGGCGACGGCCAGGACGGCCGACAAGGCCACCGGCGCCGCGAAGAAGACGGCGGCGAAGAAGACGGCCGCCAAGAAGACGACGCGGGCGCGCAAGTCGTCCTGAGCAGTGGGTCCGCCCCACTGGGGACGGACCGAGCGATTCCGGAACGGGCGGCGCCCCGCGGGAACTTCCCGCGGGGCGCCGCCCGTTGGATCATCAGCGGCCCCAGCCAGGGGACCGCCCCGTTCTTCGACTCCTCAACAGCGCAGAAGGACGCGAGGCAGAGGCGCACGAGGACGCCTTCAGCTCAGAAGCCCTCGGCACCGTCACCGGCCGAAAACGAGAAGTCCGCGAGTTCGGCGGCGTACGGCGGTTCCGCCCCCGCCCGGGAGCAGGTGATCGCGGCAGCCCGCGCCGCGAACCGCAGCAGCCGCGTCCAGCCCTCCGCGCCCAGTCCCACGAGCGCGTCGGCGGACAGAGCGTCCTCGGCGGCCAGCCCGTGCAGCAGGGCCGCGTTCACGGTGTCGCCCGCACCGATCGTGTCCACCACCTCGACGGCCTCGCCCGGCACCGAGTGCACCGCCCCGTCCCGTGTACAGGCGGTCAGCCCGTCCCCGCCCCGGGTGATCACGACGGCCGCCGGTCCCGCGGCCAGCCACTCACGCGGCGTCCCACCCAGCCACGCCGCGTCCTCCTCGGACAGCTTGAGCAGCGACACCGAGGGCAGCCAGCTCTTGAACCGGGCGCGGTAGCCGTCCGGGTCCGGTATCAGCCCTGCCCGGATGTTCGGGTCGAGGGCGGTGAACACCCCTTGCCCGGCCGCGCTGCGCATCAGTTTCTCGTAGGCGCTCGCCCCCGGCTCCAGGACGAGCGAACAGGTCCCGAAGGACACCGCGCGGGTCCGCTCCGGCAGCTCCGGGGGCGCCTCGAAGAGCCGGTCGGCGGTGCCCTCGACGTAGAAGGAGTAGGCGGCCGACCCCTTGGCGTCGATGGTCGCGACCGCCAGCGTGGTCGGCTCCGGGCCGCGCTGCACGGCCGACACGTCCACCCCCGCCTCGCGGAGCCGGTCGAGCAGGGCCTCCCCGAAGGCGTCGAGGGACGTCCGGGAGCAGAAGGCGGTGGGGGAGCCGAGCCGGCCGAGGGCGACGGCGGTGTTGTACGGGCCCCCACCGAGCGCCGGCCTCAAGGGGGCGAGGGCGCCCGCGCCCTGCGGCACCAGATCGATCAGGGCCTCACCGGCGACGACGATCACGAGGGGGTTCCTTTCACGGACGTCAGGGGCTGTTCGGGACATCCGCACGATGTGCGGTGCACGAAGGTGCAGGGCAGACGCAGGGTCCGGGCGGGCCCGTCCGGTGCCGCGAGCCGGTCCAGGAGCACCCGGACTGCCTCGGCACCGATGTCCCAGCTCGGCTGGGCGATCGCGGTGAGCCGGGGGGAGAACAGATCGGCCCACGGGAAGTCGTCGAAGCAGCACAGGGCGATGTCGCCGGGCACCGACAGGCCGTGCCCGCGCAGGGCGCGCAGGGCGCCGATGGTCATCGCGTTGTTGGCGGTGACCAGCGCGGTCGGCGGCGAAGGGAGGGCCAGCAGCGTGGCGGTCGCCAGTTCGGCGCCCGGGGACTCGGAGTCGCCGTGCACGACCAGCCCCTCGTCGTAGGCGAGCCCGGCGGCCGCCAAGCCGTCCCGGTACCCGGCGAGCCGCTCGACGGTGGTGCTCAGCCCCGGAAGGCCGGCGACCATCCCGATCCGGCGGTGGCCGAGGGAGGCGAGATGGGTGACGAGCCGGGCCGTCGGCGCGGCGCTCTCGGCACAGATCTGGTCGCACACCGCCGAACCGTCCGCGGGAAGGTCGACCACCCGGTCGAGCAGGACGGTCGGCACCTTGTGGCGCCCCAGGTAGGTGAGGAGTTCGCGCGGGTCGGGCGACGGGGCGACGATCAGGCCGTCGACCCGGCGTTCGTGCAGCAGCTGGACGACCTTGCGTTCATGACGTGGATCGTCGTGCGGGTCGGCGATGAGCAGGCTGTATCCCCGCTCCCCGGCCGCCGCCTCGACGCCCTGGAGGATCTCCGTGAAGTAGGGGTTGCTGATCGCCGACACGGCGAGCCCGATGGAGCGGGTGCGCGAGGTCACCAGGGAGCGCGCGAGCGTGTTGGGCGTGTAGCCGAGCTCGTCCACCGCATCCAGCACGGCCTGGCGGGTGTGGGGCAGCACGGGCCGGGTGCCGTTCAGGACATGGGAGACGGTCGCCACGGACACACCGGCGCTGCGCGCGACGTCGGCCATGGTCGCCATGGTGGCTCCTTTCCCTCCAGCCGCCCTCTCTCCTTCCGTCCGGGAACGTAGCGCATGGAGAAGTGGACGTAAACGATTGCGCAAGCGTTTACGCCACTCGGGCCCCCAGACCCCGGGAAACGGGCAGCGGGCTCACTCCCAGGTCCACCCGATGCCCACGATCCCCGTCCGCACCCGCTGCTCGACCAGGTGGACGGAACGGTGCTGAGCGCTCGGGACCAGCCGCTGCCGGCCGCCTCGGGGCGCCGCCGCCGAGTGCTGGGAGAACCGGTGACAGTGCACGGGCACGGCGTTCTCGGTGAAGCGGACCTGCAGGGCGTACTGCCCGCCCGCGAGCGGGAAGCCCCGCGCGTACTCGTGGGAGACGCCGGCCGTGCCGTCCTCCACGCCGTACCGGAAGAGGTGTGTCTCGCCCGCCCGCAGCCGGGTGCCGAAGAGCAGTTCGGCGACGAGGACGCCGGTCTCCCGGTGCCCGCGGACCCGCCCGGTGCGGCAGTTCTCCAGGGCGTGCACCCTCATGCGCTCCGGCAGACCGCCCGGATCGCCGTGGTGGACGGCCACGAAGCGGTCCACGCCGTCCTTGTGGGCCCGCACGATGTGGTGCGACTCGGACTCCACCAGCTCCCGGCGCTCCCCGATCCGCACCCGCTCGTGGTGGGCCAGCGTGTGCAGGCCGCCGTCACGGGGGCTGTCCAGCTCGGACAGCAGCTGCTCCAGGACGCCGGACGCCTCCACCAGGGACCGGTAGGAGCGGGCTGCCGGGCGCTGGTGGGCGGCCTGGCCGTCGGTCTCGGCGAGCAGCCGGATCAGGGACTCCTCGGGCAGCTGGAGTATCTCCTCCAGGGCCCGCACCGCACGCAGGGACTCCGGGCGCTGCGGCCGGCGGGCCCCCTGCTGCCAGTAGCTCAGGCTGGTCACGCCGACCTTCACCCCGCGCCGGGACAGATGGTGCTGGACCCGCTGCAGGGGCAGGCCCCGTGCCGCGATCGCGGCACGCAGGGCGACGTGGAAGGGGCCGCCTCGCAGGGCCGTGTCCAGCTCCGCTGTGGGGACGGCGGCGATGTCCGCGTGCTGAGGGGCGTGCGCCATGCAGGGGCCTTTCTGTGGTGTCACAACGGTTGGTCGGACCGTTCACGCGGCTCGGGGTCACGCGTCGGCGAGGCGGGGCGGGGATCTTCACATCCGTAAGCCGTCGCTCAGGGCCCCGAGTTCCCCCGCATTGAAGCGTGTCGGCCAGGCCCCGACAACACTTGGGCCGCAACGGCGGTACGGTCCTGGCCGAGTCCCGACGCATCGGCTTCCGGACGCCCCGAGGGCCCCCGGCTCCGCTCGCCCCGACGGAGCAGGCCCCCGGTGTCCCGCCCCGCGGATCCGTACACCACCGACGACCGAGGAGGACGGGGCGAGGGCGCCGGGCCCGTACCCGGCGTCGGGGCGTGCCGCCACGTGCCGCCGGCCGCGGTGACCACGGTGTCCGGTTGTCCACAGGCTCGCCGGAGTGTCACCGCGCGCCAGTAGGGTGTGGGATATGGCCGACCCCTCCAGCTACCGCCCCCAGCCGGGACAGATCCCGGACTCGCCCGGGGTGTACAGGTTCCGGGACGAGCACCGCCGGGTGATCTACGTCGGAAAGGCGAAGAGCCTGCGCCAGCGCCTGGCGAACTACTTCCAGGACCTGGCGGGTCTGCACCCGCGCACCCGGTCGATGGTCACCACCGCCGCGTCCGTGGAGTGGACCGTCGTCTCCACCGAGGTCGAGGCGCTGCAGCTGGAGTACTCCTGGATCAAGGAGTACGACCCCCGGTTCAACGTCAAGTACCGCGACGACAAGAGCTACCCGTACCTCGCGGTGACGATGAACGAGGAGTATCCGCGCGTGCAGGTGATGCGCGGCCACAAGAAGAAGGGCGTCAGGTACTTCGGGCCGTACGCGCACGCGTGGGCGATCCGGGACACCGTCGACCTGCTCCTGCGGGTGTTCCCCGTGCGTACCTGCTCGGCGGGCGTGTTCAAGAACGCCCGCCGCACCGGCCGGCCCTGCCTCCTCGGCTACATCGGCAAGTGCTCGGCCCCCTGCGTGGACCGGATCTCCACCGAGGACCACCGGGAGCTGGCCGACGAGTTCTGCGACTTCATGGCCGGCCGCACCAGCACCTATCTGCGCCGCCTGGAGCGGCAGATGCGGGAGGCGGCCGAGGCGATGGAGTACGAGCGCGCCGCGCGCCTGCGGGACGACATCGGGGCCTTGAGGAAGGCCATGGAGAAGAACGCCGTCGTGCTCGCCGACGCGACGGACGCCGACCTGATCGCCGTCGCCGAGGACGAGCTGGAGGCGGCCGTCCAGATCTTCCACGTCCGCGGCGGACGCGTGCGCGGCCAGCGCGGCTGGGTCACCGACAAGGTGGAGGAGATCACCACCGGCGCCCTGGTGGAGCACGCCCTCCAGCAGCTCTACGGCGAGGAGACCGGGGACGCGGTGCCCAAGGAGGTGCTCGTCCCGGCCCTGCCCGACCCGGTGGAGCCCGTACAGGAGTGGTTGTCGGGGCGGCGCGGCGCCCAGGTCTCGCTGCGCGTGCCGCAGCGCGGCGACAAGCGCGACCTGATGGAGACCGTCGAGCGCAACGCCCAGCAGGCCCTCGTCCTGCACAAGACCAAGCGCGCCTCCGATCTGACCACCCGCTCCCGCGCACTGGAGGAGATCGCCGACGCCCTGGGGCTGGACAGCGCCCCGCTGCGGATCGAGTGCTACGACATCTCGCATCTCCAGGGCGACGACGTGGTGGCCTCCATGGTCGTCTTCGAGGACGGTCTGGCCCGCAAGAGCGAGTACCGCAGGTTCCAGATCAAGGGCTTCGAGGGCCAGGACGACGTCCGGTCCATGCATGAGGTGATCACCCGCCGCTTCAAGCGCTACCTGGCGGAGAAGGAGCGGATGGGGGAGTGGGCCGACGGCGACATCCCGGACGGTGCCGCCGGGGACGGCGCGGACGACGATTCGGATCGCCTCACGGAGGTCTCCTCGCCTCCGTTGTCCGACAGCCTCAAGGACGAGGACGGCCGTCCCAAGCGCTTCGCCTACCCGCCCCAGCTCGTCGTCGTGGACGGCGGGCAGCCGCAGGTCGCGGCGGCCCAGCGGGCGCTGGACGAGCTCGGCATCGACGACATCGCCGTGTGCGGCCTGGCCAAGCGGCTGGAGGAGGTCTGGGTCCCCGGCGAGGACGACCCGGTCGTCCTGCCCCGCACCAGCGAGGGCCTCTACCTGCTCCAGCGCATCCGCGACGAGGCCCACCGGTTCGCGATCACCTACCAGCGCACCAAGCGTTCCAAGCGTTTCCGGTCCAGTCCGCTGGACGACGTCCCCGGTCTGGGCGACACCCGCAGGCAGGCGCTGATCAAGCACTTCGGTTCGCTGAAGAGGCTGCGGTCCGCGACCATCGACCAGATCTGCGAGGTGCCGGGCATAGGCCGCAAGACGGCCGAGACCATCGCCGTGGCCCTCGCGCAGGCGGCCCCGGCCGCGCCCGCCGTGAACACCGCGACGGGAGAGATCATGGAGGACGAGGCACCGGAATCCACGACAGGGGCCTCGGGGGAGTCCGTGTCCGCGGGCGCCCCGGACGAACGACGGGGGCAGGAGAGATGAACGAGCACGACACCGGGGCCATGGCCGACCGAGATCGACGGTCCCGGGAACCACACAGCAATTCCGGAGACGGTCCCGCCCAGCAGGACGCACGCCAGAAAGACGAAGCACAGGTGAATACGGGCAGCGAGAAGGCCGGGGTCCCCGACGCGGCCATCCCCGAGCTGGTGATCATCTCCGGTATGTCCGGAGCCGGCCGTTCCACGGCCGCGAAGTGCCTGGAGGACCTCGGCTGGTTCGTCGTCGACAACCTCCCGCCGGCGTTGATCCCCACCATGGTGGAGCTGGGCGCCCGCTCCCAGGGCAACGTGGCGCGGATCGCGGTCGTCGTCGACGTCCGCGGCCGGCGGTTCTTCGACAACCTCCGCGAATCCCTCTCCGACCTCGACGCGCGCGGTGTGACCCGGCGGATCGTCTTCCTGGAGTCCTCGGACGACGCCCTGGTGCGCCGCTTCGAGTCCGTGCGCCGCCCGCACCCCCTGCAGGGCGACGGCCGGATCGTCGACGGCATCGCCGCCGAGCGGGAGCTGCTGCGCGAGCTGCGCGGCGACGCCGACCTGGTGATCGACACCTCCAGCCTGAACGTGCACGAGCTGCGGGCGAAGATGGACGCCCAGTTCGCCGGCGAGGAGGAGCCCGAGCTGCGGGCGACCGTCATGTCCTTCGGCTTCAAGTACGGCCTGCCCGTGGACGCCGACCTGGTCGTGGACATGCGGTTCCTGCCCAACCCCCACTGGGTCCCGGAGCTGCGCCCCTTCACCGGTCTGAACGACGAGGTCGCGGCCTACGTCTTCAACCAGCCCGGCGCCAAGGAGTTCCTCGACCGGTACGCCGAGATGCTCCAGCTCGTTGCCGCGGGCTACCGTCGTGAGGGCAAGCGCTATGTGACGATCGCCGTCGGCTGTACGGGCGGGAAGCACCGCTCGGTGGCCATGTCCGAGAAGCTCGCCGCTCGCCTCGCGGCCGACGGCGTGGAGACGGTGGTCGTGCACCGGGACATGGGACGGGAATGACCGGACGTACTCCGCGGCTGAGCAGGCTGCGCCGGGCGGTGCCGGAAGGGCGCGCCGGCCGCGCCGGCCGGACCGCCGAGACCCGGGGCGGCCGGCCGCGCCGCCGCGGCGCCCAGCCCAAGGTCGTCGCTCTCGGCGGCGGCATGGGCCTGTCGGCGTCGCTCGCCGCGCTGCGCCGGATCACCGGTGACCTCACCGCCGTCGTCACCGTGGCCGACGACGGCGGCTCCAGCGGGCGCCTGCGCGACGAGCTGGGCGTGCTGCCGCCCGGTGACCTGCGCAAGGCGCTGGCCGCGCTGTGCGGCGACGACGACTGGGGCCAGACCTGGTCCCGGGTCATCCAGCACCGCTTCCACTCCCAGGGCGACCTGCACGACCACGCCGTCGGCAATCTGCTGATCGTCGCCCTGTGGGAGCAGCTCGGCGACCACGTCCAGGCCCTCGACCTGGTCGGCAAGCTGCTCGGCGCGCACGGCCGGGTGCTGCCCATGTCGGCCGTGCCGCTGGAGCTCCAGGCCCTGGTCAAAGGGCACGACCCGGAGCGGCCCGACGAGGTGGACACCGTCCGGGGCCAGGCCACCGTCGCCCTCACCCGGGGCGAGGTGCAGTCCGTGCACCTGGTGCCGCCCGACCCGCCCGCCGTCCCCGAGGCCGTCGCCGCGGTGCGGGACGCGGACTGGGTGGTGCTCGGCCCGGGTTCCTGGTTCTCCTCCGTCATCCCGCACCTGCTGGTGCCGGAACTCCTGGACGCCCTCACCGAGACGAAGGCGCGCCGGGTACTCTCCCTGAACCTCGCCCCGCAGCCGGGAGAAACCGAAGGCTTCTCCCCGCAGCGTCATTTGGAGGTTTTGGGACGACACGCCCCTAAACTCGCCCTGGACGTGGTGCTGGCCGACGAGGCCGCCGTGCCCGACCGCGAAGTGCTCACGGAGGCCGCGAAGCGGCTCGGTGCCGCGGTCGAGCTGGCCCCGGTGGCCCGGACGGACGGGACGCCCCGGCACGACCCGGAGCTCCTCGCCGCCGCGTACGACCGTATTTTTCGGATGCATGGAAGGATCGGCCCATGGCGATGACGGCAGCGGTGAAGGATGAGATCTCCCGGCTCCCCGTCACCCGGACCTGCTGCAGGAAGGCGGAGGTCTCCGCCATTCTGCGGTTCGCCGGCGGCCTCCACCTGGTCAGCGGACGCATCGTGATCGAAGCGGAGCTCGACACGGCGATGGCGGCCCGCAGACTCAAGCGGGACATCCTGGAGATCTTCGGGCACAGCTCCGAGCTGATCGTCATGGCGCCCGGCGGACTGCGGCGCGGCTCGCGTTACGTCGTTCGGGTGGTTGCCGGCGGTGATCAGCTGGCCCGGCAGACCGGCCTGGTCGACGGCCGCGGGCGCCCGATCCGCGGGCTGCCCCCGCAAGTGGTCTCGGGGGCCACGTGCGACGCCGAGGCCGCGTGGCGCGGTGCCTTCCTCGCGCACGGCTCGCTGACCGAGCCCGGCCGTTCCTCCTCCCTCGAGGTGACCTGCCCCGGACCCGAGGCCGCGCTGGCCCTGGTCGGCGCCGCCCGCCGGCTGTCCATCGCCGCCAAGGCCCGGGAGGTGCGCGGCGTGGACCGCGTGGTCGTCCGGGACGGCGACGCGATCGGCGCGCTGCTGACCCGGCTCGGCGCCCATGAGTCGGTGCTGGCCTGGGAGGAGCGCCGGATGCGCCGCGAGGTGCGGGCCACGGCCAATCGCCTTGCCAACTTCGACGACGCCAACCTGCGCCGCTCCGCCCGCGCGGCCGTCGCCGCCGGAGCCCGCGTGCAGCGCGCCCTGGAGATCCTCGCCGACGAGGTCCCCGAGCACCTCGCCGCGGCCGGACGGCTGCGCATGGAGCACAAGCAGGCGTCCCTGGAGGAGCTGGGCGCGCTCGCCGACCCGCCGCTGACCAAGGACGCGGTCGCCGGCCGTATCCGCCGTCTGCTGGCCATGGCCGACAAGCGGGCCCAGGATCTCGGCATCCCGGGCACCGAGGCCAACCTCAGCGACGAACTCGCCGACAACCTCGTGGGATGACGGTCTGAGCTGACGCGATGTCAGAAGATAGGTGCCGATGCCCACTTGGGTGTCGGCACCGTCATTTGTCGCTCTTTGCGGCACTCTTGACTAGGACATGATGTGGCATGAGCCTGGCAGTCATTCGTCGCTGTGGCGAAACACTGCTAGGGGGGTACATGAGACCCAGAGCGAGATCGATCCTCGCTGTCGGCGCGCTCCTCGTCGGGGGAGCGAGTATCGCACCCATCGCCCAGGCACAACCGGGGAATTCGCCCCACACCGACCCGAGCGAAGTGAAGGTCTTCCGGGCCGAGGTCACCAAACAGCAGATACCCCTGCTGCTGGCGGCCGGCCAGGACGGCCACGAACTCAGTGAGCAGGCACCCGACAAGGGCAAGGCCACCGTCGAGGTCTACCTGACCGACGAACAGGCCGGGAAACTGCGCAAGCAGGGCGTCGCCCTCACCGAGCACCAGGTCACCGCCCGAGCCGAGGCCCGCACCGAGAAGGCCGCCGAGGGCGTGTTCCGCCCGTACGGCGGAAGCGGCGGGCTGAAGGAGGAGATCGTCCGGGCCGGGCAGCAGAACCCGGGCCTCACCAAGGTCGTCTCCATCGGCAAGACCTTACGCGGCCAGGACATCCTGGCCCTGAAGCTGACCAAGAACGCCGCGAAGTCCAAGGACGGCTCCAAGCCCGCCGTCCTGTACATGTCCAACCAGCACGCCCGCGAGTGGATCACGCCGGAGATGACCCGGCGGCTGATGCACCACTACCTGGACAACTACAAGAAGGACAAGCGGGTCAGGAAGATCGTCGACTCGACCGAGCTGTGGTTCGTCCTCTCGGTCAATCCCGACGGCTACGACCACACCTTCAAGGACTCCAGCACCCGTCTGTGGCGCAAGAACCTGCGGGACATCAACGGCGACGGCGTCATCAGCACCGGCGACGGCGTCGACCTGAACCGCAACTTCGCCTACAAGTGGGGCTACGACGACGAGGGTTCCTCCCCCAACCCCACCAGTGAGACCTACCGCGGCGCGTCCCCGGGCTCCGAGCCCGAGACCAAGGCGCTGGACGCCCTGCAGAAGCGCGTCGGCTTCACCTACGGCATCAACTACCACTCCGCCGCCGAACTCCTGCTCTACGGCGTCGGCTGGCAGGTGGCCACGAACACCCCCGACGACGTGATGTACAAGGCGCTCGCCGGCACCCCCGACAACTCCGCGATCCCCGGCTACCATCCGCAGGTCTCCTCGGAGCTGTACACGACCAACGGCGAGGCGGACGGGCACGCCGCGAACGTCAATGGGCTGGCGATGTTCACCCCCGAGATGTCGACCTGCCAGACCGCGTCGAACATCGACCCGAACGACCAGTGGAACGCGGCGGACTGCCAGTCGGTCTTCAACTTCCCCGACGACGAGAAGCTGATCCAGGACGAGTTCGCGAAGAACGTGCCGTTCGCGCTCTCCGTCGCCGAGAGCGCCGGCCGTCCCGACCGGCCCGCCTCCTCGCTCGGCCTGAAGGCCGCCGACTTCACCCCGGCGCCGTTCACCACGTCGTACGCGCGCGGCGCGGACCAGGAGGTCTCCGTCGTCGTCCGCAAGGCGCTGCGCGACAAGGAGCTGAAGTACCGCGTCGACGGAGGCCGTACGCACGACGTGGCGCTGCGGCACTGGAAGGGCGGCGAGACCTTCGGCGGCGAGGACAACCTCTACTTCGACGAGTACCGCGCCAAGGTCCTCGACGGCGACCGGGGCGACCAGGTCGAGGTCTGGTTCACCGGCGAGACCCGCGGCGGCAAGAAGGTCTCCAGCAGCCACTTCACCTACACGATCGCCGAACGACCGCGCGCGGACGTGCTCGTGGTCGCCGAGGAGGGCGCCGGAGCCCTGCAGGCGCAGAAGTACGTGGACGCCCTGAAGGCCAACGGCCACCGGGCGGTCGTCTGGGACGTCGCCGCGCAGGGCGCGCCCGACGCCCTCGGCGTGCTCGGCCACTTCGACACCGTCGTCCACTACACGGGCGCCGGCGTCCCCGGCAACGCCACCCAGCTCCAACTGCGCGCCTACCTCAACGAGGGCGGCAGGCTGCTGGAGGCCGGTGAGCAGGCCGGCGGCAACGTCGACCTCGGCGACGGCACCCTGTCGAACGACTTCAGCCAGTACTACCTGGGCGCCTACTCCCGTACGTCGCTGCCCGGCGCCGCCGGCTTCACCGGGTCCGGCAGGCTCGCCGGGTTCTCCGGCGCGCTCGCCGGCGCCCCCGGCAACCCGCTCGACCGGGCCGGGAGCTACAGCGTCACCTCCGACCAGCTGCCCGCCGCCACGTACCCGCAGTTCGCGAGCGCGGGAGCGGGCCGGTTCGCGGGGACCGCCAGCCCCTACGGGCCGTTCGCCGGTTCCTGGATGGCGGCCGCCGTGCACACCGACGACGCCTGGAAGCGGTTGACGAGGACCGTCGACCTCACCGGCGTGACCGCGGCCCAGCAGCCCACGCTGCGCACCCAGCTGCTGTGGGACGTCGAGCCCGGCTACGACAACGTCCTGATCGAGGCCCACACCACCGGCGCCGAGGACTGGACGACACTCCCGGAGAAGAACGGCGCGTCCAGCGCCACCGTCCCCGCGGAGTGCGAGGCCGGCTTCTACATGAACGAGCACCCCTGGCTCGCGCACTACCTGACGCAGTCGCCGCAGGGCTGCACCGCGTCCGGCAGCAGCGGAGACTGGAACGCGCTCACCGGTGCCTCCGAGGGCTGGCAGCAGGTCGAGTTCGACCTCAGCGCCTACGCGGGCAAGTCCGTCGAGCTCTCCGTCAGCTACGTCTCCGACCCGGGCTTCGGCGGACGCGGCGTCCTCGCCGACCAGGCCTCGCTCGTCGTGGGCGGCACGGCGGTCGAGACGGAGGGCTTCGAGACGTCGCTCGGCGCCTGGAACACGACCGGACCGCCCCCGGGCAGCCCGGCCGTCCTCAAGGACTGGGCGCGCACCGGAGCGCTGTTCCAGACCTACGGCGCGGTCACCACGCGCGACACGGTCCTCCTCGGCTTCGGCCTGGAGCACCTGCCCTCGGCGGCCGATCGAACGGCGCTCATCAGAAAGGCATTTTCCTCACTTGAGAGGTAACTCGCCGAAGTGGCACACGCCCGGCGGAGCGTGACCGGATCGGCTAATCCGGGCTCCCGGGCGGGGCGGTCCGTACCCTACTGACGGGTACGGGCCGCCATGCCGTGTATGAGGCATCTGGATGTCACCACGGCGGCTTCAGGGAGGTAGGGTCGGAGGCGGTCGGGGACATCCCAAACAGAGCTCGCCGGCACCGCATGGCCGGCGTACCAACGAGGAGATCGGTTCGTGACGATCCGCGTAGGCATCAACGGCTTCGGTCGTATCGGTCGCAACTACTTCCGCGCGCTGCTGGAGCAGGGTGCAGACATCGAGATCGTGGCTGTCAACGACCTGGGTGACACCGCGACCACCGCTCATCTGCTGAAGTACGACACCATCCTGGGTCGTCTGAAGCAGGAGGTCAGCCACACCGCCGACACCATCACCGTGGGCGGTCACACCATCAAGGTCCTTTCCGAGCGCAGCCCCGCCGACATCCCGTGGGGCGAGCTGGGCGTCGACATCGTCATCGAGTCGACCGGCATCTTCACGAAGAAGGACGACGCCGCCAAGCACATCGCGGGCGGCGCCAAGAAGGTCCTCATCTCGGCTCCGGCCAAGGACGAGGACATCACCATCGTGATGGGCGTCAACCAGGACAAGTACGACCCGGCGAACCACCACATCATCTCCAACGCCTCCTGCACCACCAACTGTGTGGCGCCGATGGCGAAGGTCCTCGACGAGAACTTCGGCATCGTCCGGGGCCTCATGACGACGGTCCACGCGTACACGAACGACCAGCGCATCCTGGACTTCCCCCACAAGGACCTGCGCCGCGCCCGCGCCGCCGCGGAGAACATCATCCCGACCACCACGGGTGCCGCGAAGGCCACCGCGCTGGTCCTCCCGCAGCTCAAGGGCAAGCTGGACGGCATCGCGATGCGCGTCCCGGTCCCGACCGGCTCGGTCACCGACCTCGTCCTGGAGCTCGGCCGCGAGGTCACCAAGGAAGAGGTCAACGCGGTCTTCCAGAAGGCCGCCGAGGGTGAACTCAAGGGCATCCTCGAGTACACCGAGGACCCGATCGTCTCCTCGGACATCGTCAACGCCCCGGCGTCCTGCACCTTCGACTCCTCCCTGACCATGGTCCAGGAGGGCAAGAACGTGAAGGTCATCGGCTGGTACGACAACGAGTGGGGCTACTCCAACCGCCTCGTCGACCTGACGGTCTTCGTCGGCAACCAGCTCTGATATCCAGAGCAGGCACCTCGATGTGAGGTTCAGGGCTCGGGCGGCGCAGGGACGCGTCGCCCGAGCCCTGACTCACGTACAGAACAGACCTGTTGGATCACGAGCGCTTCCGAGCGATCACGAGCTCTTCCCAGGAGTCCCCTTCATGAAGACGATCGACGAACTTCTCTCCGAAGGCGTCGCCGGCAAGCGGGTGTTCGTCCGCGCCGACCTGAACGTGCCGCTGGACGGCACCACGATCACCGACGACGGCCGCATCCGGGCCGTGCTGCCCACCGTCAGGGCCCTCGCCGAGGCGGGCGCCCGCGTGGTCGTCGCCTCCCACCTGGGCCGCCCCAAGGGTGCCCCGGACCCCGCCTTCTCCCTCGCCCCGGCCGCCGCGCGCCTCGGTGAACTCCTCGGCGCCGACGTGGCCTTCGCCACCGACACGGTGGGCGACTCCGCCCGGGGTGTCGTCGCGGGCCTCGCCGACGGCCAGGTCGCCGTCGTGGAGAACCTGCGCTTCAACCCGGGTGAGACCAGCAAGGACGACGCCGAGCGCGCCGCCTTCGCCGACCAGCTCGCCGAGCTCGCCGACGTCTACGTCGGTGACGGCTTCGGCGCGGTGCACCGCAAGCACGCCTCGGTGTACGACCTTCCGGCCCGGCTGCCGCACTACGCCGGCTACCTCATCGTGACCGAGGTCCGCGTCCTGAAGAAGCTCACCGACGACGTCCAGCGGCCGTACGTCGTCGCCCTCGGCGGCGCCAAGGTCTCCGACAAGCTCGCCGTCATCGACCAGCTGCTCGGCAAGGCCGACCGGCTGCTCATCGGAGGCGGCATGGCGTACACCTTCCTCAAGGCCAAGGGGTACGAGGTCGGCATCTCCCTCCTCCAGGAGGACCAGATCCCGACCGTCACCGAGTACCTGGAGCGCGCCGAGAAGAGCGCCGTGGAGATCGTGCTGCCGGTCGACGTCCTGGTCGCGCCCGAGTTCCCGGACCTGAAGACCAAGGCCCCGACCCACCCCACGACCGTCGCCGCGGACGCCATCCCCGCCGACCAGGAGGGCCTGGACATCGGTCCGGAGACCCGCAAGCTGTACGCCTCGAAGCTCGTCGACGCCGCCACCGTCTTCTGGAACGGTCCCATGGGCGTCTTCGAGCACCCCGACTACGCCGAGGGCACCAAGGCGGTCGCCCAGGCCCTCGTCGACTCCAAGGGCTTCACCGTGGTGGGCGGCGGCGACTCCGCCGCGGCCGTCCGTACCCTGGGCTTCGACGAGACGGCATTCGGCCACATCTCGACCGGAGGCGGCGCCTCCCTCGAATACCTCGAGGGCAAGACGCTCCCCGGCCTCGCCGCACTGGAGGACTGACTCTTTATGAGCACGCGCATGCCGCTGATGGCAGGCAACTGGAAGATGAACCTCAACCACCTCGAGGCCATCGCGCACGTCCAGAAGCTCGCCTTCGCCCTGGCCGACAAGGACTACGAGGCCGTCGAGGTCGCGGTCCTGCCGCCCTTCACGAGCCTGCGCTCGGTCCAGACCCTGGTCGACGGCGACAAGCTGAAGATCAAGTACGGCGCCCAGGACGTCTCCGCACACGACTCCGGCGCCTACACCGGTGAGATCTCCGGGTCCATGCTGGCCAAGCTGAAGTGCACGTACGTGGTGGTCGGCCACTCCGAGCGCCGCCAGTACCACGCCGAGACCGACGAGCTCGTCAACGCCAAGGTCAAGGCCGCCTACAGGCACGGCCTGACCCCGATCCTGTGCGTCGGGGAGGAGCTGGACGTCCGCGAGGCGGGCAACCACGTCTCCCACACGCTCGCCCAGGTCGTGGGCGGTCTCAAGGACCTCCCCGCCGAGCAGGCCGAGACCGTCGTGATCGCCTACGAGCCCGTCTGGGCCATCGGCACCGGCAAGGTCTGCGGTGCCGAGGACGCGCAAGAGGTCTGCGCCGCCATCCGCGGCAAGATCGCCGAGCTGTACACGCAGGACGTGGCCGACAAGGTCCGCATCCAGTACGGCGGCTCCGTGAAGTCGGGCAACGTCGCCGAGATCATGGCGCAGGCCGACATCGACGGCGCCCTGGTCGGCGGCGCCTCCCTGGACGCGGACGAGTTCGTCAAGATCGTGCGATTCCGTGACCAGTGAGTAGGCCGTAGCGGCGATCCGTCGTACCCTTGCGGGGGCATGGTAGGCCTGGACGCGTGGCTCGCTCCGCGCGGCTACCGTGCCCCCGTCGTTCATCCGAGTCCGAGAGAGTTGGTCCAGCCGTGGTTTTGGGGTTCTCGATCGCCCTGATCGTCTTCAGCGGGTTGCTGATGCTGCTGGTGCTGATGCACAAGGGGAAGGGCGGCGGCCTCTCCGACATGTTCGGTGGCGGCATGCAGTCGTCCGTCGGCGGCTCCTCCGTCGCCGAGCGCAACCTGGACCGGATCACCGTGGTGGTCGGTTTGCTGTGGTTCGCGTGCATTGTCGTGCTGGGCTTGCTGATCAAGGTGAACAACTGACCGGCACACACCGTCCCCACGTAAGGCCCCATGTTCGGTACGCGCAGCTCAGCGCGGCCTATCATGGGGCTTGCGTCTAGGTGTGGGGGGCTTGTAACTCCAATCACTGGACGCGCGTTGGGCCTTACGTAGACTGAGGCGCTCGCAGCGAAGCGAAACGCCGACTCGCTTTTGCGGCACCATCACGCAGGGAGTTACGACCGTGGCAAGTGGCAACGCGATCCGAGGAAGCCGGGTCGGGGCGGGGCCGATGGGCGAGGCCGAGCGCGGCGAGTCCGCACCGCGTCTGCGCATCTCCTTCTGGTGCTCCAACGGGCACGAGACGCAGCCCAGCTTCGCCAGCGACGCGCAGGTTCCCGAGACCTGGGACTGCCCCCGCTGTGGTTTCCCCGCCGGGCAGGACCGGGACAACCCGCCGGACCCGCCGCGCACCGAGCCGTACAAGACGCACCTGGCGTACGTACGGGAGCGGCGCAGCGACGCGGACGGCGAGGCGATCCTCGCCGAGGCGCTCGCCAAACTCCGGGGCGAGATCTAGACATTGACGACCGGCCGGGTGCCCCAGGGCACTCGGCCGGACCCGTGTCACCCCCGCCCCACCCGCGCTCCGGGCTGATTGTCAGTGGTGCCCTCTACGGTGGTTCTCGTCGACGCCCACGCGTCGACGCACGGGGAGGGGGACCTGTGGCGAGGACAGGGGAGACGGGCGTGCGGACGCCCGCCTTGCGCGGCGGCTTCGGACGGCTGTGGGGCGCCGCCGTGCTCTCCAGCTTCGGCGACTCCCTCCGCACGGCCGCCCTGCCGCTCCTCGCCGTGACGCTGACCGACCGGCCCCTGCTGATCGCCGCGGTCACCGCCTGCGGCTATCTGCCGTGGATCGTCTTCGGACTGCTCGGCGGCGCCGTCGCCGACCGGGTCGACCAGCGGCGCGCGATGTGGACGGTCGACGCCGTACGAGGCGCCCTGGTCGCCGCCTTCGCGGTCGCCGTGGCGCTCGGACACGCCTCGATCGGCCTGCTCATCGCCCTGGCGTTCACCCTGACCGCGCTCCAGACCCTGTTCGACAACGCCGCCACGGCCCTGCTCCCCGTCCTGGTCGACCGGGACGCGCTCGGCGCGGCGAACGCCCGGCTGATGACGGGGCAGCGGATCGCCGGCGGCCTGCTCGGGGCGCCGGCGGTGCCGCTGCTGCTCGCGGCCGGCGCCGCCGCCCCCTTCCTGGCCGACGCGGCGACGTTCCTGGTGGCCGCGGCCCTCGTCGCCTCCCTGCGCACCCGGCCGCCGGACCGGGTGGCCCGGCCCGGCGGCAGCACCCTGCGCCGGGAGATCGCCGACGGGCTGCGCACCCTGTGGCGGGACCGGGCGCTGCGCGGTCTGTGCGCCGCGACCGCCCTGTGCAACATCGGGATGGGCGCCCTCGTCGCGACCCTCGTCGTCCTGGTCACCGACTGGCTCGACGCGGGCACCACCGGTTACGCCGTCGCCTCCACCGCCTACGCCGCCGGCAGCCTGGCGGGCGGGCTCGGGCACGGGCCGATCACCGCCCGGTTCGGGCTGACCCGGGCCGTGCTGCTCGCCGGGCTCGTGCAGATCGGCGCCCTGGTCGTCATGGGCGCCGTGCGCAGCCAGACCGCGCTGGCGGCGGCCCTCGCGGTCTTCGGCTTCATGGGCATGGTGTGGAACGTCAGCACCACGACGCTGATGCAGCGGCGGACACCCGCCGACCTGCTGGGCCGGGTCGCCTCCGCCTTCCGCACCCTGGCCGTGGCCGGCGCCCCGCTGGGCGCCCTGCTCGGCGGGGCCGTCGCCACCGCCTGGGGCCCGAACACACCCGCACTGCTCACCGCCGCCTTCTTCGTCCTGGCGGTCCTCGCGCTGATACCGGGGCGGGAGCGGGACGTATCTGTGGATGCGCCGGACGGCGACGTCACGACGGCTCACGTCCCGCGCTGATCACATAGGTTGGAACAGCTGGGACAGGCACGAAAGAAGGCTGAAGTCGGACATGAACGCAGACGGCCGTACCAGGCTCAACCAGACACCCGAGTGGACCGCGCTGGCCAGGCACCGTGAGGAGCTCGACGGCGTGGGGCTGCGGGAGCTGTTCTCCGCCGACCCGGGCCGTGGCACGGGGTACACCCTGCAGGTCGGCGACCTGCACATCGACTACTCCAAACACCTCGTCACCGACGAGACACTGCGGCTGCTGCACGAGCTGGCCGCCGCGACGGACGTGTTCGGACTGCGGGACGCCATGTTCCGCGGCGAGAAGATCAACACCACCGAGGACCGCGCGGTGCTGCACATCGCCCTGCGCGCCCCGCGCGACGCGGTGATCGAGGTCGACGGGGAGAACGTCGTCCCCGCGGTGCACGCCGTCCTCGACAAGATGGCGGACTTCACCGAACGGATCCGCTCCGGGGCCTGGACCGGCCACACCGGCAAGCGGATCAGGAACGTCGTCAACATCGGCATCGGCGGCTCCGACCTCGGCCCGGCGATGGCGTACGAGGTGCTGCGCGCCTTCGCCGACCGGGACCTCACCGTGCGCTTCGTGTCCAACGTGGACGGGGCCGATCTGCACGAGGCCACACGTGACCTGGACGCGGCCGAGACGCTGTTCATCGTCGCGTCCAAGACCTTCACCACGATCGAGACGATCACCAACGCCACCTCCGCGCGCGATTGGCTGCTCGACGAGCTGAAGGCCGGGCCGGAAGCGGTCGCCCGGCACTTCGTCGCGCTGTCGACCAACGCCGAGAAGGTCGCGGACTTCGGCATCGACACCGCCAACATGTTCGAGTTCTGGGACTGGGTCGGTGGCCGCTACTCGTTCGACTCCGCGATCGGTCTCTCGCTGATGATCGCGATCGGCCCGGACCGCTTCCGGGAGATGCTCGACGGCTTCCGGACCGTCGACGAGCACTTCCGGACCGCGCCCGCCGAGTCCAACGTTCCGCTTCTGCTCGGCCTGCTGGGCATCTGGTACGGCGACTTCCACGACGCCCAGACGCACGCGGTCCTGCCGTACAGCCACTACATGTCGAAGTTCACCGCCTATCTCCAGCAACTGGACATGGAGTCCAACGGCAAGTCCGTCGGGCGGGACGGACGCGAGGTCGAGTGGCAGACCGGGCCGGTGGTGTGGGGCACGCCCGGCACCAACGGGCAGCACGCCTACTTCCAGTTGATCCACCAGGGCACCAAGCTGATCCCGGCGGACTTCATCGGTTTCGCCGAGCCCGTCGCCGAGATGAGCGAGCGGCTCAAGGCGCAGCACGACCTGCTGATGGCGAACTTCTTCGCGCAGACGCAGGCGCTGGCGTTCGGCAGGACGCCGGACGAGGTGCGGGCCGAGGGCGTGCCCGAGGAACTGGTGCCGCACAAGACGTTCAAGGGCAACCGCCCGACGACGACGATCCTCGCCCGTGAGCTCACGCCGTCCGTGCTCGGCCAGTTGGTCGCCCTGTACGAGCACAAGGTGTTCGTGCAGGGCGCCGTGTGGAACATCGACTCCTTCGACCAGTGGGGCGTCGAACTCGGCAAGGTCCTCGCCAAGCGGGTCGAGCCCGCGCTGACCGAGGGCGCCGACGTGCCGGGGCTCGACACGTCGACGAAGGCCCTCGTCGCCCGGTACCGGGAGCTGCGCGGCCGGGCGTGACGGCAGGTGAGGGAAGCGGGCGGCGTGTGGTCGCCCGCTTCCCGCCGGCGGCGGGGGAGTCGCTCCGGGTCCGGCCGGGCCCCTGCCGGCTGAAACCGCGTCAGGCCACCGCGCTCAGCGTGTCCGCGAGGCGGCGGCGGGCCGCCCGGGACGCCGGGAGCGCGGCCAGCGCCGCGGCCCCCGTCACCGCAGCGCCGCCGAGCAGCAGCAGAAGCGGAGCGGGCGGCCCGGCGGCGATGCCGGAGCCGATCCCGCTCGACGCTCCCTGGGTGTCGATGAGCCAGCGCGCGAGCGGCACACCGAGCCCGGTGGCGACGACCGCCGCGGCCAGGGCGGTGCACGCGGTCGACACGACGGTGATCGCGGTGATCTGCCGCGGCGAGAGGCCGATGGCCTTCAGGGCCAGCAGGTCGCGCTCGCCCTCGCGCACCGTCCCGCCGATCGCCGTCAGCAGCTCGATCAGCCCGATGAGGGCCAGGACGACGATCAGACCCACGATCACCCCGCGCAGGGGCGAGAGCCCGTCAGCCGGGTTGGGCACCGCGTGCACGTCCAGGTGCCCGCGTCCGGCGGCCGTCAGCCGGTCGGCGACCGCGCCCGGTTCGGCGCCGGGACGCAGCCGCAGCTCGTAGAGCGTGGGCCCGAGCCCGGGATCGTTCTCGCGGAGGGTGTCGAGGGAGGTGGAGATGACCCGCCCGGCGTTCTCCGGCTCGATGCTGCGGCCCACGATGTGCAGGATCTGCGGCTGGTCGCCCACGGTGATCCGGACCCAGTCGCCGACCCGCGCGTCCAGCAGCGCCAGCAGCCCCTGGCCGGCGACGGCCTCGTCGCGGCCCGTCGCGGCCCGGCCCTCGGCCAGGGAGTACGGGTAGGGGTCCTGCCGGGTACCGAGCCCCCGCAGCGCGATCGTGGCCGTCTGGCCCGGGACCAGCGCCGCCACCTCGACGCCCGGATAGGCGGCCGCCACCTGAGGGTCGCCCTCCAGCACGGTCCGGGCGGCCCGCCCGGTCAGCCCGGCGTCGGCGTGGACGGTGAGCGAGGTCGGCAGTCCGACCTGCTCCGGCCGGCCGTCGAAGCGCTCGATGGTGCTCCAGGCGCTCATCGCCACCACGACCAGCAGCAGCGGCAGCGCCAGCCGGGCGACGGTGGCCGGGGACCGCAGACGCCTGCTGAACGCCCGGTGCCAGCCCAGCACCAGCGCCGGCGGCAGCCGCAAGCCCAGCGCACTCCGGGCCGCACCCGACAGCCGCCCACCGGGCGCGGACGCCCGCCGCGGCACCGGCACCGGAGGCACCCGCCCCGCCCGCCACGCGGCGAGGCCGGTGGTCGCGCCGATGAACAGCACCACCGCGACCGGCACCACGAGCAGCGCCACCGTGTGGCCCGGCAGCCCGTGCCACACCCCGACCGCGTCCCCGAGCCGCCCCGGTATCCGGCTGCCCAGGCCCTGGACGACGGCCGCGGCGGCCAGCGCGCCGAGGAGCGCGTACGCGAGGTGCTGGAGCAGGAAGACCCGGACGACCTGGCCCGGGGTGAAGCCGATCGCCTTCAGCACCGATATGTCCCGCAGATGCCCGCGGATCCGGGTGCCGATCGCCCCGTGCACGGCCAGTCCCGCGGCGACCAGGGCGCCAAGGCCGAACAGCCCCAGGACCTGCCCGAGCAGCCGGTTGTCGCCCTGCGCCTCGGCCCGGGCCTGCTTCCAGGTGGAGACCTCGCTGACCGCGCCGGCGCCCAGCACGGTCACGGCGCGCTGGACGGCGTAGTCGGTGTCCTCGGGGTCGTCCAGGCGCAGCGCCACCACCTGGCCCCCCGGGTCGCGCACCGCGGACGGCTGCGCCCAGACCAGTCCGGGCTGCTCACCGGGCCGGTAGCGCTTCTCCGCGCTGTCCGCCACGCCGAGGACGGTCACCGTGCGGTCCGTGCCGGGCAGGGCGAGGGTGTCACCGGGCGCGGCGAGCAGGGCGCGGGCGAGGCGGCTCTCCAGGACCACCCCGTCGGGGTTCGCCGGGTCCAGCCAGTGGCCGGACGTCAGCAGGGGGCGGCCCACGGACGGCTTCTCCGGGGTGCCGCGCAGTTCGACGGCGGCACGGGCGCCCCGGGAGGCCAGGGTGGCGGAGGCGGTGGGGTAGGGGCCGGTGACGGCCTCGACGCCGTCGAGCTCGGTCAGCCTCCCGGTGTCCGCGGACGGCGCGGTGTGCAGCCACACGTGCGCGCCGTGCGCCTGGGTGAAGACACGCTGCCACGGGTTGGTGGCGTACCCGAACAGGGCGGTGGCCAGCAGCAGCGAGACGACGATCCCGGCCGTGGCGAGTACCAGGAACAGTGCCTCGCCGCGGTGCGTGCGCAGATCGGAGTGCGCCCAGCGCAGGGTGGCTCGCATGGTCTCAGCCCCTCGGCCCGGGCGCGGGGCGGCGGTCGTGCTCCGGCATGTCAGTCCCTGAGCTCCAGCACACCGGAGGCGCCGGCGCGGCGGGGCGGGGCACCGCCGTCGAGCGCCGCGTCGTCGGCTATCCGGCCGTCGAAGAAGCTGATCACACGGTCGGCGGCGCTCGCCAGCCGGGCGTCGTGGGTGACCAGCACGATGGTCTGGCCGCGCTGGTGGAACCGGGTCAGCAGCCGCATCACCTCACGGGTGCCCTTGCTGTCCAGGCTGCCCGCCGGTTCGTCGGCCAGCAGCAGCGGCGGACGGTTGACCAGGGCCCGGGCGAGCGCGACGCGCTGCTGCTCCCCGCCGGACAGCTCGCCCGGCATGCTGCGCTCCTTGCCCTCCAGACCCAGCTCGGCCAGCAGCTCCGCGCGCTCGGCCCGGGCCCGCTTCGGCGGGACGCCGGCCAGCAGGGCGGGCAGCTCCACGTTGTCGGCGACGGACAGGTCGGAGACCAGGTTGAAGAACTGGAACACGATGCCGATGCGCTTCCTGCGCTCGACCGCCCAGCGGGCCTCGCGCCAGCCGTCCGCGCACTCGCCGTCCAGCCAGATGCTGCCGCTGTCCGGGCGCTGCAGGCCGCCGAGCAGATGCAGCAGGGTCGACTTGCCGGCGCCGGACGGGCCGGTGACGGCGACGAACTCACCGGGCCGGACACGGAGGTCGACACCCCGCACGGCATGGGCCGGGGCGCCTTCGCCGTGATGCGTCTTGACCAGGCCCTCGGCGCGCAGCACAGGAGTGGGGTCGTCGCTCACTCCAGCTCCTCCAGCTCCTCCTGGCACCGTTCCAGCCAGTCGAGGTCGGCCTGGAGGTGCAGCATCGCGCCCTCGATGAGCAGATGCGCGACGCGGTTGTCCCGGTTCTCGGCGGCGGCCAGCTTCGACAGGTGACGCATGGTGTTCAGGTACTGGCGCCGCTGTCGGTTGATGAGGGCGATCTGGTCGGCGAGGCCGGTCTGCGGGGCGAGGGCCAGTTTCATGAAGAACTCGTCCCGCACCCGAGGCTCGTCCTCGGTCTCCTCGAACCAGGCGCGCAGCGCCTCACGCCCGGCGTCGGTGAGGTGGTAGACCTTCTTGTTGGGCCGGCCCGACTGCTCGACGTCCTCGCCCTCTATGAGTCCCGACTTCTCGAGACGGCCGAGGGTGACGTAGATCTGGCCGACGTTCGGCTGAGGGTACGCGGAGCCCAGCAGTAGCTCAAGGTCCTGCTTCAGCTCGTATCCGTGCGCCGGGCCGCGCGCCAGCAGGGCCAGGAGGGGCAGCCGCACTCGTGCTCTCCTCCCGATCCCGAGTCAATGTGCCGCAGGCCCTAGTATCGCGCATACCTAACGGGTATACATGGCCTCTGTCCCGGGCGACGAAGCCCGGTGCCAGGTGTACAGGGAGGAACCTATGCGGTGGATCCACGCCGCCGGTAGGGGCCTTCTCGTCCTCGTCGTGATCCTGACCGGGTACGTCGCCTCCGGAGCCCGTGCCGACGACGGTCCGGCAGCGGGCCGCGGGCCGATGACCCTGGCCACCGCGGGCGACCTCACGGGGTATCTCGGGTCCGTCCTGGACGGTTGGAACCGCACGCACCCCGACGAGCGGGTCACCCTCGTCGAACTGCCCGACTCGGCCGACGAGACCCACGCGCAGATGACCACCGACCTGCGCGGCGGCGACCGCAGCCGCTTCGACATCCTCAACATCGACGTCAGCTGGACCTCGGAGTTCGCCGCGCAGGGCTGGATCCGACCCCTGGAGCGCGACCGCTTCCCGCTGGACACCTTCCTCAAGCCGGTCGTGGGCACGGCGACCTACGACGGACGGCTGTACGCGGTCCCGTACGTCACCAACGCCGGTCTGCTCCTGTACCGCAAGGACATCCTCGCAAAGGAGGGCGTCGACCCGCCGCGCACCTGGGAGGAGCTGGAGCGGGCGGCGAGGACGATCGCGCCGAAGTACGGACTCGACGGGTACGCGGGCCAGTTCCTGCCGTACGAGGGACTCACCGTCAACGCCGCCGAGGCGGTCTACTCGGCGGGCGGCTCCATCCTCGGCGACGAGGGCGAACGCGTCACCGTCGACTCGGAGGCCGCCCGCGACGGCATCGACTTCCTCGCCCGCGGGGTGCGCGAGGGCTGGATCCCGAGGCAGGCGCTCACCTACAAGGAGGAGGAGTCCAAGCAGGCCTTCCAGGACGGGCGGCTGCTGTTCCTCCGCAACTGGCCGTACGCCTACGTCGTCGCGTCGGCCGAGGGCTCGCCGGTCGCCGGGAAGATCGGCGCCGTCCCGCTGCCCGGGCCCGACGGACCCGGCACGAGCGTGCTGGGCGGCTCCAACCTCGCCGTCAGCACGCACGCCCGCCACCCGGACTCGGCGGCCCGTCTGCTCGCGTATCTGACCAGCGAGCACGTCCAGCGGCAGGTGCTCACCCGCGGCGCCCTGCCGCCCGTACGGGCGGACCTGTACGAGGACCCGGAACTGGTGCGCAGGTTCCCGTATCTGCCGACGCTGCGCGAGAGCGTCCGAACGGCCGCTCCCCGCCCCAAGAGCCCGCGGTACGGCCAGGTGAGCCTCGTGGTGCAGGCGGTCGTACGGGACGCGATGGCCGGGCACGACACGTCCGAGGCCGCGGTGCGCCGCCTGGCGCGCGAGCTCGACGCCGTCGCGCGCTGAGCCGGCACGACATCTCTCCCCTACCTACTTGTTAGGTAACGAGGGCATCTCATCCTCTCGAATCCCGTATGGGTATGCCCGGATTTGCCGGGTCAACTGTTCGGTAGCTTGCGCCATTTCATTGACACCTCTCGGAAACAGCTACCTAACATGCATACATGCTGAGTAAGTACCACTGGTGGCGCGACGCGGTGATCTACCAGGTCTACGTCCGCAGCTTCCTCGACAGCACCGGCGACGGTGTCGGCGATCTCGCCGGGGTCCGGGCGGGGCTGCCGTACCTCAAGAAGCTCGGGGTCGACGGGATCTGGCTGAGCCCCTTCTACCCCTCGCCGCAGCACGACCACGGCTACGACGTCGCCGACTACTGCGACGTGGACCCGCTCTTCGGGGACCTCGCCGAGTTCGACCTGCTGGTCACGGCGGCCCGGCGGCTCGGCGTCAAGGTGCTGCTCGACATCGTCCCCAACCACTGCTCCAGCGAACACCGGTGGTTCCAGGAGGCGCTGAGCGCCGGTCCCGGCAGCGCAGCCCGCGCCCGCTTCCACTTCGCCGACGGCCGGGGCGCCGACGGCGGCGAGCCGCCCAACAACTGGCACGCCATGTTCGGAGGACCCGCGTGGAGCCGGGTGACCGAGGCCGACGGGCGGCCCGGCCAGTGGTACCTGCACATGTTCACCCCCGAGCAGCCCGACTGGAACTGGCGCAACCCCGAGGTCGGCGCCGAGTTCGACCGGGTCCTGCGCTTCTGGCTGGACCGGGGCGTCGACGGCTTCCGCATCGACGTCGCCGCCGGCCTCTTCAAGCACCCGGAGCTGCCCGACTCCGACGACCCGGAGGCGGACGCCCGCACCCGCGACTCGGTCAACCCGCTCGCCTGGAACCAGCCCGAGGTGCACGCGGTGTGGCGTTCCTGGCGCTCCATATGCGAGGAGTACACGGCACGGGACGGCCGCGAACGGCTCCTCGTCGGCGAGGTGTCCGTGCCGACCGCCCGCGAACACGCCCTCTACGTCCGCTCCGACGAACTCCACCAGGCGTTCTTCTTCGACCTGCTCAGCGCCGCCTGGGACGCCGACGCCTTCCGCAAGGTCATCTCCGAGGCCATGCAGGACATCGCGGGCACCGGCTCGACGGTCACCTGGGTGCTCAACAACCACGACCAGGTCCGCACCGTCACCCGCTACGGAGAGCCCGCACCCGAGGCCGGCGGCCTCGGCGCCGCCCGCGCCCGCGCCGCCGCGCTGCTGATGCTGGCGCTGCCCGGTGCCGCGTACATCTACCAGGGCGAGGAACTCGGCCTGCCCGAGGTCGTGGACCTGCCCGACGACGTCCTCACCGACCCCATCTTCCGCCGCACCGGGAGCCGCGCCCGCATCCGCGACGGCTGCCGGGTGCCGCTGCCCTGGTCGGGACAGGCGTCACCGTTCGGCTTCACCTCCGGCGTGGAGAGCGCCAGGCCCTGGCTGCCGCAGCCCGAGTACTTCGCCGAGTACGCCACCGACCGGGCGCTGGCCGACACCCGATCCTTCTGGCACCTGTACCGCGACGGTCTGCAACTGCGCGCCACACTGCCCCAGTTGGGCGAGGGCACGCTGCGCTGGCTGGAGGGCCCGCCCGGCGTCCTCGCCTTCGCCCGCGGCGACGGCCTGGTCTGCGCCGTCAACTTCGGCACCGCACCCACCTCCGCGCCGGTCTCCGGCACCCCGCTGCTGTCGAGCGGCCCCTGCCCGGCCGGGGTGCTGCCCGGCTCCACCGCCGCCTGGTGGATGAGCGACGGGACCGAGTCCCCCGCTTCCTGAACCCCCGCACCCGCGGAAGCTCCGTCCGTTCTTCCCATTTCCCCGAAGGGACATCGATGATGATGCGACGCCGTACCACCCTGCTCACCGGTTGTACCGCCCTCGTCCTGGCGCTCGGCGCGACCGCCTGCGGCGGCGGCCCCGTCTCGGCCGGCGGTGGCGACAAGGCACTCGACGGACAGACGGTCACCGTGGCCGGTGTCTGGACCGGCACCGAGCAGAAGAACTTCCAGAAGGTGCTGGACGCCTTCACCGAGAAGACCGGGGCCAAGACGACGTTCGTCTCCACCGGCGACAACGTCTCCACCGTCGTCGGCAGCAAGATCGAGGGCGGCAACGCCCCCGACGTCGTGATGGTGCCGCAGGTCGGCGTGCTCAAGCAGTTCGCGCAGAAGGGCTGGCTCAAGCCGCTGTCGGCCACCGCCCAGAAGTCGGTGGACGCCAACTTCGCGCCCGTGTGGAAGAACTACGGCAGCGTCGACGACACCCTGTACGGCCTCTACTTCAAGGCCGCGCACAAGTCGACCGTCTGGTACAGCCCCGACGCCCTCGCCCAGGCGGGCGTCGAGCCGCCCACGTCCTACGACGACCTGCTCAAGGCCGGGCGGACCGTCTCCGACTCCGGGCTCGCCGCCTTCTCCGTCGCCGGTCAGGACGGCTGGACGCTGACCGACTGGTTCGAGAACGTCTACCTCTCCCAGGCCGGCCCCGAGAAGTACGACGCGCTCGCCGGGCACCAGCTCAAGTGGACCGACGCCTCGGTGGTGAAGGCCCTGACCACCCTCGGCGAGCTGTTCAAGGACAAGCAGCTGATCGCGGGCGGCCAGAAGGGCGCCCTGAACACCGACTTCCCGGGCTCGGTGGAGAAGGTGTTCGGACCGAAGCCCGAGGCCGGCATGGTCTACGAGGGCGACTTCGTCGCGGGCGTCGCCAAGGACCAGTTCGGCCGGAAGATCGGCGAGGACGCGAACTTCTTCCCGTTCCCGGCGGTCGGCGCCGGCAAGCCGCCCGTCGTCAGCGGCGGCGACGCGGCCGTCGTACTGAAGGACGGCAAGAGCCAGAAGGCCGGCATGGCCCTGCTGGAGTACCTGGCCACCCCCGAGGCCGCGGCCGTGTGGGCCGAGGCGGGCGGCTTCCTGTCGCCGAACAAGAACCTCGAACTCGCCTCGTACGGCGACGACGTCACCCGCGAGACCGCCAAGTCGCTGGTCGCCGCCGGTGACTCGGTCCGCTTCGACATGTCCGACCAGGCCCCGGCGGCCTTCGGCGGCACCAAGGGCGCCGGCGAGTGGAAGCTCCTGCAGGACTTCCTGCGCGACCCGTCCGACCCGAAGGGGACCGCGGCGAAGCTGGAGGCGGCGGCGGCCAAGGCGTACGAGGGCCAGGGCTGACCCGTCATGACCGCGACCCTCGTCAACGATGCGGGGCCCAGGCCGCCCGCCGCGAGCCCCGGAGCGTCCCGCGCCCGGCGCTCGCGGCGGCGCGCCCGCGTCATCGCCCTGCTCTTCGTCCTCCCCGCGCTGCTCCTGCTGGGCGCCCTGGTCGTCTACCCGGTGCTGTTCTCCGTCGGCCGCAGCTTCTTCGACGCCTCCGGCACCCGGTTCGTGGGCGGCGACAACTACACCGAGATGTTCCGGGACCCGGCGACCCTCAAGGCCATCCGCAACACCACGATCTGGGTCGTGGTGGCCCCGGCCCTGCTCACCGGCCTCGGTCTCATCCTGGCCGTGCTGGTGGAGAAGGTCCGCTGGGCGACCGCCTTCAAGCTGCTGCTGTTCATGCCGATGGCCGTGTCCTTCCTCGCCGCCGGCATCATCTTCCGGCTCGCCTACGACGAGGACCCGGACAAGGGCGTGCTCAACGCCGCCGCGGTCTCCGTGCACGACATGTTCCAGGACACCTCGGCCTACCCCACGGCCCGCGCCCGCGACGGGCAGGGCCTGACGAAGGCGTCCGACGGCGCCTACCGCACGGCCGGCACCGTCTCGCCCGGGCAGAGCGTCACGCTGGGCCTGGTCGGCGTCCTGCCCGCCGATCTGCCCGCCGGCGCGGGACCGGCGTACGAGGCCGCCCGGCGCACGGCCGGCGCCGGTGAGCTGACCGGCGTCGTCTACCTGGACTTCACCCCCGGCGGGGGAGGGAAGCAGGGCACCGTCGACCGACGCGAGAGCGGCCTGCCCGAGATGAGGGTCGAGGCGGTGCGCGCGGGGGAGACGGTCGCCACCACGACCACGGCGTCCGACGGCTCGTTCCGCTTCGACGGCCTGGACGACGGCTCGTACACGGTGCGGCTGCCGGCGTCGAACTTCGCCGCCCCCTACGAGGGCATCTCCTGGCTCGGACCCACGCTCGTCACCCCGGCGATCATCGGGGCGTACCTGTGGATCTGGACCGGGTTCGCGATGGTCCTGATCGGCGCGGGCCTGTCCGCCCTGCCCCGGGACTCGCTGGAGGCGGCCCGGATGGACGGCGCCAACGAGTGGCAGATCTTCCGCCGGATCACCGTGCCGCTGCTCGCGCCGGTCCTCACCGTCGTCTTCATCACCCTCGTCATCAACGTGATGAAGGTCTTCGACCTCGTCTACATCATCGCGCCCGGCCCGGTGCAGGAGGACGCGACCGTGCTCGCGACGCAGATGTGGCTGGTGTCGTTCGGCGGCGGCAACAACCAGGGCCTCGGCAGCGCCCTCGGCGTCCTGCTCCTGCTGCTGGTCATCCCCGCCATGGTCTTCAACGTCCGCCGCTTCAAGAGGAGTCAGCGATGAACGCGGTCAGGCGCGGTCTGGGCAGCTCACTGGTGCAGGCCTTCCTCGTGGTGGTCGGCCTGGTCTGGCTGACCCCGCTGGCCGGGCTGTTCCTGTCGTCGATGCGGTCCGCCGAGGACACCGCGAAGGGCGGCTGGTGGACGGTCTTCACCAGCCCCGGGCAGCTGTCCTTCGACAACTACTCGGCCCTGCTCGCCAACTCCGGTATCACCCAGGCCTTCTGGAACACGGTCCTGATCTCGGTGCCGACGACCGTCCTGGTGGTGGTGCTCGCCGCCCTCGCCGGGTACGCCTTCGCCTGGCTGGACTTCCCGGGCCGCGACGCGGTCTTCCTGCTCGTGGTGGCCCTGCTGGTGGTGCCGGTGCAGATCGGTCTGCTCCCGGTCGCCAAACTCTTCGGGCAGCTCGGCCTGTTCGGCACGATCCCGGGCGTCGTCCTGTTCCACGTCGCCTACGGACTGCCGTTCGCGGTGTTCCTGCTGCGGAACTACTTCGCGGAGATGCCGAAGGAGATGCTGGAGGCCGCCCGCATGGACGGCGGCACCGAGTGGCGGATCTTCACCCGGCTGGTCCTGCCGGTCGGCCGCCCGGCGATCGCCTCCCTGGCCATCTTCCAGTTCCTGTGGGTCTGGAACGACATGCTGGTGGCGCTGCTCTTCGCCGACAGCTCCTCCCAGCCGCTCACCGTGGAACTGCAGTCCCAGATCCGCCAGTTCGGCAGCAACATCGACGTCCTGGCACCGGGGGCGTTCCTGTCCCTGGTGGTGCCGGTGGTGGTGTTCTTCGCGTTCCAGCGGCACTTCGTGCAGGGGGTGATGGCGGGCTCGGTCAAGTAGCCCGTCCGGCCCACGGGTTCGGGCCCCCGCCTCGTACGAGGCGGGGGCCCGAACTGCGCTTCACATACCGGTCAGGGAGTGGCCGGCGGATACAGCGACCGCGGCAGCTGGGACGCCGCCGCCGCGTCCAGGAGCCACAGGGTGCGGGAGCGCCCCTGCGCGCCCGCCGCCGGGGCCTGGATCTCGCCCGCGCCCGACAGGGCGATCGCCACGGCCTCCGCCTTGTCCTCGCCGGCCGCCAGGAGCCACACCTCGCGCGCCGAGCGGATCGCGGGAAGCGTGAGGGTGATGCGGGTCGGCGGGGGCTTGGGGGCGCCGTGGACCCCGACGACCGTGCGCTCGGTCTCCCTTACCGCGGGCAGTTCCGGGAACAGGGAGGCGACGTGCGTGTCGGGACCCACGCCCAGCATCAAGACGTCGAACGAGGGCACGGAGCCGTGGTCCTCGGGGCCCGCGGCCCGCGCCAGCTCCTCCGCGTAGGCGGCGGCGGCCGCGTCCACGTCCGTGCCGAACGGGCCGTCCGAGGCGGGCATGGGGTGCACCCGCTTCGGATCCAGGGGCACCGCGTCCAGCAGGGCCTCGCGGGCCTGCGTGACGTTGCGCTCCGGGTCGCCCTCGGGCAGGAACCGCTCGTCGCCCCACCACAGGTCCAGACGGCCCCAGTCGATGGCGTCCCGGGCGGGGGCCGCCGCCAGCGCGGCCAGCAGGCCGTTGCCGTTGCGGCCGCCGGTGAGGACCACGGACGCCGAGCCCCGGGAGGCCTGCGCGTCCACGATCTTCGTGATCAGCCGGGCCGCCGCGGCCTGGGCCATCAGTTCCTTGTCGCGGTGGACGACGAGCTGCGGGGTGTGGGTGCTCACTTGGCCGCCGCCTTCTTCACCGGTTCCCCCGCCGCCGCTTCCTTCGCCGGGGCCTTGGCGGCGTCTTCGACAGGAGTCGCGGCCGCTTCTCCTTTGGCCGGCCCGTCCTCCGCCGCCCTCCCGGTCCCGGCGGGCCGGGTGACCGCGGACGCCTGGAGCCGGTCCACGCCGAAGCGCAGCGCCGACGCGTAGGTGTCGTCCGGGTCGAGACGGCGCAGTTCCTCCGCGATCAACTCGGACGTCTCCCGTCGCTTCAGCGCCACCGCCCGGTCCGGCTGCCCCTCGATGGAGAGGGTCGCCAGCGAGCCGTCGGCCCGGTCGAGGACGATCGGGCCGCAGTCGGTGTCCAGCCGCACCGCCGTCAGGCCGGGGCCCGACGACACGGACCGCTGCACGGGGACGTCCAGCCGGTCCGCGAGCCACATCGCCAGCAGCTCGCAGCTCGGGTTGAACTCCTCGCCCTCCACCTCGACGGCCTTCACCTCGCAGAGCACCTGGTCCAGGGCCGCCGCCAGCATCGAGCGCCACGGGGTGATCCGGGTCCAGGACAGGTCGGTGTCGCCCGGCGTGTACGTCCCCGCGCGCGCCGACAGCTCCCGCACCGGCTGCTCCGAGGCGTAGGTGTCGGTCACCCGGCGCTGGGCCAGCGCGCCGAGCGGGTCGTTCGCCGGGTCGATGGGCGCGTTCACCGGCCACCAGACCACCACCGGGGCGTCCGGCAGCAGCAGGGGCAGGACGACGGACTGGGCGTGCTCGGACACCTCGCCGTAGAGGCGAAGCACCACCGTCTCGCCGGTACCGGCGTCGGCGCCCACCCGCACCTCGGCGTCCAGCCGGGACTGCGTGCGGTCCCGGGGCGAGCGCGAGACACGCTTGATCACCAGCAGCGTGCGCGAGGGGTGCTCGCGCGAGGCGTCGCCGGCGGCCTTCAGGGCGTCGTAGGCGTTCTCCTCGTCCGTGACGATGACCAGCGTCAGCACCATGCCGACGGCCGGCGTGCCGATGGCCCGCCGCGCCTTCACCAGTGCTTTGTTGATCTTGCTGGCCGTGGTGTCCGTGAGATCTATCTTCATGGCCGGCGCCAGCTCCGTCCCTCTCGTGCGAGCATTTCGTCCGCCTCGACGGGCCCCCAGGTGCCCGCCGGGTACTGGGCGGGCCTGCCGTGCCGGTCCCAGTACTCCTCGATCGGGTCGAGGATCTTCCAGGACAGCTCGACCTCCTCGGTGCGCGGGAAGAGGTTCGAGTCGCCGAGCAGGACGTCGAGGATCAGCCGCTCGTACGCCTCGGGCGAGGACTCGGTGAAGGACTCGCCGTACGCGAAGTCCATCGACACGTCCCGGATCTCCATGGAGGTGCCGGGCACCTTGGAGCCGAAGCGGACCGTGACGCCCTCGTCGGGCTGGACGCGGATGACGATCGCGTTCTGGCCCAGCTCCTCGGTGGCCGTCGTGTCGAAGGGGGAGTGCGGGGCGCGCTGGAAGACGACCGCGATCTCCGTGACGCGCCGGCCGAGCCGCTTGCCGGTGCGCAGGTAGAAGGGGACGCCCGCCCAGCGGCGGTTGTCGACCGACAGCTTGACCGCGGCGTACGTGTCGGTCTTCGACTTGGGGTCGATGCCCTCCTCCTGGAGGTAGCCGACCGCCTTCTCGCCGCCCTGCCAGCCCTCGGCGTACTGCGCGAACACCGTGTCGCGGCCGAGGTCCTTCGGCAGCCGGACGGCGCCGAGCACCTTGGTCTTCTCGGCGGCGAGCGCGTCCGCGTCGAAGGAGGCGGGCTCCTCCATGGCGGTGAGCGCCATCAGCTGCAGCAGGTGGTTCTGGATGACGTCGCGGGCGGCGCCGATGCCGTCGTAGTAGCCGGCCCGGCCGCCGATGCCGATGTCCTCGGCCATGGTGATCTGGACGTGGTCCACGAAGGACCGGTTCCAGATGGGCTCGAACATCGTGTTGGCGAAGCGCAGCGCCAGGATGTTCTGGACGGTCTCCTTGCCCAGGTAGTGGTCGATGCGGAAGACCTGGTCCGGGGCGAACACCTCGTGCACGACCTTGTTGAGCTCCTCGGCGGAGGCCAGGTCGTGTCCGAACGGCTTCTCGATGACCGCGCGGCGCCAGGAGCCGCCCGTCTGGTCGGCGAGCCCGTGCTTCTTCAGCTGCTGGATGACCACCGGGAAGGAGCGCGGCGGCACCGACAGGTAGAAGGCGAAATTGCCGCCCGTGCCCTGGGCCTTGTCCAGCTCCTCGATGGTGGCGCGCAGCCGTTCGAAGGCGTCGTCGTCGTCGAAGGTGCCCTGCACGAAGCGCATGCCCTGGATGAGCTGCTGCCAGACCTCCTCGCGGAAGGGGGTGCGGGCATGGGCCTTGACCGCGTCGTGGACCTCCTGGGCGAAGTCCTCGTTCGCCCACTCCCGGCGGGCGAAGCCGACGAGCGAGAAGCCCGGCGGCAGCAGTCCCCGGTTCGCGAGGTCGTACACAGCGGGCATCAGCTTTTTACGTGACAAATCGCCCGTAACGCCGAAGATCACCAGGCCCGACGGCCCCGCGATACGCGGGAGCCGTCGGTCGGCGGCGTCACGAAGCGGGTTCGCTTCAGTGACGTTGAAGGGTGGCAAGGGATCAGCCCTCCGAGGGGGCGAGGCGCTCCAGCTCTGCCTCGGTCGACTTGAGCAGGTCGTTCCAGGACGACTCGAACTTCTCGACGCCCTCGTCCTCCAGCAGCTGCACGACCTCGTCGTACGAGATCCCGAGCCGCTCGATCGCGTCGAGGTCGGCGCGGGCCTGCTCGTACGTGCCGGAGATCGTGTTGCCGGTGATCTCGCCCTGCTCCTCCACCGCGCGCAGGGTGGCCTCGGGCATGGTGTTGACGGTGTTCGGCGCCACCAGTTCGTCGACGTAGCGGGTCGGCTTGTACGCCTTGTCCTTCACACCGGTCGACGCCCACAGCGGACGCTGCTTGCGTGCGCCCGCCTTCTCCAGCGCGTTCCAGCGGTCCGAGGAGAAGACCTCCTCGTACGCCTGGTAGGCGAGCCGGGCGTTGGCGATGGCGGCCTTGCCGCGCAGGGCCTTGGCCTCGTCGGTGCCGAGCGCGTCGAGCCGCTTGTCGACCTCGGCGTCCACCCGGGACACGAAGAACGAAGCCACCGAACGGATCTGCGACAGGTCCAGGCCCCTGGCCTTCGCCTTCTCCAGGCCGGCGAGGTAGGCGTCCATGACCTCGCGGTAGCGCTCCAGCGAGAAGATGAGCGTGACGTTGACGCTGATGCCGAGGCCGATGACCTCGGTGATCGCCGGGATGCCCGCCCGGGTAGCCGGGATCTTGATGAGCGTGTTCGGCCGGTCGACCAGCCAGGCCAGCTGCTTGGCCTCCGCGACGGTCGCGTGCTTGTTGTGCGCGAGCCGCGGGTCGACCTCGATGGAGACCCGGCCGTCCTGGCCGTCGGTGGCGTCGAAGACCGGGCGCAGGATGTCGGCGGCGTCCCGGACGTCCGCCGTGGTGATCATGCGGATGGCCTCTTCGACCGTGACCTTGCGGGCCGCGAGGTCGGCGAGCTGCTGGTCGTAGCCGTGGCCCTCGCTGATGGCCTTCTGGAAGATCGTCGGGTTGGTGGTGACGCCGACGACGTGCTGCTGGTCGATCAGCTCGGCCAGGTTGCCGGAAGTGATGCGCTGGCGTGACAGGTCGTCCAGCCAGATCGCGACGCCTTCCTCGGAGAGGCGCTTCAGTGCGTCTGTCATGGAAAATCAAACTCCTACGTTGCGTATGTGAGCGTCAGCGCCGGGCCGCGGCGAGGGATTCCCGCGCGACGGCCGCCACGTTCTCGGCGGTGAAGCCGTACTCCTGGAAAAGGACCTTGCCGTCGGCGGAGGCGCCGAAGTGCTCCAGCGACACGATGCGGCCCGCGTCCCCGACGTACTTGTGCCAGGTCAGGCCCACTCCGGCCTCGACCGCGACACGCGCCCTCACGGACGGCGGCAGGACGCTGTCCCGGTACCCCTGGTCCTGCTCCTCGAACCACTCCACCGACGGCATGGAGACCACGCGCGTCGGCACCCCGTCGGCCTGGAGCCGCTCGCGCGCCTCGACCGCCACATGCACCTCGGAACCGGTGGCGATCAGGATGACCTCGGGCTCGCCGCCCTCGGCCTCGAACATCACGTAGCCACCGCGCACGGTGTCCTCGTTGGGCTCGTACGTCGGCACGCCCTGACGGGTCAGCGCCAGACCGTGCGGGGCGCCCTTGCCGTACTCCTTGGTCCAGCGACGCTGGATCTCGCGCCAGGCGATCGCCGTCTCGTTGGCGTCCGCCGGGCGGACGATGTTCAGGCCGGGGATGGCGCGCAGCGACGCGAGGTGCTCGATCGGCTGGTGGGTCGGGCCGTCCTCGCCGAGGCCGATGGAGTCGTGCGTCCACACGTACGTCACCGGCAGGTGCATGAGGGCCGACAGCCGCACGGCGTTGCGCATGTAGTCGGAGAACACCAGGAAGGTGCCGCCGTAGACGCGGGTGTTGCCGTGCAGGGTGATGCCGTTCAGCTCCGCGGCCATGGAGTGCTCGCGGATGCCGAAGTGGATCGTGCGGCCGTACGGGTTCGCCTCCGGCAGCGGGTTGCCGGCCGGCAGGAACGACGACGTCTTGTCGATCGTCGTGTTGTTCGAGCCCGCCAGGTCGGCCGAGCCGCCCCACAGCTCCGGGATGACCGCGCCGAGCGCCTGGAGGACCTTGCCGGACGCGGCTCGCGTCGCCACAGCCTTGCCGGGTTCGAAGACCGGGATCTTCTCCTCCCAGCCGGTGGGCAGTTCGCCCTTGGCGATGCGGTCGTACTCGGCGGCGCGCTCGGGGTTGTTGTCCCGCCACTGCTGGAAGGACTTCTCCCACACGGCACGGGCGGCCCGCCCGCGCTCCAGGGCGCCCCGGGTGTGCGCGAGGACCTCGTCGGAGACCTCGAAGGTCTTCTCCGGGTCGAAGCCGAGGACCCGCTTGGTGGCCGCCACCTCGTCGTCACCGAGCGCCGAGCCGTGCGCGGCCTCGGTGTTCTGCGCGTGCGGGGCCGGCCAGGCGATGATCGAGCGCATCGCGATGAAGGACGGGCGGTCGGTGACCTTCTTGGCCTCCTGGATCGCGTCGTAGATCGCGTGCGGGTCCAGGTCGCCGTCCGGCTTCGGGGCCACGCGCTGCACGTGCCAGCCGTACGCCTCGTAGCGCTTGGCCGTGTCCTCGGAGACGGCCGTCTCGGTGTCGCCCTCGATCGAGATGTGGTTGTCGTCCCACAGCAGGATCAGGTTGCCGAGCCTCTGGTGACCGGCCAGCGAGGACGCCTCGGCGGAGATGCCCTCCTGGAGGCAGCCGTCACCGGCGATGCAGTAGATGAAGTGGTCGAACGGGGAGGTGCCCGCGGGGGCCTCCGGGTCGAACAGACCCCGCTCGTAGCGGGCGGCCATGGCCATGCCGACGGCGTTGCCGACACCCTGGCCCAGCGGACCGGTCGTCGTCTCCACACCCGTGGTGTGGCCGTACTCCGGGTGGCCGGGGGTCTTCGAACCCCACGTCCGGAACGCCTGGAGGTCGTCCAGCTCCAGGCCGAAGCCGGCCAGGTAGAGCTGGGTGTAGAGGGTCAGGGACGAGTGGCCGGCGGACAGCACGAAGCGGTCCCGCCCGACCCAGTCGGCGTCCGCCGGGTCGTGCCGCATCACCTTCTGGAAGAGGGTGTAGGCGGCGGGCGCCAGGCTCATCGCCGTACCAGGATGGCCGTTACCGACCTTCTGTACGGCATCTGCGGCCAGGACGCGGGCGGTGTCCACCGCCCGCTGGTCCAGCTCGGTCCACTCGAGGTCTGTGGTGGTCGGCTTGGTGCTCACCCTGGGTCAGGGCTCCTCTCCACATGTCGGTTGCCGGCGTCACGGGCACGCGCCCACCGGCTGCCGGCGTACTCGGCGTCGGCCGGCCATTGTCGAGCCTACCCCCGGAAGTACGTGCGTTTTTTCGACTCAACCCAGACTGCCGGGACTCTTCCGGATGTGCCCGTCGGCCGCGCCGTTCCGGGGCTCGGCACATGAATACGCAGCCGCTCATCCGGGTGCTCAATCGAGCCCGCGGGTGCCCGTCGGACCACACCTCCAACACGAGCGGACCCCCGCGACGGCCCGGGTCTGGGCAACGTCTACAGTGGCGTGGTACGCGCGAGCCTTTACCGGGACTTCACACGGGTCGGGCTTGCTGGGATGTCTCTGTCAGGGGTGTGCGTGACGGCCGTTGAATCCCGTCCAGCGGGGATTGTCGGGACGAGCCAGAGCCCGAGCCGACGGCCGATCGGGGCCCGGGTCGCGGCTTTCGTGGCGCTGACCAAGCCGCGGATCATCGAGCTGCTGCTCATCACCACCGTCCCGGTGATGTTCCTGGCCGAGCGCGGCGTGCCCGATCTCGGTCTGGTGCTGCTCACCTGTGTCGGCGGCTACCTCAGCGCGGGCGGCGCGAACGCGCTCAACATGTACATCGACCGCGACATCGACGCGCTGATGGACCGCACCTCCCAGCGTCCCCTGGTCACCGGGATGGTGAGCCCGCGCGAGTGCCTGGCCTTCGGCATCACCCTCGCGGTGGTGTCGACGCTGCTGTTCGGCCTCACCGTCAACTGGCTGTCGGCCTGGCTGTCACTCGGAGCGCTGCTCTTCTACGTCGTCGTCTACACGATGCTGCTCAAGCGCCGCACCTCGCAGAACATCGTGTGGGGCGGCATCGCGGGCTGCATGCCGGTGCTCATCGGCTGGTCCGCGGTCACGGACTCCCTCTCCTGGGCCCCGCTGATCCTGTTCATGGTGATCTTCTTCTGGACGCCGCCGCATTACTGGCCGCTGTCCATGAAGGTGAAGGAGGACTACGCGCGCGTGGGCGTGCCGATGCTCCCCGTGATCGCCTCGAACAAGGTCGTCGCCAAGCAGATCGTCCTCTACAGCTGGGTGATGGTGGCGGTCTCGCTGCTGCTGACGCCGCTCGGCTACACGGGGTGGTTCTACACCGCGGTCGCGCTCGGCGCGGGCGGCTGGTGGCTGTGGGAGGCCCACGCGCTGCAGAACCGCGCGAAGGCCGAGGTGACGGGCGGGAAGCTGAAGGAGATGCGCCTGTTCCACTGGTCGATCACCTATGTCTCGCTGCTCTTCGTGGCCGTCGCCGTGGACCCCTTCCTGCGCTGACGCGCTGAGGCGCGGCTCACGCACCCCGCCCGTCGCGCATTGATCTACCGGTCGGTAGCATCCTGGCCATGGCAGACGACACGCAGCAGGTCGACGAGCGCAAGGTGACCCGCCTCGCGCACCGGATCAACGCCTTCGCCAAGTCCCACGGCGGTGCCGAGGCCCATGTCGAGTACCTCGGCGAGCGCGGCGCCCGCATCGTGCTCGTGGGCGAGGACGGCGGCTGGGGCGACCTGGTGGCCCCCACTTTCGCAACCGCCGAGAAGGCCGTCGAGAAGGCCGGGATCACCCGGCACGAGTCCTTCGACGGCGAGTTCGCGGCGAAGGTGACCACGGGCCCCTACGAGTGGAAGCGGATGGCCGGCATCCAGGTCGGCGGCTGAGAAGCCCGCGCGCTTCCCCCCAACACCTCGGCACCGGTTCACCCGTTAGGACGTGTAGAGCACGCCAGCGTCCACCCGCGGGGAGCCCGTATGATCGACACGCCGTCCCTCGTGGACCAGTACTGCCACGGCGTACTGAGAGCGGAACTGGGCCTCGGCACCTTCGAGGCCCAGCTCGCCCGCACCGAGGGACCACCGGCGCCCGGCACCACGCTCTTCGACACCCAGACCGGCTTCGCCGTACGGCGCTGGTGCCCGCCGCTCCTCGGCCTGGAGCCGCACTGCCCGCCCGCCCGCTATCTGGCCCGGCGCCGTGAGCTCGGCGTCTGGGAGGCCGGACGGCGGCTGCTGCGGGGCAGCGGCATCACCACCTACCTGGTCGACACCGGCCTGCCCGGCGACCTGACCGGCCCCCCGGAGATGGCCTCCGCCGCCTCCGCCGAGGCCCACGAGATCATCCGCCTCGAACTCCTCGCCGAACAGGTCGCCGACACCTCCGGCACCGTCGAGTCCTTCCTCGCCAACCTCGCCGAGTCCGTGCACGGCGCGGCCGCGCACGCCGTCGCCTTCACCTCGGTCGCCGGGGTACGGCACGGCCTGGCGCTCGCGCCCGAGCCACCGGGGCCGGGGGAGGTGCGGGGCGCGGCCGGACGCTGGCTCTCGGCCCGCGAGGTCGGCGGCGAGCTGGCCGACCCGGTGCTGCTGCGGCACCTGCTGTGGATCGCGGTGGCGTCCGGGCTGCCGCTCCAGCTGCACGCCGGGCTGGGCCAGCCGGGTCTGCGCATCGACCGCACCGACCCGGTCCTGCTCACGGACTTCGTCCGCGCCACCGCGGGCCTCGGCACCGACCTGGTCCTGCTGCACGGCTATCCCTACCACCGGCACGCCGCCCATCTCGCCGGTGTCTTCCCGCACGTCTACGCCGACTCCGGCGCCGCCCTCGTGCGCACCGGCGCCCGCGCGGCCACGATCCTCGCCGAGATCCTGGAGCTGGCCCCCTTCGGCAAGATCCTCTTCTCCAGCGGCGCCCAGGGCCTGCCCGAGCTGCACGTCGTCGGCGCACAGCTGTTCCGCGAGTCCCTCGCCCGGGTGCTCGGCACCTGGGTCACCGAGGGCGCGTGGTCACCGGCGGACGCTCAGCGGGTGGCGGAGATGGTGTCGTGGGGGAACGCCCGCCGGGTCTACGGCCTGGAGTGAGCGGGGTGTACGCCCCGCGCGCCCGCGGCCAGACTGACGGGATGCCGACCGACGCCCTGCTCGACCGCTTCCTGACCGCCCTCGGACCGCTGGAGCCCCTCGCCGTCTGGGCGCACGGCTCGCTCGCCGGCGGCGACTACCAGGAGGGCCGCAGCGATCTGGACCTGATCGCCGTCCTGGACGGCTCGCTCACCCCGCGCACGGTCTGGCGTCTGGCGACGCTGCACGCCCGGCTGCGGACCGCGCCGCTCGCGCCGCTGCTGCACTGCTCCTACCTCACGCCGGACACGCTGGCCGATCCCGCCCGGCGCCATCTCACCTGGGCGCACGAGGAGCTGTTCCGGCGGCCGGTCACCCCCGTGACCCGGCGGGAGCTGCACACCTTCGGGCGCGTGCTGCACGGCGAGGCGCCCGCCGCCCTGCTGCCGCCGGTTCCGGACCGCGAGCTGGCCGCCTTCGTCGTGCGCGACCAGCGGGACTTCTGGCGGCCGGCCGTGGCCGACGCCCGGCTGTGGACGCGGGACGTCTGGGTCGACCTGGGGCTGATCACCTTCGCGCGGGCGAGCGTCACCGCGCGTGAGGGACGGCTCATCTCCAAACGGGAGGCGCTGGAGCTGCTGCCCGGGCTGGGAGCGCCCGCCGAGGTGGTCGCCGACGTCCACGGCCGCCGCTACGGCCGGGCGAAGCCGCCGTCCGGGGCGTGGGCAGCGCGCCGGGCCCGGCTGACGCGTGCCTACCTGGGGCCGGCGATCGACGCGCTGGTGGCGTCGAGCGGCTGAGCGGGCGGATCCGGCATGGACGCCTCCGGCCGCTCGCGCAGCGCGAGGAGCACCCGCAGCACCGCGATCCACACCAGGGCCGAGCCCAGCATGTGCAGGCCGACCAGCAGCTCCGGGAGATCCGTGAAGTACTGGACGTAGCCGATGACGCCCTGCGCCAGCAGCACGAGGAACAGGTCCCGGGTGCGGTCCAGCGGGCCCTTCGGGGCGTCGACCGCCTTGAGGACGAACCAGAGCGCGAAGGTCAGCGTCACGACGATCCAGGCCAGGACGGCGTGCAGCTTCGTCACGGTCTCCCAGTCGACCGGCATCCGCTCGACCTCGCTGGAGTCGCCCGCGTGCGGCCCGGCGCCGGTGACCACCGTGCCCACCAGGATCAGCAGCACCGTGGCGGCCACCAGGAACCACACGAGCTGCTGGACGGCCCCGCCGACCAGCGGGCGGGGCGCCGCGTCCCCCTCACGGGCGCGCTGCCACATCACCACGGCGACCGCGATGAGCGCGGACGACGCCGCGAAGTGGGCCGCGACGGTGTACGGGTTCAGGCCGACGAGGACGACGATGCCGCCGAGCACGGCGTTGCTCATCACGATCCAGAACTGCGCCCAGCCCAGCCGGGTCAGGCCGCGCCGGTACGGCTCGGTGGAGCGGGCGGCGATGATCGCCCAGCCGACCGCCGCGCACAGCACGTACGTCAGCATGCGGTTGCCGAACTCGATTGCGCCGTGCAGGCCCATCTCGCGGGTGTTGGTGAGCGAGTCGCCGGTGCACTTCGGCCAGGTCGGGCAGCCGAGCCCGGAACCGGTGAGGCGCACGGCCCCGCCGGTGACCACGATGACCACGGACATCACGAGCGCGGCGAGCGCCGCGCGCCGGACGGTCCGCGGGTCCGGGGTCCAGCGGGCGGCGATGAAGGCGAGCGGGTTGCGCACGGCGGCCTGGGCGTCGGCGCGGGTCAGGTTCTGCACGCGCACCATCGTAGGCCGCCGCTTGTGCACGCTTTCACGAGGGGGGCGCGCCGCGGGCCGGCGCGCTACTCCCAGCGGAAGAACCGGCCGGCCGCCGCGAGGCCCACGACCGCCCACACGGCGAGGATGGCCACATCGCCCCAGGGCATCCCGGCGCCGTGCTGGAGCACGTCCCGCAGCCCGTCGGAGAGCGCGGAGACGGGCAGCAGGCCGAGGAGGTCCTGGGCGGCGTCCGGGAACTTCTCCAGCGGCACGACGACCCCGCCGCCGACGAGCAGCAGCAGGAAGACCAGATTGGCGGCGGCGAGCGTGGCCTCCGCCTTCAGGGTGCCCGCCATCAGCAGGCCGAGGCCCGAGAAAGCGGCCGTGCCGAGGACCAGCAGCACGAGCACGGCCGCCGGGTTGCCGTGCGGCGACCAGCCGAGCGCGAGGGCGATCAGCGTCAGCAGGACGATCTGCAGGACCTCGGTGACCAGCACCGACAGCGTCTTGGCCGTCATCAGGCCCCAGCGCGGCAGCGGGGAGGCCGCCAGCCGCTTCAGCACGCCGTACCGGCGCTCGAAGCCCGTCGCGATGGCCTGCCCGGTGAACGCCGTCGACAGCACGGCGAGCGCCAGGACGCCGGGGGCGAGGAAGTCGACCGCCTTCCCGGAGCCGGTGTCCACGACGTCGACCGAGCTGAAGAGCACCAGCAGCAGGGTCGGGATCACGACCGTCAGCAGCAACTGCTCGCCGTTGCGCAGCAGCATCTTCGTCTCGAGCGCGGCCTGAGCGGCGATCATGCGCCCCAGTGGCGCGGCGCCCGGCTTCGGGGCGTACGCCCCGGTGCTCGTGGTGGTCATGAGCGCAGCTCCTTGCCGGTCAGCTCCAGGAAGACGTCCTCCAGCGTGTGCCGCTCCACCGAGATCCGGTCCGGCATCACCCCGTGCTGCGCGCACCAGGACGTCACCGTGGCGAGCAGTTGCGGGTCGACCTTGCCGACGACCCGGTACGAGCCGGACGTCAGCTCGGCCGCCGTGCAGTCGGCGGGCAGCGCCTTGAGCAGGGAGCCCACGTCGAGGCCGGGACGGCCGGTGAAGCGCAGGGTGTTCTCGGCGCCGCCGCGGCACAGCTCCTCGGGGGAGCCCTGGGCGATGACCCGGCCCGCGTCGATGATGGCGACGTCGTCGGCGAGTTGTTCGGCCTCGTCCATGTAGTGCGTGGTGAGGATCACCGAGACGCCGTCGTCACGCAGGTCCCGGACCAGGTCCCAGGTGGCCCGGCGGGCCTGCGGGTCGAGCCCGGCGGTCGGCTCGTCGAGGAAGACCAGCTCGGGCCGGCCGACGACGGCCATGGCGAGCGCGAGCCGCTGCTGCTGGCCGCCCGAGAGCCGGCGGTACGAGGTCCGGCCGCAGCCGCCGAGTCCCAGCCGCTCGATGAGCGCGTCCACGTCCAGGGGGTGGGCGTGCAGCTTGGCGACATGGCGCAGCATCTCGTCCGCGCGCGCCCCCGGGTAGACACCGCCGGACTGGAGCATCACCCCGATCCGGGGCCGCAGCGCGCCGGACTCCCTCACCGGGTCGAGGCCGAGGACGCGGACCGTGCCGGAGTCGGGCCGGCGGTAGCCCTCGCAGGTCTCCACCGTCGTCGTCTTGCCCGCGCCGTTCGGTCCGAGCACGGCTGTGACGCCCGCCCGGGCCACCAGGTCGAGACCGTCCACCGCGGTTTTGCCGCCGTACCGCTTCACCAGGGCGTGGACCTGGACCACGGGCTCGTTTCGCATGGCTCAAGAGTCTAGGGAGACCGCGGGTCCCCCGAACGGCCGGGTGCGCATCTCCCCGTTCGGCCGCCTCATATCTCCTCGGCGCGGGGCCGGTGCGTCTCCAGCCACGGCACCGCGTAGGCCACGGCGTCCCGCAGGGGGAACAGGCGTGCCTCGGCCGCGCCCACCCTGCCGCGCAGGACCGGACGGTCCCGTTCGAAGTCGTGCCCGAGCTCGTCGAAGCGTTCCGAGGTGATCGACACCTCGGTGACCACCTCCCACCCCCGGGGCCCCGGCCGTCCCACGCGCACCCGCGGGGAGGGGATCCGGTACTCGGCCAGGTGGAAACCGGTGCACGTGCCGTAGCCGGCGCCGAGCAGCAGCACGCGCGCGTGCAGCGCCTCCAGCCGGGCCAGCGGGCTGCGCTCGCCGAGCCGGCAGTCCGGGGCGTGCCCGTCGGTGATCTCCCGCGCGCGGGCTCCGAGGGCGGCGAAGGACGTCTGCGGATGCGCGCTGCGCAGGGCGCCGGGCCAGGTCCGGACGGTCTCCGGGACGGCGCCCATGCCGCGTGAGGGGGTCACCCGGGGGTCGAAGGCGGGCATGGTCGCCCGGATGGTCTCCCACCACTCCTCGGGCACCGGCGGGTTCTGCCACACGGCCGGATCGGAGAGATCGCCGGTCTGGGTGGGGACCACCAGAGTGCCGTCCGGGCCGAGCGCTTCGAGCAGCCCCTTGACGACGGCGACGGCACCTCCGCACACCCAGCCGAGGGAACTGAGCGAGGAATGCACGAGGAGGGTGTCGCCCTCCCGCACACCGAGCGCGCGCAACTGGGCCGCGAGGGTGTCGCACGTGACAAGAGGGCCGGTCGGAGGGGGTGTCGCCATGGTCGGCGAGTGTTCCGGACGGGGGCGTACGGCGCCACCGGTTTGATCGATCAAAGATCGTTCCCGCAGGTCACGTTAGGTATACCTAAGTGACGCAGGGCACCGTCGTCGCTGACGGGGGTGGGTTGCCTGGCTTCGAGGAATTACGCAACAATGGCGTTGTGAAAAACGTCGGCGAGGCTCGGGAGACCCCCACGGGGGCCCCTCAGGAGGAGTTCGCGACCGGAGAGCGCTCGACGCGCAACCGGGTCGCGCGATCCATCCTGGACCACGGGCCGTCGACCGTCGCCGACCTGGCCGGCCGGCTGGGCCTCACGCAGGCCGCCGTGCGCAGGCATCTCGACGCGCTCGTCGCCGACGACGTCGTGGAGGCCCGGGAGCAGCGGGTCTACGGCGCGCGCACGCGCGGGCGGCCCGCCAAGGTCTTCGCGCTCACCGACTGCGGTCGCGACGCCTTCGACCAGTCCTACGACAAGCTCGCGGTGGACGCCCTGAAGTGGATCGCCGAGCGCGAGGGCGGAAGCGAGGCGGTCGCCGCCTTCGCCCGCGCCCGCATCGCGGCCCAGGCGCGCGCCTACCGCGAGGCGATCGAGGCGGCCGGACCCGACGAGCGCACCGAGGCCCTGGCCAAGGCCCTCAGCGCCGACGGGTACGCTGCGGCGGCGCGCAGTGCGCCCCACCCGCAGCAGGGCGAGCAGCTCTGCCAGCACCACTGCCCGGTCGCCCACGTCGCGGAGCAGTTCCCGCAGCTGTGCGAGGCGGAGACGGAGATCTTCGCCGAGCTGCTCGGGACCCACGTCCAGCGACTGGCGACCATCGCGCACGGCGACGGCGTCTGCACGACGTTCATCCCCAGGATTTCCCACACCACTGATCACGCATCTGCAAGCACGGCCGGGAGGAACCCCGCATGACTCTCCCCACGGAGACTGCCCACCCTGAGCTCGAGGGCCTGGGCAACTACGAATACGGCTGGGCCGACTCCGACGAGGCCGGTGCCGCAGCGAAGCGCGGCCTGAACGAGGACGTCGTCCTCGACATCTCCGGCAAGAAGTCCGAGCCGGAGTGGATGACGAAGCTGCGCCTCAAGGGCCTGAAGCTCTTCGAGAAGAAGCCCATGCCGAACTGGGGCTCGGACCTGTCGGGCATCGACTTCGACAACATCAAGTACTTCGTGCGCTCCACGGAGAAGCAGGCGGCGTCCTGGGAGGAGCTCCCGGAGGACATCAAGAACACGTACGACAAGCTGGGCATCCCGGAGGCCGAGAAGCAGCGCCTCGTCGCCGGTGTCGCCGCCCAGTACGAGTCGGAGGTCGTCTACCACCAGATCCGCGAGGACCTGGAGGAGCAGGGCGTCATCTTCCTCGACACCGACACCGCGCTGAAGGAGCACCCGGAGCTCTTCAAGGAGTACTTCGGCACCGTCATCCCGGCCGGTGACAACAAGTTCGCCGCGCTGAACACCGCGGTGTGGTCCGGCGGCTCCTTCATCTACGTGCCGAAGGGCGTGCACGTCGAGATCCCGCTCCAGGCCTACTTCCGGATCAACACCGAGAACATGGGCCAGTTCGAGCGGACCCTGATCATCGTCGACGAGGGTGCCTACGTGCACTACGTCGAGGGCTGCACCGCCCCGATCTACAAGTCCGACTCGCTGCACTCCGCGGTCGTCGAGATCATCGTCAAGAAGAACGCCCGCTGCCGCTACACGACCATCCAGAACTGGTCGAACAACGTCTACAACCTGGTCACCAAGCGCGCCGTCGCCTACGAGGGCGCCACCATGGAGTGGATCGACGGCAACATCGGCTCCAAGGTGACGATGAAGTACCCGGCCGTCTACCTGATGGGCGAGCACGCCAGGGGCGAGACCCTGTCCATCGCCTTCGCGGGCGAGGGCCAGCACCAGGACGCCGGCGCCAAGATGGTCCACATGGCCCCGAACACGTCCTCCAACATCGTCTCCAAGTCGGTGGCGCGCGGCGGCGGCCGTACCTCCTACCGCGGTCTCATCGAGATCGGCGAGGGCGCCCCGGGCTCGAAGTCCAACGTGCTCTGTGACGCCCTGCTCGTCGACACGATCTCGCGGTCGGACACCTACCCGTACGTCGACGTCCGCGAGGACGACGTCTCCATGGGCCACGAGGCGACCGTCTCCAAGGTCTCCGAGGACCAGCTCTTCTACCTGATGAGCCGCGGTCTGAGCGAGGACGAGGCGATGGCGATGATCGTGCGCGGCTTCGTCGAGCCGATCGCCAAGGAGCTGCCGATGGAGTACGCCCTGGAGCTCAACCGGCTGATCGAGCTGCAGATGGAAGGCGCGGTCGGCTAGTACCCGCCCCTCCGCTCCAGCAGCAGGCGGCCCGCCCCAGCGGCGGGCCGAAGATCGTAAACGTAGGAAGAGAGCAGACCGACAGCCATGGCTGAGGCCCAGAACATCCCGGTGGGCTCGACCACCGCCGGCTCGATCGCGGTGGCCGCGGAGTCGACCGTCGTCTCGCGCATGAGCGCGCCCCCGTCCTTCGACGTGGCGGACTTCCCCGTCCCGCACGGCCGTGAGGAGGAGTGGCGGTTCACCCCGCTGGAGCGCCTGCGCGGCCTGCACGACGGCACCGCCGTCGCGGCCGGCGAGGGCGTGAAGGTCACCGTGTCGGCGCCCGACGGCGTGGTCGTCGAGACCGTCGGCCGTGACGACGCCCGGCTCGGCAAGGCGGGCACCCCCGCGGACCGCGTCGCCGCCCAGGCGTACTCCGCCTTCGAGCAGGCCGGCGTGGTCACCGTCCCCAAGGAGACGGTCCTCACCGAGCCCATCCGCATCGCCGTGCACGGCGAGGGCGGGGTCCGCTACGGCCACCAGGTCATCGAACTGGGCGCCTTCGCCGAGGCCGTCGTCGTCATCGACCACACCGGTGACGCCGTGCTCGCCGCCAACGTCGACTACATCCTGGGCGACGGCGCCAAGCTGACCGTCGTCTCCGTCCAGGACTGGGACGACAAGGCCGTGCACGTGGCCCAGCACAACGCCCTCGTGGGCCGCGACGCCTCCTTCAAGTCGGTCGTCGTCACCTTCGGCGGCGACGTCGTCCGGCTGAACCCGCGCGTCGAGTACGCCGGCCCCGGCGGTGAGGCCGAGCTGTTCGGCCTGTACTTCACCGACGCCGGGCAGCACCAGGAGCACCGGCTGCTGGTCACGCACAACACCCCGCACTGCAAGTCCAACGTCGTCTACAAGGGCGCGCTGCAGGGCGAGGACGCCCACGCCGTGTGGATCGGCGACGTCCTCATCGAGGCCAAGGCCGAGGGCACGGACACCTACGAGATGAACCGGAACCTGGTTCTGACCGACGGCGCCCGTGTCGACTCCGTCCCGAACCTGGAGATCGAGACCGGTGAGATCGTCGGCGCGGGCCACGCCTCCGCGACCGGCCGCTTCGACGACGAGCAGCTCTTCTACCTGATGGCCCGCGGCATCCCGGCCGACGAGGCCCGCCGTCTGGTGGTCCGCGGCTTCTTCGCCGAGCTGGTCCAGCAGATCGGCGTCGAGGACCTCCAGGCCCGGCTGCTCGAGAGGATCGACGAAGAGCTGGAGGCGTCGGTCTGATGGCCTTCGTACGCGCCTGTGGGCTGAGCGAGCTGGAGGAGGGCACCCCCAAGCGGGTGGAACTCGACGGCACGCCGGTCTCGGTCGTCCGTACCGAGGGAGAGGTGTTCGCGATCAACGACATCTGCTCCCACGCGAACGTCTCGCTCTCCGAGGGCGAGGTGGAGGACTGCCAGATCGAGTGCTGGCTGCACGGCTCCGCCTTCGACCTCCGCACCGGCAAGCCGTCCGGCCTTCCCGCGACGCGCCCCGTCCCCGTATACCCCGTAAAGATCGAAGGGGACGACGTGCTCGTCTCCCTCACCCAGGAGTCCTGAGGCACCCATGGCAACGCTTGAAATCCGAGACCTGCACGTCACCGTCGAGGCCGACAACGCCACGAAGGAGATCCTCAAGGGCGTCGACCTCACCGTGAAGCAGGGCGAGACGCACGCCATCATGGGCCCCAACGGCTCCGGCAAGTCGACCCTCGCCTACTCCCTCGCGGGTCACCCGAAGTACACGATCACGTCCGGTTCCGTCACCCTCGACGGCGAGGACGTCCTGGAGATGTCCGTCGACGAGCGCGCCCGCGCCGGCCTGTTCCTCGCGATGCAGTACCCGGTCGAGGTCCCCGGCGTCTCCGTCTCCAACTTCCTGCGCACCTCCGCCACCGCCGTCCGCGGCGAGGCCCCCAAGCTGCGCACCTGGGTGAAGGAGGTCCGCGAGGCCATGGAGCGCCTCAACATGGACCCGGCCTTCGCCGAGCGCAACGTCAACGAGGGCTTCTCCGGCGGTGAGAAGAAGCGCCACGAGATCCTTCAGCTGGAGCTGCTCAAGCCGAAGATCGCGATCCTCGACGAGACCGACTCCGGCCTGGACGTCGACGCCCTGCGCGTCGTCTCCGAGGGCGTCAACCGCGTCCGTGAGACCGGTGAGGTCGGCACTCTCCTCATCACCCACTACACGCGCATCCTGCGCTACATCAAGCCCGACCACGTGCACGTGTTCGCGAACGGCCGCATCGCCGAGTCCGGCGGAGCGGAGCTCGCGGACCAGCTGGAGGCCGAGGGCTACGACAAGTACGTGAAGGGTGGCGCATCCGCGTGACACAGCTGCCGGGCCTCCTCGACACCGAGGCGCTGCGCAAGGACTTCCCGATCCTTGACCGCGTCCTGCACGACGGCAAGAAGCTCGTGTACCTGGACAACGCGGCGACCTCGCAGACGCCGCGCCAGGTCCTCGACGTGCTCTCCGAGTACTACGAGCAGCACAACGCCAACGTCCACCGTGGCGTGCACGTCCTCGCCGAGGAGGCCACGGCACTGTACGAGGGTGCGCGGGACAAGGTCGCGGAGTTCATCAACGCGCCCTCCCGCGACGAGGTGATCTTCACCAAGAACGCCTCCGAATCCCTCAACCTCGTGGCGAACATGCTGGGCTGGGCCGACGAGCCCTACCGCGTGGACGCCGACACCGAGATCGTCATCACGGAGATGGAGCACCACTCCAACATCGTGCCGTGGCAGCTGCTCGCGCAGCGCACGGGCGCGAAGCTGAAGTGGTTCGGCCTCACCGACGACGGCCGTCTCGACCTGTCCGACATCGACCAGGTGATCACGGAGAAGACGAAGATCGTCTCCTTCGTGCTGGTGTCGAACATCCTCGGCACCCACAACCCGGTCGAGGCCATAGTGCGCCGCGCGCAGGAGGTCGGCGCGCTGGTCTGCATCGACGCCTCGCAGGCGGCTCCGCACATGCCGCTGGACGTACAGTCCCTCCAGGCCGACTTCGTGGCCTTCACCGGCCACAAGATGTGCGGCCCGACCGGCATCGGCGTCCTGTGGGGCCGCCAGGAGCTGCTGGAGGACCTGCCCCCGTTCCTCGGCGGCGGCGAGATGATCGAGACCGTCTCGATGCACTCGTCGACGTACGCCCCCGCCCCGCACAAGTTCGAGGCGGGCACCCCGCCGATCTCGCAGGCCATCGGTCTGGGCGCGGCGATCGACTACCTCAACTCGATCGGCATGGACAAGATCCTCGCCCATGAGCAGGCCCTCACGGAGTACGCGGTGAAGCGCCTGACGGAGGTCCCCGACCTGCGGATCATCGGCCCCACCACGGCCGAGGACCGGGGCGCCGCGATCTCCTTCACGCTGGGCGACATCCACCCGCACGACGTGGGCCAGGTCCTCGACGAGCAGGGCATCGCGGTCCGGGTCGGCCACCACTGCGCCCGTCCCGTGTGCCTGCGGTACGGAATTCCTGCGACCACGCGAGCGTCGTTCTATCTGTACTCCACGCCGGCCGAGATCGACGCTCTGGTGGACGGCCTGGAGCACGTACGGAACTTCTTCGGCTGACGGGACGGGACGAGCGATCGCATGAAGCTGGATTCGATGTACCAGGAAGTCATCCTGGACCACTACAAGAACCCGCACGGGCGTGGTCTGAGGGATGGCGACGCCGAGGTGCACCACGTGAACCCGACGTGCGGCGACGAGATCACCCTGCGTGTGAAGTACGACGGCACGACGATCGAGGACGTCTCGTACGAGGGCCAGGGCTGCTCCATCAGCCAGGCGAGCGCGTCCGTGCTGAACGAACTCCTCGTCGGCAAGGACCTCTCCGACGCGCGGACGATCCAGGAGACCTTCCTGGAGCTGATGCAGTCCAAGGGGAAGATCGAGCCCGACGACGCCATGGAGGAGGTCCTGGAGGACGCGGTCGCGTTCGCCGGGGTCTCCAAGTACCCGGCCCGGGTCAAGTGCGCCCTCCTCAGCTGGATGGCGTGGAAGGACGCGACGGCCCAGGCGCTGGACGCCGGAGCCGACGCCGAAAGGAAGACGGCATGAGCGAGACCGTTGAGATGAAGCCGGCCTCCGAGGAAGAGATCCGCGAGGCGCTGTACGACGTCGTCGACCCCGAGTTGGGCATCGACGTCGTCAACCTCGGCCTGATCTACGGCATCCACGTCGACGACGCGAACATCGCGACCCTCGACATGACCCTGACCTCGGCGGCCTGCCCGCTGACGGACGTCATCGAGGACCAGGCCAAGTCCGCCACGGACGGCCTCGTCAGCGAGCTGCGCATCAACTGGGTCTGGATGCCGCCGTGGGGCCCGGACAAGATCACGGACGACGGGCGCGAGCAGCTGCGCGCGCTGGGCTTCAACGTCTGAGCCCCCGCTTCGGCGACCCTGTGGCCCCCGGCTTCGCCGGCCGGGGGCCACAGGTGTGTCCGGGCTCACCCGGCCGGCGCGTCGACCAGCCGGAACGCCGAGTCTGCCAGGAACAGGCCGTCCCGCTGGTAGGGGTCCAGCCACAGCCGGAAGTCCCGGTGCCGCAGGAAACGGCCCGGATGGTTCACCGACTCCAGCATGACGGCACCGGAGTGCGGCGAGGGGTGGGGGCAGAAGGTGGCGTCCTGACGGAACAGGGCGGAGCCGTCGTGGCGGTCCTCGCGCAGCAGGAAGTCCCGGTGGCGCAGATAGCGGCCGTCGGCCGTGGCGAAGGAGTGACAGGACACGTCGGCGAGGCCCGCGACCAACCGGAAGGTGACGTCGGCGCGCTGCCCGGAGCCGACCGGGTCCAGCCGCACGGAACCGCCGGTCATATGCCACTGCCGGTCGGGGTAGTTGACCGCGCGGACCGAGCGCCAGGCGCCCTGGACCGGCGAGGGGCCGGTGGGGCGGGCCGACGGGCGGGCCCCGGCCGAGGCCGACGGGGACGCCTCCGGCGCGGGCGCCGGGGCGGAGGTTCCCCGCCCGGGTGCCCGGGTCCTCGACTGCCCCGCGGCCATGCCGCTCTGCCCCGCGGGGGGACTCTCGGAGGGCGTGGAGAACGACAGCAGACCGGGGACGCCGACTTCGACGCGTGAGGGCGCCGGCGGGGCCGACACGTCGTCAGGATCCGACCCGGACACGGTCAGTGCCGTCGCACAGGCGACGATCGTCGCCACGGCCAGCCCGCCGGCCAGCCACAGACGGCGGGTCCCCGGCGCCCGGGAGGTGTCCGGGGCCCAGCCGTCCTCCCAGACCGGCCGGTCCTGGGGCGGCCGGGATGTGTTGTCGGGCATGGGTGTTCCTCCAGCGGCGTCCAACGGCGACGGCCGCGGCTGTGCAGGACTGGTGTGTGAACGGTGGAACACTAGTGGAGACGGGGGCTGCGGAGTAACGGTTCGAAGTGATCCGATTCCAGGTGCGTGTTCATTCCCCACGCATACGCAACTCACCTGTCACAAACGGGACTTGACGCGTAAGCGGGAGCGACCGCGGACCCCTTCCGGGGCGGTCCCGCGGTCCCCGCACGGCATCATGGCGGGAGATCATCTCCCGGCGACGACAGGAGTGCCCCGACCATGTTCCAGCGCGTCCCCCGCGCCCTGCGCCGGCTGACGGCGGCCGCGGCCCTGTGCGGTGCGTTCGGCACGGCCCTGACGGGCTGCGCCGGCTCCGGCGGCGAGGAGGGCGAGGCGGCGCCCCGCGCGGTGCGGGCACCCGAACCGGGTCTCGCCTTCGACTACCAGATCGGCGGCGCCTACCGGCCCCCGGCCGGAGTGCGCGCGGTCTCCCGCGACCGGACGTCGAAGCCGGCGAAGGGCGTCTACAACATCTGCTACGTCAACGCCTTCCAGGCCCAGCCGGACGCCGGCGACTGGTGGCAGGAGCATCACCCGGACCTGGTGCTGCGCGGCGCCGACGGCGCCCCGGTCGTCGACCGCGACTGGGACGAACTGGTCCTCGACATCTCCACACGGGGCAAGCGCGCACGCCTCGCCCGGATCGTCGGCGAGTGGATCGACGGCTGCGCGAAGGACGGCTTCCAGGCCGTCGAGGCGGACAACCTCGACTCGCACGAACGCTCCGAGGGGCTGCTGACCGCGGCCGACAACATGGCCTTCGGCAAGCTGATCACCGCGCGGGCGCACGCCGCCGGTCTCGCCATCGGCCAGAAGAACGCCGCCGAACTGGCCGGGCGGGGCCGCCGCATCGGCTTCGACTTCGCGGTCGCCGAGGAGTGCGGGCAGTACGACGAGTGCGACGTGTACGCGGACGCCTACGACGACCGCGTCTTCGACATCGAGTACCGGACGGACGGCTTCGACGCGGCCTGCGAGGGCTGGGGCGACCGGGTCTCGGTGGTCCTGCGGGACCTGGACGTCGTGGCGCGGGGGGAGTCCGGCTACCGGCACCGCACCTGCTGAGGGGGCTCTCCGCATACGCGCGCGAGCGATGCGTGAGTCATGGCCGTACGCATCACTGTGTACCCTCGTACGCATCGCTGTGTACGCTCGTACGCATGGGATACCTGCTGCTGGCCGGAGCCATCGCGGCCGAGGTGGCCGCCACCACCGCCATGAAGTACAGCGAAGGCTTCAGCAGGCTTCTGCCCTCCCTGCTGACCGCGCTCGGCTACCTCGTCTCCTTCGCGCTGCTCGCCCAGACCCTGAGGACCGTCTCCGTCGGCACGGCCTACGCGATCTGGGCCGGGGTCGGCACCGCCACCATCGCCACCATCGGCGTCCTGTTCCTGGGGGAGGGAATGACCGCCGTCAAGGCCGCCGGCATCGCGCTGATCATCCTCGGCGTGGTCGTGCTCAACCTGGGCGGTGCGCACTGATGGCCCGGCGCCACGACCCCGAACGACGACAGCGGATCATCGACGCGGCGATCCGGGTGGTCGGCGCGCACGGCATCGCGGGACTGAGCCACCGCACGGTCGCCGCGGAGGCGGACGTGCCGCTCGGCTCCACGACGTACCACTTCAAGACCCTCGACGACCTGCTCGTGGCCGCGCTGCGCCAGGCCAACGAGGGCTTCGCCAAGGTGATCGCCTCGCGCGGCGGCCTGGAGGACCCGGACACCGACCTGGCCGCCGAACTCGCCGGGTGGATGGGGGAGTGGCTGGCGGGCGACCACACCGGCGTGGAACTGGAGTACGAGCTCTACCTCGCCGCGCTGCGCCGCCCCGCCCTGCGCCCGGTCGCCGCCGAGTGGGCCGACGCCCTGGCAGCCCTGCTGACCCGCCACACGGACCCGGTCACGGCGCGGGCGCTGGTGGCGCTGATGGACGGCATCTGCCTGCAGGTGCTGCTCACGGAGGTGCCGTACGACGAGGGGTACGCGCGGGAGGTGCTGGGGCGGGTCGTGGGGCGAGGGGTGGGGCCGGGGCGATCTAGGGTCACCGGCCCGGGCGGGCCCCTGCCCCCCTCTCCTCGGCCCGCACCCTGAGACGTCCCGGACGCCGGTTGGCCCGGGCGGCCCCGCGCCGGTTAGGTTTCCCTCATGACCGACACGACTGCTCCCCGCACCACCGGCGCTGTGGCCGCCGGCCTTGCCACGATCGCCGCCGACGGCACCGTTCTGGACACCTGGTTCCCCGCGCCCGAGCTCGTCGCCGAGCCCGGCCCCTCCGGCAGCGAGCGGCTGTCCGCCGAGAGGGCCGTGGAACTGCTCGGTGAGGGCGCCGCCAAGGCGATCGGTCCCGACGCCCGGCGCGGGGTCGAGGTCGTCGCGGTCCGCACGGTCATCTCGTCGCTCGACGACAAGCCCGTCGACGCGCACGACGTCTACCTGCGTCTGCACCTGCTCTCCCACCGCCTGGTCAAGCCGCACGGCCTCAGCCTGGAGGGGCAGTTCGGCTTCCTCGCCAACGTGGCCTGGACGTCCCTCGGGCCGGTCGCCGTGGACGACGTCGAGAAGGTCCGCCTGAACGCCCGCGCCGAGGGCCTGCACCTCCAGGTGACCTCGATCGACAAGTTCCCGCGGATGACGGACTACGTGGCCCCCAAGGGCGTCCGCATCGCCGACGCCGACCGCGTCCGCCTCGGTGCGCATCTCGCCGAGGGCACCACGGTCATGCACGAGGGCTTCGTCAACTTCAACGCCGGCACGCTCGGCACGTCGATGGTCGAGGGCCGCATCTCGGCGGGCGTCGTCGTGGGCGACGGCTCGGACATCGGCGGCGGCGCCTCCACGATGGGCACGCTGTCCGGCGGCGGCAACGTCATCATCTCCATCGGCGAGCGCTGCCTGGTCGGCGCCGAGGCGGGCGTCGGCATCGCGCTGGGCGACGAGTGCGTGGTCGAGGCCGGCCTGTACGTCACGGCGGGCACGCGGGTGACGATGCCCGACGGCCAGATCGTCAAGGCCCGCGAACTCTCCGGCGCCTCCAACATCCTCTTCCGCCGCAACTCGGTCACGGGCGCGGTGGAGGCCCGGCCGAACAACGCGGTGTGGGGCGGGTTGAACGAGGTCCTGCACAGCCACAACTGATCATGGGCGGCCGTGAGCTTTCGGCCGCCTTGGTGATCGAGGCCCTGACTCGCCGAGCGCCCTTCCACGACCCCGGGACGGTCTGGAAGGGCGCTGGTGCTTGCCCCCGTTGAGGAAACGTTTCTCCTTCCGGAGTCGCGACCACGTCGATGCGTCGCGCTTCTGTCCGTTGTGTTCGCCGGCCCGGCCAGGTACCGGGCACGCGCGTCGGCCCCGGACGGCACACCGCATGCCATCAGGTGACGCACGACCCTCTGACGTGCACGTACGGGTTACTTCGCGTGACCATCGGCCCGGTCGGGCCGATGAACGGGTGGACGCAGGGTCCGATCAGACGTCGAACCTATGAGATGAGGGCCGAGGGTTGAGGAAGACGAAGGTGCGGGGCGGCGCGGTAGCGCGCCTCGGGGCGGGGATGCTGGTCGCGGGGGTCGTATGCTGCGTGGCCGCCGGAAGCGCTCACGCCGACGAGACCAGCACCGGGGCGCACAACGGGCCCCGGATCGGGCTGGTCAACACGGGACAGGTCGACGATCCGATGGAGGATGTGCTGGAGCACTTCCTGCTCGTCGGTGACGGGTACACCTGGGGCTGAGGCGGGGGCTGCTACGGGGGGCTCACCAGGCCCCCCGGCTACCCGGGGCATCCTCCGCACCCGTCGATTTCCCCGCGGTGGCATAGCGGCGGCGCCCCGCACACGTCACACGAAGCAGAGAGGCGGGCGTCCGGTCCGTCCGACGGACGAGAAGGTGACGATGGATGCGGAAGCCCAGGCCGGCTTTCGGGGGTTCGTGGAGAGCAGGTCGTCCGCGCTGCTCAAGACCGCCGTGCTGCTGAGCGGCGGCGACCGGCACGCCGCCGAGGACCTGTTGCAGAACGCCCTGATCAAGGCCGCCGGCCGCTGGCAGCGGATCGACGAACCCGAGGCGTACGTACGGCAGATCCTGTACCGGCAGCAGATCAGCCGCTGGCGGCTGAAGTGGCGGCGGCGGGAAGTGAGCGTCGCCGAGCTCCCCGAGCCCGGCGGCGAGCCGGACGCCTCGGCCGCCGCCGAACTGCGGCTGCTCATGCGCGGCGCCCTCGCCCGGCTCACCCCGCGCCAGCGCACCGTCCTGGTGCTGCGCTACTTCGAGGACCTGCCCGAGGCCGACGTGGCCCGCGTCCTCGGCTGTTCGGTCGGCACCGTACGGTCCACCACCCACCGCTCGCTGGCCCGCCTGCGCGCCCTCGCCCCCGAGCTGCGCGCCCTCGACCCCGGCGCGGCCACCGCCCGGCCGGCGCCGTCCCGCGACTTCTCCCCGATGGAGGTGCGTTAAGTGAACGTCGAGGAACTCGTGCGCCAGTCGCTGCGGGAGCAGGCCGGTGAACAGCCGCCCGTGGACGCCGGCTTCGCCGACCGGGTGCTCGCGGTCCGCCGGCGCCGCCGCACCCGGCGCATCGCCTCCGTCGCGGCGGCCACCGCGGCCGTCGTCGGCATCGCGGTCGCCGTGCCGCTGCTCGGCACCGGCGAGGACGACGCCCGTCCCGCGGCCGGCCTGCGGACCGACGGCGTCCAGGCCCATCCCGACCAGTCGCCGCCGCGCGACGTGATCGGCGCCGGCGAGACCGTCCTGGCCGCCCACTACACGTCCGCACTGCGCGTCCGGTCCGAGAAGCGCGGCACCGTCGAGCGCACCTACTGGCTGCTCGACGCGAAGACCGGCACGTACAAGAGGGACAGCCGCTGGTCGTTCGTCGCCGTCGCGCCCGGTCTGAGGACGGCCGCCGTGCTGGAGCGGGGGCTGCCCGCCCACCGGATCGGCCTGCTCGACCTCGCGTCGGGCCGGGTCGAGCGCTGGATCCCGGTCCAGCACGGCGTCGGCGGCGTCGCGTTCGGCCACGACGGGAGCAAGCTCGTGGCGACCACGTACGGGGAGGACCCCGACCTGCGCACCAGGGAGAAGACGGACGGCCCCGACGGGCGGCCGGTGTGGCAGTGGAACTCCGCGTACGGGCGGTCGAGCCGCTCCGGCTTCTACGTCCTCGACGTGGCGCACGGCACGGGCCCCTGGCGCGCCGTCCCACCCGAGGCCGACATCAAGGCCCGCCAGGACTTCGCGTTCAGCCGGGCCGGCGACCGCGTGTACGCGCAGTACATCGAGGGCCGTGACGGACTCCAGCAGTTCTACTCCCTCGACGGCGCCCGGACCGCCGCCCCGGCCGAGGAGAAGCACCTGCGCTCCGACGTCCCCGCGCGGCTCTCCCCGGACGGACGGCTCGCCGCCCTCGGGCTGTCGAAGGAGGTCGACGGCGACCCCGGCCGGAGCTACTCCTCGATCCGCGACCCCCGCACCGGCGAGGAGATCACCGAGGTGCGCGGCGCCGAACTGCTCGCCTGGGCCGACGGCAAGCGGCTCATCGCCTGGGAACGGGTGACCGGACTGGACGAGCCGTACCGGCCCCGGCTGGTCCTGGTCACCCTCGGCAGCGACGAGGTCGTCCCCCTCAGCGGGGTCCGCGAGCCGGACAAGGACATCCAGCGGCAGAACTGGGAACCGGTCTTCGCCCGCCGGTGAGCCCGGGCGCCCGGCGCCCAGGGACTCAGCTCCCGCTCACGAGCTCCTCGTACGCCGCGAGCAGCCCGTCGGCCGCCTCCCGGCCGGCGGGGCGCAGCGGTGCGCGGACCGGGCCGCCGGGGAGACCGAGCGCGCCGAGCAGCGCCTTGGCGGTCACCGCTCCGGGCAGTCCGGCGCTCATCATCGACTCGATCAGCGGGATGGCGCGTTGCTGGAGGCGGGCGGACACGGGGGTGTCGCCCGCCTCGAACGCGTCCAGCACCGACCGGAGATGACGCGGGATCACATTGGCGACCGTACTGACGTAGCCGGCGCCGCCCACGGCCCGCAGTGCGAGGATGTGCTCGTCGCACCCCGCGTAGTACGCCAGGTCCGTGCGCGCGATGACCTTCTGGGCGGCCAGGAAGTCGTACGAGCAGTCCTTCACCGCCACGATCCGCGGGTGCCCGGCGAGCCGGAGCATCGTCTCCGGTTCGATGCGGGTGCCGGTCCGGCCGGGGATGTCGTAGAGGACGACCGGCAGTCCCGACGCGTCGGCGACCTCCCGGAAGTGCGCCTCCACGGCGTCCTGCGGGGGCCTGCTGTAGTAGGGGGCGACCACCAGCAGGCCGTCGGCGCCCGCCTTCTCGGCGGCCAGGGCCAGTTCGACGGTGTGGCGGGTGTCGGCGGTCCCGACGCCCGCGACGATCGAGGCCCGGTCGCCCACGGCCTGCCGCACCGCCCGGATCAGCTCCGCCTTCTCCGCGTCGGACGTGGTCGGGGACTCCCCGGTCGTGCCGGACAGCACCAGGCCGTCACAGCCCTCGCCCGCCAGCCGGTCGGCGAGACGCTGCGCGCCGTCGAGGTCGAGCGCGCCGTCCTGGGTGAACGGGGTGACCATGGCGCACAGCGCCCGGCCGAGGGGAGGGGCGGCGGCGGAAGTGTCGGGAGTCGTCATGGAGGTAGTCTCGGCACGCTCGATCACGTAGCTCCACTTAAATTATCTACGAGGTATCGGTAAGCAATACTGAGCGGTGGTAGGGCTGGTCCGGTCGGCTCCGGCTCTTCCGGGTGCGCTTGACCTCAACTTCGCTCGAGGTCGAAAGGTGGGTCCTGCGGGTGACCGCCCGCGATCACCACCGTCCCGGAGGCCGTCATGACCCACCGCACCGACACCCACCCCGACCTCGCCCGCCCCGACGCCGGCGCCGCCCTCTTCAGCACCTGGCGTGTGGGGACGCCCCTGCGGCAGAGGGAGGCCGTCGAGGCGATCGCCCGGACGTGGGAGCGGCGGCCCTGGCCCGCCGGAGGGCTGCTCGGCTACCACGTCTACACCGGGCACGACGCCTCCACCCTCCTGCACTACTCGCAGTGGCGGAGCCCGCAGGACTACGACGGTTTCGCCAAGGCCCACCGCCAGGAGCGGGTGGACGAGATCGACACCGCCGTTCCGGGCGTCGAGCGTCTCGGGCTCGGGCGGTTCCGGCGCTACCGCAGCCTCGCCCGGCCGGACGAGACGCGGGTGCCCGGCTGTGTCGTGATCGTCGACATCGAGTTCGAGGGGCCGGACCCGGACCGGCAGCGCGCCTGGGTGGACGCCGTGGTCGACGCCCTGGAGAGCGAGCCGCGTCCGCATCCCGGTGGCATCTGCGCCCACTTCCACCTCTCCACCGACGGCACCAGGGTCCTCAACTACGCGGGATGGGAGAGCGCCCAGGCGCATCTCGACGCGCTCGCCGCCCCCGGCGACGGGATCGGCTCGGCGACGGAGCAGTGGAGGCGGGTGCAGACCTGGCCGGGGCTGAAGGGCACCACGGTCAGCCGGTACGACCACGCGGTCGGGCTCGTTCCCGACCGAGGCTGACGGGGGAGCGTACCGAGGGCTCCGGGGGACGGGGGCCACTGAAATGAGCGGCCCCCGAAAAATTCATTCTCCTGGACAAAAAAAGTTTTCGGTGAGACCGTGGACGCATGCTGGACGTCACCGTGATCGAGGACCCCGAGGCGGCAGCCGTGTCCCTGGACCCCGTCCGGGCCAGGCTGCTCGCCGAGCTGGCGGCCGGGCCCGCCTCGGCCGCCATGCTGGCCGGCAACGTCGGCCTGCCCCGGCAGAAGGTGAACTACCACCTCAAGGCGCTGGAGCGGCACGGCCTGGTCGAACTGGCGGGAGAGCGCCGCAAGGGCAACGTCACCGAGCGGCTGATGCGCGCGACCGCCGCGTCGTACGTGATCTCCCCGCTCGCGCTGGCGTCCGTGCAGCCCGACCCGGACCGCTTCCGCGACCAGCTCTCCGCCCGCTGGCTGCTGGCGCTCGGCGCCCGGCTGGTCCGGGACGTCGGCTCGCTGATCACCGGCGCCGCCAAGGCCCGCAAGCGGCTGGCCACCTTCGCGCTGGACGGCGAGGTCCGCTTCGCCTCGGCGGCCGACCGGGCCGCGTTCATCGAGGAGCTGGCCGCCGGGGTGAGCGCGCTGATCCGCAAGTACGACGCGCCCGGCGCCGAGGGCGGCCGCGATCACCGGATCGTGGTGGCCGTCCATCCCACGCTCAAGCCCACCGGGGCGGACGGGCCGACGCCCGCGCCCGCCCCGGAACCGAACCCGTAGGACCCAGGAGACCGTCATGGCCAAGGAATTCGAGATCGCCCGGGAGTTCGAGGTCGACGCCACGCCCGAGGAGGTGTGGGAGGCCGTGACCGCCGGCACCGGCGGCTGGCTCTGGCCGATGGAGGCGCCCGAGCCCCGTGAGGGCGGCAGGGGGCCCTTCGGCTCCGAGGTGACCGTCTGGGACCCGCCGCACCGCTACACCAACCGCGTCGAGGACGTCGAAGGCATCTCCGAGCAGACCCTCAACCAGCTCGACTACACCGTCGAGCCGCGCCACGAGGGCCGCCGCGCCTGGGTGCGCTACGTGCACAGCGGGATCTTCGTCGACGACTGGGACAACCAGTACGACGGCGCGAGCCGCCACACCGACTTCTATTTGCACACCCTGCGCCAGTACCTCACGGTCTTCCGGGGCCGCCCGGTCACCGCCTTCGCCACGTTCGACGGGCCCGAGGCAGCCAAGGCGCCGGACGCCCTCGTCACCGTCGCCCGTGCGCTGGGTCTGGCCGACGACACGGCCGAGGGCGCCCACGTGCGGGTCACCGGTCCCGGCGGGCGGGAGATCGACGCCGTCGTCGACTACCGCGACCCCTACTTCCTCGGGCTGCGCACGGACGACGCGCTCCTGCGCCTCTTCGGCCGCAACCACTGGGGTCACGTCGTCGGCATGTCCGTGCACGACTTCGCGCCGGGCGCCGACGCCGCCCAGGACGAGCAGACGTGGAAGGGCTGGCTGAACGGCGTGTTCAGCCAGCCCTGAGCCCACCGGAGGGTTACGGACGGAACCGCAGCACCTGCGGGTCGTGGTCGCTGATCTGGTCGTTGAACTCGGCGTTGATGTGCACGCTGTCGTACTCGAAGTCGCAGCCGCGCCGGATCGAGGGGCTGACCAGGATCTGGTCCAGCGTCTGGGCGTTGCCCTGGTAGACGTACGAGTAACGCTCGCTCCTGGGCAGCGACTTGATCGCCGACCACAGTTCGCCGTCGCCCTCGAGGATCTTCGCGGTGCCGGAGAACTCGAAGTCGTTGATGTCGCCGAGGGCGATCACGTCCGCGTTGCCCTGCGTGTGCAGGACGTCCTCGACGAAGCCGTGGATCGCGGACGCCTGGGCGTGGCGCTGGACCTCGGAGCTGCGGGCCGGCGGCTGGTACTGCGAGGTCAGACCCTGGTCGCCGCCCTTGGAGTTGAGGTGGTTGGCGATCACGAAGACGGTCTTGCCCCGGAACACGAACTCGCCGACCAGCGGCTTGCGGCTGTTGGCGAAGGCCGCGTTCGCCGGGTCGATCCGGCCGGGGGAGACCGTCAGGGCCGCCTTGCCGCGCACCTTCGTGACACCGACGGGCGTGGTCGCGTCGCCGCCCGCGCGGTCGGTGAAGGAGACCCGCTCCGGGTTGTACAGGAACGCCTGGCGGATGTTGCCGCCCGGCTCGCCGCCGTCGGCGCCGTTCACCGGGTCGATCGAACGCCAGTCGTAGCGGGGGCCGCCCGCGGCGACGATCGCGTCGATCAGCTTCGCCAGCGTCTGCCCGGCGGAGACCGTCCCGTCGTTCGTCGCGCCGTTGTCGTCCTGGATCTCCTCCAGCGACACGATGTCGGGCGAGCGCAGGTTGTTCACGATCGCGGAGGCGTGCGCGGCGAACGTGGAGTCGGACGGGTCGAGGTTCTCCACGTTGTACGTGGCGACCGCGAGCTCGGTGCGCGCCTGCCGGCGCGTGGTCTCCCTGGCCGTGCCCGCGCTCTCGAGGGTGCCGAGCTGGTTGGCGACCAGGGTGTAGCCGCCGTACTGGTTGTAGTCCAGTGGGCCGGACGTCGTGCCCTTGAGGACGTCGCCGACGTTCGCGACGGGGAAGTCGGCGCTCGCGCCCAGGGACTGGATCTGCAGCCGGCCGGTGTTCTGGGCGTCGTAGGAGCCGTAGACGGTGGCGCCGCGGTGGGAGGCGTTCTCCTTCGGCTTCACCGTCACCCACAGCTCGGTGTACGGGTCGGTGGCGCCGACCACGCGGGTGTCGGCGACCTGGACGTTCTCGCCCTCCAGCGACTCGTAGAAGTCCAGGGCGTACTCGGCGGGCTTCAGGGGCAGGCCGTTGACCGAGCCGTTCGCGGCGGTGTCGCCGGCGGGGCTGTAGTCGGCCGGCACCGACGTCGCGTCGACGACCCGGGCGGCCGGGACCGCGTTGCCGCTGGAGACGACGGTCACCGTGGGACGGGTGATCTCGGTGACCGACTGGTTGCCGGAGGAGGCGCCGCCGGGGACGAACTCGGTGACCGTGCCCGCGACCAGGACCGCGTCGCCGACGGCGACCTTCGGGGTGGAGCTGGTGAAGACGAAGACGCCCTCACTGGTGGCCGGGTCGGCGTCCGGATTCGGGTCCTGCATCCAGAAACCCTTGGAGGAGCCGTAGCCGCGCACGCCGGTGACGATTCCGGCCACCTCGGTGACCTGCTTGCCGGCGTACGGCGATATGCGCGTGGAGCCCTGGATGTCATGGATGGCGGCGGTGTCCGCGTGCGCGGGCGAGGGCAGGACGACTACCTGGGCGGCCGTCGTCACGGAACAGACGGCGGCGACGGTGAGCGCGGCGAGGCGCGCGGACTTCTTGCTCGGCAAGGGATCCCTCCGGGGACGTGCGTGGGCGCCGGGACGAGGGTGGTGCTGGCAACGCGGGAGGCGCGGTCGGTGGTGCGGCGACGCGCGTAGAAATCCAGTGAACAGATGTCCGCCAAGTTTCTACGCGCGTAATCTCGTTGCTGGTCATGCCACTTGTCAAGGTTTCGGCCATGTACGCCGCCCGGCGGTGAGATGAACCGGGCGGCATGGGTGGAAATCCGTCTAGGCTGAGCGGCTGAGCCGTGACGGGTACGGCCGCGCAAGCCCTAGGAGAACCAGCCGATGTCAGACAGCTCCTCCCTGCCGCCGGTACGGCTGCACCAAGAAGCGGAGCTGGCGCGGGACGCGCTGTCCACGCCGTTGCTCTCCCGCGCCGCCCGGCTGGCCCGCTGGGCCGGTCCTGACACCCGGGTCGACGCGGGCGGCGGACTCGTCGACGAGCAACTGCCCGCCGCCGCCGAGGTGCTCGGCCTCACCGGCGACGACGCCGCCGCCCACACGAGCGAGGCGTGGCGGGTGGCCGTCGACACCGGACTGGTCGACGTCGTCGACGAGGAGGCCGGCGCGGTCGCCGCCGGCGCCGACCTGGACCTGCTGACCCGCGGCACCCCGCAGGACGTCCTCGCGGTGTGGCTCGCCGCACTGGAGACGGCGCTCGCCGACGCGAGCGTGCCCGACCTGGACGGCCTGGTCGCGGCCATGGAGGCCGGGGGAGAGGTCGACCTGTCCTCCCTCGACTGGGACCCGGAGGCCGAGGCGGAGTTCCTCGACGGGGTCCTCGGCAACCTGTACCTGCTCACGGTGAGCGAGGGCGGTCCGCGGGGCGGCTACGTGCCGCTGCCCGCCCTCGCCGCGTCCGTGATCGTCCCCGGCGACATGAGCGAACCCACCAACGACGTGCTGGAGCAGGTGTCCGACGCGATGATGCGCCTGGACGACCAGTTCCGGCTGCTGGAGCCGGCCGGACTGGTCACGTACCAGCCGGTCGACGAGGCGCTGCTCACGGACGCCGACAGCGCCGAGGAACCGGTTGCCGGCGTCGACGACACCGACGTCTCGCGCTACGGCATGGTCCGGCTCACGCCGCTCGGGCTGTACGGGCTGCGCGCGCGGTTCCTGGAGGCCGGCTTCGACGCGCCCGCGGTCGGGGACCTCGCCGACAAGGGTGCCGAGGCGCTCCTCGACGGCACCGCCGGCTATCCGCAGACCGCCGCGCGCGCCGAGACGGAGCAGTGGCTGGCCCGCCGTGAACCGCTGCCCGCGGCCCGGGAGTTGCTGTCCGCCGCCAAGGGCCTGGACGAGGGTGCGCCGCTGCGCCGGCTGCGCTGCCAGCAGGCGCTGTCGCTGGTGGGCGCCGAGGCGGAGCCCGCGCTGCGGGAGGTCCTCGACGACGCGGAACTGGGCGGGCTCGCCCGGGTGTGGCTGACCGAGGCCGGCTTCACCGACGTCCCGGCGCCCACCCAGGAGCTGGTGTTCTGGCTGACCATCGACACCCTCGCCGCGCAACTGGCGGCCGAGGGCAACTCGGAGGAACTGCGGGCGCTGGTGGAGGGCCTGGCCGCCCAGCACAGCGGGTTCTTCGACAAGGTGTGGCGGGTCGGGCACCCGGCCGCGGCGGACGTGCTGGAGGCGATGGGCCGGCTGCACCCGGACAAGAAGGTGGCGAAGGAAGCCCGTAAGGCGGCGTTCAAGGCGCGCTCGCAGCACGGAGGCTGACGGGCCGTCATTCCGCGTGCGTTCTTTCGCGGAGACCAGGCGGCCGGAATTAAATCGCTCGCCGCTTCCCGCGGCCACTCCCTACAGTGATGAACGTCCAGGTGCGAAGGCAGGACCTACTTCCACTGATAATGGGGCGGTCGCGGGTTCGAGTCCCGCCGCCGGCACAACGCGCCGGTGTAGCTCAGGGGTGAGAGCACCTTGTCGGTTCCGCCGACTTCGATCTCTGGACACCACAACTCGACGCACCTCCCGGTGCGCCGGCCGCGGTTACTTCTTCTCCCAAAAGAATGCACGACCGCGGCCACACTGATCTCGGGAGGCGCAGCTCATGGTGGGTGCCCGGTGCGCAGGCGGCGGATACTTCGGGGAACTGGTGGGGGGCATCCCCCGTGCGGGTTCGAATCCCGTCATCGGCCCAGGGCCGGTGTGGCGGAACGGAAGACGCGCCAGTTGAAAAGGACCGCAGCCGAATTCGTCCTCGGGCACCCTCCTTCTGCCGCGCCTTCCCTTGCGAAGGCAGCAGAGAAAGAGGGGGAATTCCATCATGGCGCGATTCAACACCCGGGCCGCCAAGGCGCGGCCCACCTCGCGGGTGACGTCGACCGGCCGCGTCCTGCGCACCTACGAGGGCGGCCGCGGACACGAGCGTGACGCGCGCTCCGAGCTGTTCCTGCTCGCGGTCGGCAACTTCGTCTCGCAGCGCACCTTCTACGAGAGCGGCGCGGAGCGCGACGACCGGTTCGCCGCGCTCGTGCGCGAGCTCGCCGTCGGCGACCCGGAGTGGACGGCCGGCCTGCTCGGCTGGCTGCGCACCGAGGGCAACCTCCGTACGGCCGCCCTGGTGGGCGCCGCCGAGTACGTGAAGGCGCGGCTCGACGCCGGCGCCACCGGGGGCCCGGCGAACCGGCGGGTCGTCGACTCGGTGCTGCGACGCCCCGACGAGCCCGGCGAGCTGCTGGCCTACTGGACGGCGACATACGGCCGGAGCGTGCCCAAGCCCGTCAAGCGCGGCGTCGCCGACGCCGTACGGCGTCTGTACAGCGGGAAGTCGCTGCTGAAGTACGACACGGCGTCCAGGGGCTACCGCTTCGGCGACATCCTCAACCTGACCCACGCGGCGCCCGACCCGGCGAAGCCGTGGCAGGGCGAGCTGTTCCGGTACGCGCTCGACCGGCGGCACCACCCGGAGACGGCCGTGCCGCCGGAGTCGGCCGCCGTGCTCACCGCGCACCGCGCGCTCATGGCGGTGCCGGTCGAGGAGCGCCGCGCGGTCCTCACCTCCGAGGGCGGCGCCGAGCGGCTGGCGGCGGCCGGGATGACCTGGGAGGCCCTGGCGGGCTGGCTCCAGGGCCCCATGGACAAGGCGGCCTGGGAGGCCGTGATCCCGTCCATGGGCGTGATGGCGCTGGTGCGCAACCTGCGCAACTTCGACGAGGCCGGTGTCAGCGACGAGGTGGCGGCCCGGGTCGCCGCCCGGATCAGCGACCCGGCGGAGGTCGCCCGGTCGCGGCAGTTCCCGTTCCGCTACCTCGCCGCGTACCGGCACGCGCCCTCGCTGCGCTGGGCGTACCCGCTGGAGCAGGCGCTCGGCCACTCGCTGGCCAACGTGCCCGCTCTGCCGGGACGGACGCTGATCCTCGTCGACCGCTCGGGCTCGATGTTCTGGTCGCGGCTGTCGGACCGGTCCGAGCTGAACCGGGCCGACGCGGCGGCGATCTTCGGCACCGCGCTGGCGCTGCGCGCCCGGAAGGCCGACCTGGTGGAGTTCGGCTCCACCAGCGCGCCGGTGCCCTTCCGCACGGGAGAGTCGGTGCTGAAGATCCTCGGCCGCTTCGGCGACCTGGGCGGCACCGACACCACCGCGGCCGTCCGCACCCACTACCGCGGGCACGACCGGGTGCTGATCGTCACCGACGAGCAGTACGCCGCCAGCCGTCACGGCGGACCGACCGAGCAGATCCCCGCCGAGGTGCCGGTCTACACCTGGAACCTCGCCGGCCACCGGGCGGGCCACGGCCCGTCGGGCACGGGGAACCGGCACACGTTCGGCGGACTGTCGGACGCCGCGTTCCGGATGGTGCCGCTGCTGGAGAGCGCCCGGGACGCGGACTGGCCCTGGGCGGCCTGAGCCGGGCGCGAGGGGCAGGGCCCGGCCCGCACTTCCCGCAAGGGGTGCGGGCCGCACCCTTGTCCGGGCGGAAGACTGACATCTAACATTTCAGTTCATGGAGGCCATACGGCCCGTCGGCCGGACCCTGCTGCGGGACCGGGCGTACGAGGCGATCCGGGACGCCATCGTGGCCGGGGAGATCGAGCCCGGCGCGGTGGTGCGCGACGCCGACCTCGCCGAGCGGCTCGGGCTGTCCCGGGCGCCGGTGCGCGAGGCGTTCTCCCGGCTCGTGGACGAGGGACTCCTGGAGAGCAAACCGCAGAGCTACACCCGGGTCACCCCGCTCGTGGCCTCCGACGTCCGCGACGCGGCCGCTGTCGTCGGCGCGATGCACGAACTGGTCACCCGGGTCGCCGTGCCCCGGCTGACCGGCGCGGACGTGGACGCCATGCGCGCCGCGAACGAGCGGTTCGCCGCCGCCGTCGCGGACGGCGAGGTGGACCTCGCCCTGCGGGCCGACGACGCCCTGCACGACGTCCTGGTCCGGGTGAGCGGCAACCGCGCGGCCGCGGCGACCGTCGCCCGCTACACCCCGCTCATCCGGCGCCTGGAGCGACGGCGGTTCGCGGAGGGCGGCACCTGCCGCTCGGCCGGGCTGCACGACCGGTTGATCGAGGCGTGCGCAGCCGGTGACGTGGACTCCGCCGTCCGCGTCACCGCGGAGATCTGGCGCACCCTCGCGGACCTGGCCGGCGGGGAGCCACCCGCCGGTTCCGGCTCCGGCTGACACCGAGGACGACCGACCCCCTTCCCCTGGAGGCGCCCCATGTCCCCGTCCCTCTCCTCCTACGAGCGGTACCCCCTCCTCTTCGGCCCGTCCCCCGTGCACCCGCTGGAGCGGCTGACCGCCCACCTCGGCGGCGCCTCGCTGTGGGCCAAGCGCGAGGACTGCAACTCCGGTATCGCCTACGGCGGCAACAAGACCCGCAAGCTCGAGTACCTGGTCGCCGACGCGCTCGCCCAGGGCTGCGACCCGCTGGTCTCGATCGGCGGCGTGCAGTCCAACCACACCCGGCAGGTCGCGGCCGTGGCCGCCCGGGCCGGACTCAAGTGCGTGCTGGTGCAGGAGAGCTGGGTCGACTGGCCCGACGCCGTCTACGACAAGGTCGGCAACATCCTCCTCAGCCGTCTCGCCGGTGCCGACGTACGCCTTGTGCGCGCCGGGTTCGGCATCGGCTTCAAGGAGAGCTGGGAGCAGGCACTGCGGGAGGTGGCGGAGTCCGGTGGCAGGCCGTACGCCATCCCGGCCGGCGCCTCCGACCATCCACTGGGCGGGCTGGGCTTCGCCGGGTGGGCGTACGAGGTCGCCGAGCAGGAGCGGGAGTCGGGTGTCTTCTTCGACACGGTCGTCGTCTGCTCGGTGACCGGCTCCCCGCAGGCCGGCATGGTCGCCGGGTTCGCGGCGCTGGAGGAGGCGGGCGGCCGTCCGCGCCGGGTCGTCGGGATCGACGCCTCCGCGAAGCCGGCCGGGACCCGTGAGCAGATCGCCCGGATCGCGGACCGCACGGGCCGGCTCATCGGCGTCGGACGGGAACTGACCGAGGGGGACGTCGAGCTCGACGAGCGCTACCACGCGGGCACGTACGGCGTACCGGACGAGGCCACCCTGGACGCCATGCGGCTGGCCGCGCGCACCGAGGGCATGGTCACCGACCCGGTCTACGAGGGGAAGTCGATGGCGGGCATGATCGACCTGGTCCGGCGCGGGGAGATCGGCCCGGACTCCACGGTTCTGTACGCCCACCTCGGCGGGCAGCCGGCGCTCAACGCGTACAGCGCGCTGTTCTAGATCCGTCGGGACGCCTTCGCAACGGTGGGGCGCGCCCCGGACGCAGGGGAGCGCCCCACCGCCGTATCCGCCGCTACAGCGCCTGGGCGGCGGGCTTCACCATGCCGCGGACGGTGCGGGACTTCACGAACTCGCCCATCGCCGTCATCTCCCACTCGCCGGAGAACTGGCGGATGAGCTTCGCCATCATCACTCCGGTCTGCGGCGCGGCGTCGGTGAGGTCGAAACGGACCAGCTCCTCGCCGGTCAGCGCGTCGATCAGCCGGCAGTAGGCCTTGGCGACCTCGGTGAACTTCTGGCCGGAGAACGAGTTGACCGTGAAGACCAGTCCGGTGACCTCCATGGGGAGGCGCCCGAGGTCGACGGTGATGACCTCGTCGTCCCCGGCGCCCTCACCCGTGAGGTTGTCCCCGGAGTGGCGGATCGCGCCGTTCACGATCTGGAGCTTGCCGAAGTAGCAGCTGTCGATGTGGTTGCGCTGGGGGCCGAAGGCGATGACGGAGGCGTCGAGGTCGATGTCCTTGCCGCGGTACGCCGGCTCCCAGCCGAGGCCCATCTTGACCTGCGTGAGGAGCGGCTGGCCGCCCTTCATCAGGGAGACGGTCTGGTTCTTCTGGAGGCTGACCCGGCCCTTGTCGAGGTTGATCTTCCCGCTGCCGGGCGCGGGCGGGGCGGGCGGTGCCGGAGGGGCCGGGGGAGCGGCCGGCGCGCTCACGGGCGGGGCCGGAGGGGTGACGGGCGGCTGGGTGGCGGCCGGCTGCGGCGGGGCGGCGGGGGCGGCCGGGGCCGGTTCCTCCACGGTGACGCCGAAGTCGGTGGCGATGCCCGCCAGGCCGTTCGCGTAGCCCTGGCCGACCGCGCGCGCCTTCCACTGCCCGTTGCGCAGGTAGATCTCCATGACCACCAGCGCGGTCTCGTCGCCGAGCTGCGGGGGAGTGAAGGTGGCCAGGACGCCTTGGTCGTCCGCGCCGCGGAGGGTGGCCGTGGGCTCGACGCCCCGGAAGGTCTGGCCGGCCGCGTCCGGGCTGGCGGTGACGACGATCTTCTCGATGCCGGGGGGCACGGCCGAGGTGTCGACCGTGATCGAGTCCGGGGAGGTGCCGCCGCCGGAGCGGTAGGTCACGCCCGGGCCGGCCGGCTGGTTGTAGAAGATGAAGTCGTCGTCGGAGCGCACCTTGCCGTCGGCGGTGAGCAGCAGGCCCGATACGTCGAGCCGCACCGGGGCGGCGACGTCCACCGTCACGCGCGCGGTGGGGAGAGGGATGTTCGAGCCGGGGGTCATAGCTGTCATGCCGGGTCAACGAGCGAGGCCGTTTTACCGTTCCCTTACCCAGGGCCAATCGGTACTTCGTCTCGCCCCCGCCGCCCTCGCCAGGGCCGGTCTCCCCTGGCGGCCGCCCCCGGCCCCCCGCTCCGGCCCTGGACGGGCCTCGTCCCGGAACGCCGGCCGGGCTGAGCTCTTCAGCCCTGGTTGCGGGGGTGGGCGCGCGCGGTGCGTTCGTTGCCGCGGCGGTAGTCGCCGGTCCAGCGGGCCATGACTCGCTGCGGGTCGGTGGCGGTGACCTCGCCGAGGAAGCGGGCGGCCCGGTCGCCCCGCAGGACGGTGGCGCGGCGGGCGTGGTGGGTGATGCGGACGGTTCCGTCGGAACGGGCCTCGTACGCGAAGCCGCTCGGTCTGGCCATGCCGGGGACGGTACGGGCGCGGGGGCCCGGACGCCCAAGGGTTTTCACCCCGGGAGCCCGCCCCCGCCGCACCTGCCCTTCCGTTCGAGGAGCGGGACCCTACGGCACCACCACGATCTTGCGGCCCACGCCCGACGCGAACTGGTCCAGTGCCTGGGGGTACTGGTCCAGCGGGAGGCGGTCGCTGATGAAGACGTCCGGGTCGAGGACGCCGTTGGCGAAGAGTTCCGCCGCGCGTTCGTAGCTGTGCAGGACCGCCATGGAGCCCGTGATGGTGATCTCCTGGTTGTAGATCCGGTACGGGTCGATCTCCACCCGGGTCGCGTAGTCGGCGACTCCGAACTGCAGGAACGTCCCCGCCTTGGCGACCCGCCCGAGGCCGTCCTGGATCGCCGCCGCGTTGCCGGTCGCGTCGACGACCAGGTCCCAGCCCTGCGGGCGGTCCAGTTCGTCGGGGGTGGCCGCGGACGCCGAGACGCCGAGGCGGCGGGCGGTCTCCAGGCGCGTCGGGTTGAGGTCCACCATGTCGACGCTCGCCGCGCCGGTCCGCTTGGCCAGCTCCAGCATCATCAGGCCCATCGTCCCGGAGCCGTAGATCAGCACATGGGCGCCGAGGCGGGACTGGAGCACGTCGTAGCCGCGCACCGCGCAGGACAGCGGCTCGATGAGGGCCGCGTCCTGCGTGCGCACGTGCTCGGGCAGCCTGACGCAGTTCGCCACCGGCGCCACCGCGAACTGCGCGGCGCCGCCGGCCGTGGTGACGCCGATCGCCGCCCACCGCTCGCACAGGTTGTTGTGGCCGGTACGGCAGTAGCGGCACTCGTAGCAGTACAGGGACGGGTCGACGGCGACCCGGTCGCCCACGGACACCTCGGTGACCTGGGAGCCGACCCCGACGACCTCGCCCGCGAACTCGTGACCGGGCACGATCGGCAGCTTGGGCGCGAACTCACCCTGGAGGATGTGCAGGTCGGTGCCGCACAGGCCGCACGCGGCGACCTCGACGACGACCTCGCGCGGGCCGGGCGTCGGGTCGGGGACCTCGGCGACGACGGCCTTGCCCACGGACTCGATGACGGCGGCCTTCATTTCACGGCTCCCAACGACAGGCCCTGGACCAGCTTGTCCTGGGCGGCGAAACCCGCGGCGAGCACCGGCAGGGAGATGACGAGCGACGCGGCGCACACCTTGGCCAGGAACAGGCCCTGGCTGGTGATGAAGCCGGTCAGGAAGACGGGCGCGGTCTCGGCGACGACGCCGGTCAGCACCCGGGCGAAGAGCAGTTCGTTCCAGCTGAAGATGAAGCAGATCAGGGCGGTCGCGGCGATGCCCGGCAGGGCGATGGGGGCCACCACCCGGGTGAGGATCGTCGGCAGTTTCGCCCCGTCCACCCGGGCCGCCTCGATCACCGCGACGGGGATCTCGGCGAGGAAGGACTGCATCATCCACACCGCGATCGGCAGGTTCATGGAGGTGTAGAGGATGACCAGCAGCCAGATGTTGTCGAGCATGCCGGTGTTCTTCGCGAACAGGTACAGCGGCAGGAGGCCCGCCACGGCCGGCAGCATCTTCGTCGACAGGAAGAAGAACAGGACGTCCGTCCACTTCCGCACCCGCCGGATCGACAGCGCGTAGGCCGCCGGAAGGGCGAGCGCCAGGACGAACAGCGTCGAGACGAGCGACGCCACCGCCGAGTTGATCAGCGCCGGCCAGGGGCTGGCACCGCCGCCCGCGCCGAAGAACTCCCGGTAGCCGTCCAGGGTCAGGGACGCCGCGAAGGACGGCGGGTTGGTCGCCGCGTCCTGCTCGGAGTGGAAGGACGTCAGCGCCATCCAGGCGATCGGCAGGAAGAACGCGATCCCGAGCAGCCAGGCCACCAGGCCGAGGCCCGTTCCCTTGCGGCGGCTGCGAAGTCGTACGGCCACGGCGCTCATGCGCGTGACACCTCCTCGCGGAACAGGGACGACACCACGCGCAGCGCGAAGGTGGCGATGATGATCGAGCCGATGACCACCAGGACGCCCGCGGCCGAGGCGAGGCCGTTCTCATGGGCCTGGTAGAAGCTCTGGTAGACGGTGTAGGGGAGGTTGGCGGTGCCCAGGCCGCCGGACGTGATCGTGAAGACCGCGTCGAAGTTCTGGACGATGTAGATCGAGCCGAGCAGGGCGCCGAGTTCGAGGTAGCGGCGCAGATGCGGCAGCGTGAGGTGGCGGAAGATCTGCCAGTCGCTCGCGCCGTCGACGCGGGCCGCCTCGATCTGCTCGTGGTCGCGGCTCTGCAGGCCGGCCAGCAGGATCAGCATCATGAACGGCGTCCACTGCCAGACCAGCGAGGCCTCCACCGCAAGCAGCGGAGTGGTGGAGATCCAGTCCGGCTGTGGGCCGCCCACATAGTGCAACAGCCCATTGAACAGACCGTATTCGGGGTTGTAGAGCACATGCTTCCAGAGCAGTGCGGCGGCGACGGGCACGACCAGGAACGGGGCGATCAGCAGGGTGCGGACCACGCCGCGGCCCTTGAACCTGCGGTCGAGCAGCAGGGCGAGCACCAGGCCGAGGACGAGGCTGGCCAGCACCACAGCGACGGTGAGCAGCACGGTCGTCCACACCGAGTGGCGCAGGTCGGCGTCGGTGAGGACCTCCTGGTAGTTCTCCAGGCCGGCGAAGTGCCGGGCGTCCGGGTAGAGGGAGTTCCAGTCGAAGAACGAGATGACCAGCGTCGCCACGAACGGCAGCTGGGTCACCACGATCATGAAGACCAGCGCGGGCAGCAACGGGGCCCTGGTCGCCCAGTTGCGCAGCCGGGCGGAGGGCGGACGGGTGGTGCGTACGGATGGCGTGGCCACGGGGGCCGTGGTGGTCGCTGTCATCGCCCCTCGTACTCCTCGGAGATCTTCTCGGCGAGCTGCTGGGACTTCCTCAGGGCCGACTCGACGGACTGGCGTCCGGCGATGGCCGCGCTGATCTCCTGGGAGACCTTGGTGCCGAGGTCGGTGAACTCGGGGATGCCGACGAACTGGATGCCGGGCGCGGGCCGCGGCTGCACACCGGGGTCCTTCGGACGGGCGCCCTCGATGGACTCCTTCGTCATCTCCTGGAAGGCGGCCGCCTCCGCGCGGTAGTCCGGGTTCGCGTAGGTGGAGGCACGCTTGCCCGCCGGGACGTTGGACCAGCCGAACTCGTCGCCGACCAGCTGCTCGTACCGCTTGCCCGACGCCCAGGAGACGAACTTCCACGCCTTGTCGGGGTTGCGGGAGGCGTCCTGGATGCCCCACGCCCAGGTGTAGAGCCAGCCGGAGGACTCGGTCTTCTCCACGGGCGCCGGGGCGTAGCCGACCTTGCCCTTGACCGGGGACTTCGCCGCCTCCAGGGAACCGGCCGCCGAGGTGGCGTCGTACCACATGGCGACCTTGCCCTGGGTCATGTTGTTCAGGCACTCGGCGAAGCCGGACTGGGCCGCGCCGGACTCGCCGTGCTCACGCACCAGGTCGACATAGAACTTCGTCGCCTTCTTCCACTCGGGGGAGTCCAGCCGCGCGTTCCAGTCCTTGTCGAACCAGGTGCCGCCGAAGGTGTTCACGACCGTCGTCAGCGGGGCCATGACCTCGCCCCAGCCCGGCAGCCCGCGCAGGCAGATGCCCTTCATGCCCGGTTCGGCGCCGTCCGTCTTCGCCGCGAACTCGGCCACCTGCTGCCAGGTGGGGTGCGCGGGCATCGTCAGGCCCGCCTTCTCGAAGACGTCCTTGCGGTACATCAGGAAGGACGACTCGCCGTAGAAGGGCTGGCCGTACAGCTTCCCGTCGTCACCGGTGAGGGACTCGCGCATCGGTGTGAGGACGTCCTGCTCGTCGTAGCCGGGGTCCTCGGCGACGAAGGAGTCCATCTCCTTCAGCCAGCCGTTGCGGGCGTAGATGGGTATCTCGTAGTTGGAGAGCGTGGCGACGTCGTACTGGCCGGCCTGGTTGGCGAAATCCTGGCTGATCTTGTCGCGGACGTCGTTCTCGGGGAGCACGGTGAAGTTGACCTTGATGCCGGTCTCCTGGGTGAAGCGCGGTGCGAGCTTCTGCAGCTCGGTCATCTGGGGGTTGTTGACCATCAGGACGTTGATGGCGTCGCCCCCGGAGCCGGCCCCGCCCGCTCCGGTCCAGCAGCCGGAGAGCAGCGGGGCGAGCAGCGTCCCTGCGGCGGCCGCGGCGAGCGTGGCTCGCGGTGGCCGTCGTCGGCTCTGGGTTCGCATGGATCGCTCCTGGACGTAAGGGACTTATGGGGAGATAAGGGGCGGCCGATGGTGTGGCGGCGCCCCGTGGGGAGTGGAGGCCGCGTCAGACGCGGATGACCTGCGGCCCCATGAGCGCGTAGCGGTGTGCCTCGGTGGACGGGAGCAGGGTGCTCGTGACGATCGTCTCCAGTGCGCCGATGTCCGCGAACCGGCAGAAGCTGACCGCCCCGAACTTGGTGTGCACGCCCGCGAACACGGTGCGGCGCGCGGCACGGATGGCCTGTGCCTTGACCTCGCTGACCGCCGGGTCCGGCGTGGTGAGGCCGTGTTCGCGGGAGATGCCGTTGGCGCCGATGTACGCCAGGTCGATGACGAAGCCGGCCAGCATCTTGGTGGTCCAGTGGTCGACCGTGGCGAGGGTGCCGGACCGGACCCGCCCGCCGAGCAGGAGCACGGAGGCGTGCTCGGACCCGGCGAGGGCGCCGGCGACCGGCAGGGACGCGGTGACCACGGTGAGCGGCCGGTCGGTGGGCAGGGCCTCGGCGATGAGCTGCGGGGTGAAGCCCTCGTCGACGAAGACCGTCTCGGCGTCCCCGAGCTGGTCGGCCGCGGCGGCCGCGATCCGGCGCTTCTCGGGCACATGGCTGGTGGCGCGGAAGGCGAGCGTCGTCTCGAAGCCGGCGCTCTCCACGGGGTAGGCGCCGCCATGGGTGCGGCGGAGCAGCCCGTGGTCCTCCAGGACCCGCAGGTCCCGGCGTACGGTCTCCTTGGCCACGCCCAGCTCGGCGGCGAGCGCCGTGACGTCCACGGAGCCGTCGCGCCGTGCGGCCAGCACGATCTCGCGCTGGCGGTCCTCGGCCGTTCTCGTGCTCATGCCGGTACGTGCCCTTCGCCGCTGATGGTCTGGCTCGTTCGCCTCCGGAGGGGTCCGGCCGGTGCCCGTTCGGGCCCGGAGGCGTCCTTGGGGGAAAGTTCTACAGCGGGTGTGCGGGCCTGACCAGCTCTGTTGCGCGCCCGATGCTGCCCGTATGGGCCCGTTCACGGTGCAGGGTGCCCGTCTCGGACCTGCGAGGTTGTGCGCGGCGGCGTGGGATCGGGCGCGGCCGGTGCCCGAAAGCGGCGGCGGGCGGGCCCGTTCGGTGCCCGCCCGCCGTTTTCCGGCCACGCGTTCCGGTCAGTACGGCCAGATCGGCGGGTCGCTGACGAAGTGGCCGCCCAGGTGGGCGTGCGCGATGTTCTCCGGGTCGAGCTCGCCCTGCTCGGCGATCAGTTTCCGCGCGTACGGCTCGGAGTCGTCCTGCGGCTCGTAGCCGAGGGCGCGGGCGCTGCCGAGGTCCCACCACAGGCGGGTGTTGGCGGAGGAGCCGTGCACGACGGTGTGCCCGACGTCCGGCGCGGTCAGGGCCGCGTGGAAGAGGCGCGCGCCGTCGGCGGGGCTCATCCACACCGACAGCATGCGCACGCTGGTGGGCTCGGGGAAGCAGGAGCCGATGCGCACGGACACCGTCTCCAGGCCGTACTTGTCCCAGTAGAGCTGGGCCAGGTCCTCGCCGAAGCACTTGGACAGGCCGTAGAAGGTGTCCGGGCGGCGCGGGGTGTCGACGGGGATCAGGGGGTCGCCGCCCAGGGGGCGGGGGGTGAAGCCGACGGCGTGGTTGGAGGAGGCGAAGACGATCCGTCCGACGCCCTCCTCGCGGGCGGCCTCGTAGAGGTGGTAGGTGCCCTGGATGTTCGCCCGGAGGATCTTCTCGAACGGGGCTTCCAGGGAGATGCCGGCGAGGTGGACCACCGCGTCGACGCCCCGCACGGCCTCGCGCAGCGCCTCCCGGTCGGCGAGGTCGGCGACGATCGCGCCGGGTTCGCCCTCGACGGGGCGCATGTCGAGCAGCCGCAGGTCGTAGCCGTACGCCGGGAGCAGGCCGCGCATCAGGGTGCCGAGGCCGCCGGCGGCGCCGGTGAGCAGAACGGTGCGGGGTGCGGGCATCCTCGGGGCTCCTGGGCTCGGCTCTGCGCGGTCGGGATCGGGCAGGGATCACAGGCCGCATGCTTGGATGGTATTCACATGCGTGGACACGCTAAGGAGCCGTCGCCGGTGGCGTCAAGTCTCCCGCGAAGGGGGCCGATTCGCCGCCGGTCCGCCCGGAGGAGCGCTTGACCGGCCTCGACGGCGCTCCTTAGGCTGACGTCGTTCAAGAATATGGACGTGGATCAGAAACGTGAGCGCCTGTTCTAGGGAGAGCCCGTGACGTCAGCCCCTCTCGCCGTACGCCTGAGCCTTCCCGGCGGGCCGCTGTTCTTCCCCGTCACCGCCTACGGCCCCGATGGATCGGTCGACCTCGACACCTACCGCACGCATGTCCGGCGCGGCGTCGACGCCGGGGCCGCCGCCGTCTTCGCCTGCTGCGGGACCGGGGAGTTCCACGCGCTCACCCCCGAGGAGTTCCAGGCGTGCGTCCGGGCCGCCGTGGAGGCCACCGACGGCCGGGTGCCGGTCGTCGCCGGAACCGGTTACGGCACCGCCCTCGCCGCGCGCTACGCGGGGCTCGCCGAGGACGCGGGCGCCGACGGGCTGCTCGCCATGCCGCCGTACCTCGTCGCCGCCGGGCAGGAGGGGCTGCTGCGGCACTATCGCGCGCTCGCCGCCGCGACCGCGCTCCCCGTCGTCGTCTACCAGCGCGACAACGCCGTGTTCACCCCGGACACGGTCGTCGAACTGGCCCGTACGGACGGGATCATCGGCCTCAAGGACGGTCTCGGCGACCTCGACCTCATGCAGCGGACCGTCAGCGCCGTCCGCTCCGAGGCGCCCGGCGACTTCCTCTACTTCAACGGCCTGCCGACCGCCGAGCAGACCCAGCTCGCCTATCGCGCGCTCGGCGTCACCCTCTACTCCTCCGCCGTGTTCTGCTTCGCCCCCGAGATCGCCCTCGCCTTCTACCGGGCCCTGCACGACGGCGACGAGGACACCGTGGGCCGCCTCCTGGACGGCTTCTACCGTCCGTTCGTGGAACTGCGCGCCCAGGGGCCGGGATACGCCGTCGCCCTCGTCAAGGCCGGTGTACGGCTGCGGGGCCTGGACGTGGGGGAGGTGCGGCCCCCGCTGCACGAACCCGCCGAGGACCACGTCAAACAGCTCGCGCAGCTGATCGAGCGCGGCCACCTCCTGCTGGACCCGGACGCGGAGGGGACCCGGTGAAGGCATCGGCGTTCGTCTACCCCTGGGACGTCAACGGGGACCCGGAGGCTCCGGGGCGGATCGCCGGGCTCGGCGTGCGGCAGGCGACCCTCGCCTCGGCCTACCACTCCACCCGTGCCCTCACCCCGCGCCACCCCCGCCACCGCGTCGTGACAGCGGACCACGCCGCCGTGCTCTACCCGGCCGGCGCCCGCTGGGAGGGCCGTGCGCCGCGCCCGTACCCGGCGGGCGACTGGGCGCCCGGCGACGCCTTCGGCGAGGCGGCCGCCGCGCTCGCGGCCGCCGGTCTGGAGGTGCACACCTGGGTGGTGCTCGCGCACAACTCCCGGCTGGGCGCCGAGCATCCGGCCACCTCGGTCGTCAACGCCTACGGCGACCGCTACCCGTGGGCCCCGTGCATCGCGCAGCCCGCCACGCGCGCGTACCTCGTCGACCTCGCCGCCGAGGCCGCCGTACGGCCCGGGGCACGCGGCACCGAGCTGGAGTCGCTCGGCTGGTACGGGTTCCGGCATCTGCACGCCCACGACAAGACCGCCGGGGTCGCGCTCGGGGACGCCGGGCAGTACCTGATGTCCCTCTGCTTCTGCCCGGACTGCGCACAGGGCTACGAGGCACAGGGCGCCGACGCGGGTGCGCTGGCCGCCGCCGTGCGCGCCGCCCTCGAACCGCTGTGGCGCGGCAGCGCCGCCGACGAGGGCTGGGCCGGCGTCGAGAAGCTGCTCGGCGAGGAGTACGCGGCGGCCACGCGCGCGTGGCGGGACGCGACCGCCCGCACCCTCCAGGAGGCCGCGGTCGAAGCGGTCCGGCGGGCCGCCCCCGCCGGGTTCCAGGTGCTGCTGCACGCCGACCCGGTCACCTACCACTGCGGCGCCGACGCCGGTGTCGACCCCGCGCACATCCTCTCCGTCGCGGACGGCGTCGTCGTGCCCTGCGTGGGCGGCCCGCGGCCGCTCACCCCGTTCGCGGAACAGGGCCGCGCCGGGGCGGTCCTCGCCGCCAACCTCCAGGTGGTCTCCGGGATGGGCGGCAGCCCCGGCACGCTCGCCGCGGACGCGGCCCGCGCGCGGGACCTGGGCGCCACGGAACTGCGGCTCTACCACGCCGGGTTGGCGTCGGACGACGACTTGTCGGCAGTACGGGAGGGGCTCGCCGCGCTCTGACGCGGGAGGGCCGCCAGGAGCAGGTTCAGGCCGATCAGCGGCGGCCTGCGGCGGACCGTTTCGGCCAGGGTGCCGAGGACGGGCCCGGCGGCGGCGGGCGCCCGCAGGGCGAGCGGGCAGAGGCGGGCGTCGCGACGCCGCAGGCCGCGGGGCAGGGGCCGGGGAACGGTGCGCTTCATGCCCGCCCCCCGTGCGGCTGAGGCAGGGGCGCGGGCATCGGGCAACCGCCTCGGAGCGCGCGCCGGGTCAGCCTTCGTCGTCCCCCGCGGCCGCGTCGGATCTCGTGTGGAGGACCTCGCGGGCCTGCTCGGCGGCGCGGACGAGGCTCTCGGCCACGAACTGCAGGAAGCGGCCGATGTTCTCCAGCCGGACGGCCGCCGGGGTGCCGGGACCGAGCACGTCCACCCCCTCACGGGCCAGCTCCACCTGCTCCTCCAGGGAGCGGGCACTGGCGACCATCGACTGGTACCAGAGGTCGTCGTCGATGACGTACCGCTCGCGCCGGCGTTCGTCGCGCTCCCGGCGCACCAGGGACTGGCTCTCCAGAAAGGCGATCGACTTCGAGACGGTCGCCGGGCTGATCTGCAGGCGTCCGGCGAGTTCGGCCGCCGTCATGCTGCCGGTGTCGCTGGTGAGGAGACAGACCATCACCCGCGACATCGACTTGGCCAGGCCCGACCCCATCATCACGGTGGTGAACCGCTCCTCGTACTCGGCGACGGCGTCCGCGTCCCGCCCGTACGGCAGCGGCCCGGACGCCGGGCCCGGCGACGAGGCCGACCTGCGCCGGTGCGCCCGGCGCTCCGCCGCGCGGTGGGCGAGGTCCGCGCGGTACCCGGTGGGACCGCCGTTGCGCATGACCTCACGGGTGATCGTCGACGTCGGCCGGTCGAGGCTCCTCGCGATCTCCGCGTAGGCCAGCCCGTCCGCCAGCCCCAGGGCGATCCGCTGACGTTCCTGCTGGGTGAGCCTGCCTCCCGGCATCGCGTCCTCCTCCTTCGTGCGTACAGGGCGTCAGCGTAGCGTTCAGGTCCGCTCCATTGCAACGAACGGAGCTCTTTCCGTTGCATTGCAGTCAGTGTCGTTGCAACGAAATCACGCAACTGACCTGCCATTACTGAGTTCTGACGCAACAAGTATGTTGCCCAGTCCGTGAATGCAACGTAGCGTTTCGAGTGTTGGAAACAGCGAGACACAATCCGAGGAGAGCACCATGCACACGTTCGACGCCCCCGCCCCGATCGCCCTCGTCGTCGACGTCCCCGCCGGCCGTCTCCAGCTCATCGCCGGTGACCGCGACGACGTCACCGTCGAGGTGCGGCCCGCCGACGCGGCCCGCGGCCGCGACGTCAAGGCCGCCGAGCGGATCGACGTCACCTGCGCCGACGGCGTCCTCAACGTCACCGCCGCCCCGCTGACCGGCGCCGGTACCCTGCGCGACCCCGGCTCCGTCGAGGTGACCGTCCAGCTCCCCGCCGGCTCCCGCGTCGACGCCAAGGCCGCCCTCGCCGAACTCCGCGGCGTCGGACGTCTCGGCGACCTCGCCTTCGAGGGCGCCCAGGCCACCGTCAAGGTCGACGAGGCCGACAGCGCCCGTCTCAGCGTCCAGGCCGGCGACATCACGGTCGGCCGGCTGCGCGGCGGCGCCGAGATCAGCACCCAGAAGGGCGACATCGACGTCGCCGAGGCCGTCGGCGGCCAGGTCACCCTGCGCACCGGGCACGGCGCCGTCACCGTCGGCGCCGCCCGCGACGTCTCCGCCTCGCTCGACGCCGGCACCGCCTACGGCCGCGTCCACAACAGCCTGAGGAACACCGACGGCGCCGGCGCCGCCCTCCAGATCCACGCCACCACTGGCTACGGCGACATCACCGCCCGCAGCCTCTGACACCACACACCCGGACCACACAGGGGGGAACCCACCCATGACCGACGCGGCCATCACCGCGCACGACCTGCGCAAGTCCTACGGCGACACGACCGTCCTCGACGGCATCGACCTGAACGTCCCCCAGGGAACGATCTTCTCCCTGCTCGGACCCAACGGCGCCGGGAAGACCACCGCCGTCAAGATCCTGTCCACCCTCATCCCGCCCGGACCCGGCAGCGGCCCGATCCGGGTCGGCGGCCACGACCTCGCCGCCGACCCCCAGGCCGTACGCGCCGCCATAGGCGTCACCGGGCAGTTCTCCGCCGTCGACGGCCTGATCACCGGCGAGGAGAACATGCTCCTCATGGCCGACCTGCACCACCTCTCCCAGCGGGAGGGCCGGCGGACCGCCGCCGAACTGCTGGAGCGCTTCGACCTCACCGAGGCGGCCGGCAAGCCCGCCTCCACCTACTCGGGCGGCATGAAGCGGCGCCTGGACATCGCCATGACGCTGGTCGGCGACCCGAGGATCATCTTCCTCGACGAGCCGACCACCGGTCTCGACCCGCGCTCGCGGCACTCCATGTGGCAGATCATCCGCGAACTGGTCGCCGACGGCGTCACCGTCTTCCTCACCACCCAGTACCTGGAGGAGGCCGACGAACTCGCCGACCGCATCGCCGTGCTGAACGACGGCACGGTCGCGGCCGAGGGGACCGCCGACGAACTCAAGCGGCTGGTCCCCGGCGGCCACGTCAGGCTCCGCTTCACCGACCCGGCCGCCTACCGGGGCGCCTGCGCCGCGCTGCGCGAGGTCCACCGGGACGACGACGCCCTCGCGCTGCAGATCCCGAGCGGCGGCAGCCAGCGCGAACTGCACGCGCTCCTCGGCCGGCTCGACTCCCTCGGCATCGAGGCCGACGAGCTGACCGTGCACACCCCCGACCTCGACGACGTCTTCTTCGCCCTGACCGGCGACGCCGTCATCCCCGGACAACCCAAGGAGAACGCCCGATGAGCACCCTCTCCCTCGCCGTACGCGACTCCTCGACCATGCTGCGCCGCAACCTGCTGCACGCCCGGCGCTATCCGTCCCTCACGCTGAACCTGCTGCTCACGCCGGTCATGCTGTTGCTGCTCTTCGTCTACGTCTTCGGCGACACGATGAGCGCCGGCATCGGCGGCGGTACCGCCGACCGCTCCGCGTACGTCGCGTACATCGTGCCCGGCATCCTGCTCATGACCATCGGCAGCACCACGGTCGGCACCGCGGTCTCCGTCTCCAACGACATGACCGAGGGGATCATCGCCCGCTTCCGCACCATGGCGATCCACCGCGGCTCCGTGATCGTCGGGCACGTCGTCGGCAGTGTGATCCAGTCGGTGGCCAGTGTGGTCGTCGTCGGCGCGGTGGGCGTGGCCATCGGCTTCCGCTCCACCGACGCCACCGTCCTGGAGTGGGTCGCCGCGTTCGGGCTGCTCGTGCTCTTCGCCACCGCGCTGACCTGGATCGCGGTCGGCATGGGCCTGATCAGCCCGAACGCCGAGGCCGCCAGCAACAACGCGCTGCCGCTGATCCTGCTGCCGCTGCTGTCCAGCGCGTTCGTCCCCCTCGACGCGATGCCGGGCTGGTTCCGGCCGATCGCCGAGTACCAGCCGTTCACCCCGGCCATCGAGACCCTGCGGGGGCTGCTCCTCGGCACCGGCATCGGTCACCACGGCTGGCTGGCCGTGGCCTGGTGCCTGGGCCTCGCGGTGCTCGGCCACCGCTGGTCGACGGCCCGGTTCGACGCCGAGCCGAAGTGACCACCGGGGCGGGCCGCCACCCGGCGGGAATCCGCCGGAACCTGACGGTTCTCCCCCTGGGGCGGCCCGGGACCCCGACCTAGCGTGGTGGCCCGTCCACGTGGTCCATGGGAAAAGGCACTTCACATGCAGTACGTCGCACCGATCGGCGTCGGTCTCGTCCACGTCCTCCTGATGTCCCTCATCCGGGAGCCGCACCGGCGCCGCTTCAACGCCGTCATGGTGGCCGGCGCGGGAGCCGCCTACCTGAGCGGCGGCGGGCTGGGCGGCTGGGAGTTCGCGTTCACGGCGGTGGCCACCTGGGTCGCGTACCGGGGACTGGACTCCTGGACGTTCGTGGGCGTCGCCTGGCTGCTCCACACCGCGTGGGACGCCGTCCACCACCTCAAGGGCAACCCGATCATCCCGTTCGCCCACACCTCCTCGCTGGGCTGCGCGATCTGCGACCCGGTGATCGCCCTGTGGTGCTTCGCGGGCGGCAGGACCCCGCGCGAGCTGTGGGCCTGGCTGCGGGGAACGGGGAAGCGGGCCGGGGACCCGGCGCGGGCGGCCGCCCCCACGGCGCGCCGACCTCGCGGGGCCGGCACCGATGAGTTCCGGCCCCGAGACCGGTCCACCCTTCACACGATCGATCCGTGAGGAGCCGGCTCATGACGGACACCACTCTCGACCTCGGACCGCAGGCGCGCGCCGTCGCCCGTCTCGCGCTGGCCGTCCGGGACGACCAGCTCGCGGCACCGACGCCCTGCCCGGACCTCGCCGTCCGTCATCTGCTGGGCCACCTGCTCGGCCTGTCCGTCGCCTTCCGCGACGCCGGCCGCAAGGACCTGGGCGCCACGACCGACACCAGCCCGGAGTCCGCCGTGCCGGACATCGGGCCCGGCTGGCGCGAGGAACTGCCCAAGGTCCTCGACGAGCTCGCCGAGGTGTGGCGGGCCCCCGGCCCGTGGACCGGGACGACCCGGGCGGGAGGCATCGACATGCCGGGCGCCGTCGCGGGCGCGGTCGCCGTGGACGAACTGGTGATCCACGGCTGGGACCTGGCCCGCGCCACCGGGCAGCCGTACGACCCCGACCCCGCGGCGGTGCGGGTCTCCTACGAGTTCCTGCGGGCCGCCGCCGACGAGAACGGCCAGGGTGGGGACGGCATCTTCGGTCCCGTCGTCCCGGTGCCGGACGAGGCGCCCCTGCTGGACCGGGCGGTGGGCCTGAGCGGGCGGAACCCCGGCTGGAGCGCGGCCCGGTAGGGGAGCGGTCGCGGCCCGCCCCGGTCACCCACCAAGGTGCGGGGCGCCCGCCGCGCCTTGCATCGCTGCCGCTTCCTCGGCCACCAGGACACCCTGAACGCCGGCTCCCGCGCCCTCGACGCCCCCGCCCGGCAGTACGTCGCGCACTGCCACGCCGAGGGCGGGGTCGACCACGTCTTCGGGCGGGCCACCGCCGTCTTAGGGAACGGCCGCCCCCACGACCGCCCGCGCCATCCCGTACGGCTTCCCCGTGACCCGCGGCCGGGTCGGCGGCGAGGCGCCGCGCGGCTTCCACCGGCTCGCCCGCCCTGGGCGCCCGGCTCTGCCGCGACCCCTCGGCGCCCCGATGAAAGAGCGAACGCCCCGCCGGTCGTCACCGGCGGGGCGTTCGGCGCTGCCGGCCGAGGGGGGCTCAGGCCGGCAGGTCCCGGGGCGTGTGGGGGTCGCTCCATGAAGTCAGATGACGGGAACCGGAGTTCGGTTGCCTCGACGGCCGCGGACGCGCGGGAGGTCTTCCGCCGATGCCCTTCCGTAACACGGCGAAAACCTGAAACCCCCACGGCGGGGGAACAATCCAGCCAGCATTCGCACAGTGATCCTTCGGGCGACGAGGAGTGACGCCATGTCAGAAGCGCAGAAGGTGGACGACCGGTCCAGAGCCCCCGAACCGGGCGTGAGCAGCCTCGACCGTTTCTTCCGGATATCCGAGCGCGGGTCCACCCTGCCCCGGGAGATACGCGGCGGCTTCGCCACCTTCTTCACGATGGCCTACATCCTTGTCCTGAACCCCATCATCCTGGGCAGTGCCAAGGACAAGTTCGGCCACCAGCTCGACCCCGTCCAGCTCACCACCGCCACCGCCCTGGTCGCCGCGGTCATGACCGTCATCATGGGCGTCGGCGGCAACCTGCCTCTCGCGCTCGCCGCCGGTCTCGGCCTCAACGCCGTCGTCGCCTTCCAGATCGCACCGCTCATGTCCTGGGACGACGCGATGGGGCTGATCGTGCTGGAGGGCCTGCTGATCTGCGGGCTCGTCGTCACCGGGCTGCGCGAGGCCGTCATGCACGCCATCCCGCAGCCGCTCAAGCAGGCGATCAGTGTCGGGATCGGCCTGTTCATCGCGTTCATCGGCTTCGTCGACGCCGGCTTCGTCAGCCGTATCCCGGACGCCGCGAACACCACCGTGCCGGTCCAGCTCGGTGGCACCGGCTCCCTCGGCGGCTGGCCGATCCTGGTGTTCTGCGTCGGCGTCCTGCTGACGATCGCCCTGCTCGCCCGCAAGGTGAAGGGCGCCATCCTGATCAGCATCGTCACCATGACGATCGTCGCGATGATCATCGACTCCCTGGCCGACGTGAAGAGCTGGGGCCTCACCACCCCCGCGTGGCCCGACCAGGTGGTGGACACCCCCGACTTCGGCCTCCTCGGCCACTTCAGCCTGTTCGGCGCCTTCGGGGAGACCACCGTCCTCACCGTGGTCCTGCTGATCTTCACGCTGATCCTGTCGGACTTCTTCGACACCATGGGCACGGTCGTCGGCGTCAGCGCGGAGGCCGGCCTCCTCGACGAACAGGGCAAGGTGCCGAACCTCGGGCGGGTGCTGCTCATCGACGGTGCCGCGGCGGCCGCGGGCGGCGCGGCGTCGGCCTCCTCCGCCACCTCCTACATCGAGTCGGCGGCCGGCGTGGGGGAGGGGGCCCGCACGGGCTTCGCCAACCTGGTCACCGGCGGCCTCTTCGCGCTCGCGCTGTTCCTCACCCCGCTGCTCACCATCGTCCCGCTCCAGGCCGCCGCCCCCGCCCTGGTCGCCGTGGGCTTCCTGATGATGACGCAGGTCAAGAACATCGAGTGGGACAAGTACGAGATCGCCATCCCGGCGTTCCTGACCATCGCCGTCATGCCCTTCACGTACTCGATCACCAACGGCATCGGCGCGGGGTTCGTCGCCTACGTCCTGATCAAGATCGTGCTCGGCCGGGCCAAGGAGGTGCACTGGCTGCTGTGGGGCACCTCGGCGCTGTTCCTGGCGTACTTCGCCATCGACCCGATCGAGCAGCTCCTCGGCGTACGGTGACGGCGCCGCACACCCCCTAGCCGCGCAGGGCCGCCTCCATCACCTTCCGGGCCACGGGGGCGGCCAGGCCGTTGCCGCTGACCTCGGAGCGGGCGGCGTCCGACTGCTCCACCAGCACCGCCACGGCGACCTCCTTGCCGTCGGCCTTCGCGTAGGACGTGAACCAGGCGTACGGCGTCTTGCTGTTCTTCTCGCCGTGCTGGGCGGTGCCTGTCTTGCCGCCGACGGTGGCGCCCGCGATGCGCGCGTTGGTGCCGGTGCCGTCCTCGACGACCGTGCGCATCGCCGACTGGAGCTGTTCGGCGGTGCGGGAGCTGACGATCTCCTCGCTCCCCGCGCGGTCGTCGTAGTCCTCCAGGACGTCGCCACCACCGTCGGTGATCTGCGCCACCATGTGCGGTGAGACCAGCGTGCCGCCGTTGGCGATGGCGGCCGACACCATGGCCATCTGCAGCGGCGTGGCGGTGACGTCGAACTGCCCGATGCCGGACAGCGCGGTCTGGGCCTCGTCCATGTCCGTCGGGTACACGCTCTCGTACGCCCGCACGGCCACGTCCCGCTCGTCGTCGTTGAAGCCGAACTTCTCGGCCATCGCGCGGACCTTGTCCTGGCCCAGGTCGACGGCGAGGCTCGCGAAGACGTTGTTGCACGAGTACTGCAGGGCGACGCGGATGGAGGCGTCCTCGCAGGGCGCCGAGGGGTTCTCGTTCGTCAGCTTGCTGTTCGACTGCGCCAGCGGGTACGGGTCCGGGCTGTCCGTCGGGTCGTCCACCGACTTGTACAGGCCGTCCTCCAGCGCGGCCGCGGCGACGACCAGCTTGAACGTCGAGCCGGGCGGCAGCGGCTGGCGCAGCGCGCGGTTCGTCATGGGCTTGTCCGGGTCGCCGGTCAACCGCTTCCAGGCGTCCGCGTCACCGGTGGTGATCTTCGACGGGTCGTACGACGGGGTGGAGGCGACCGCCAGGATCCGGCCCGAGGACGGGTCGATCGCGACGGCCGCGCCCTTCTTGTCGCCGAGCGCGCCGTAGGCGGCCTTCTGCACGGCGGGGTCGATCGTGGTGACGACGTTGCCCGGGTCGGACCGCTTGTTGGTCACCGTGTCCAGCACGCCCTTGAGGCGGCTGTCGGTGCCGTCGAGCAGGTCGCGGTAGACGCCCTCCAGCTGGGTGGCCCCGAACGCCTGCGAGCTGTAGCCGGTCACGGCCGCGTAGAGCGCGCCGTCCCGGTACGTCCGCTTGTACGCCAGGTCACCGCCCGTCGTCGGGGCCGAGCCGGTGACCGGCTTGCCGCCCACGATGATGTCGCCGAGCGGCGCGCTGTACAGCGCGATCGTGTTCCGCCGGTTGTCCTTGTCGTCCGCGAGGGCACGGCCGTCGTAGAACTGCACCCAGGTCGCCCTGACCAGCAGGGCGAGCACCAGGAGCAGCGTGAAGACGGAGGCCCGCCTGATCGTCTTGTTCATCCCACTTCCAGAGACGAACGGATCGGGCACGATCGTTCCATGCGTCCCGTTTTCTCATCGGACGTTCATGGAGCGGGCGGCGGACCCCGGCGGGCGGGTGCGTCAGTCCTCCAGGTGCAGGACGAGCTCGTCGATCTCCGCGCCCCGCGCGGGCGCGAAGCCGCGCGCCTTCGCCGTCACCCGGAAGCCGCACTTGAGCAGCACCCGCAGCGAGCCCTCGTTGTCCGCGGCCGCGCGCGCGAACAGCGGGCGCTCGGGCACCTCCTCGAGCAGCCGGCGCAAGGCCGCCGTCGCGATGCCCCGGCCCCAGTACGCGCGGTCGACCCAGTACGTCACCTCCCGCTCGCCGGGCTCCCCGTACACGGCGGCGCTGCCCACCACGTCCCCGTCGGCGAGGATCGTGCGCGGGACGTCGGAGGAGGCCAGGACGCGCCGCCAGTGGGCGTCGAAGGCGGCCCGGTCGGCCGGGTCCTCGGGGGTGAAGGCCGCCATGTGCAGGGCCTCCGGATCGTTGAGCTGGCGGTAGAAGACCGGCAGGTCGCTGTGGTGCACCGTGCGCAGTTCGACGTCCATGACGTCAGAGCCTACGGGTGGCCAGGGTCAGTCTGTCCCGCGCGTCGAACAGCGCGTCCTTCACCATCTGCTCGTGCGCGGGCGTCAGCCGCGCCACCGGGACCGAGCAGCTGATCGCGTCCCGGGCCGGTGTGCGGTAGGGGATGGCGACGCCGAAGCAGCGCAGCCCCAGCGTGTTCTCCTCGCGGTCGACGGCGAAGCCCTGCTCGCGGACCTGGTGCAGCTCCTCGATGAGCTTCTCCCGGTCCGTGATGGTGTTCTCCGTCAGCGCGGGCAGCGTCTCCGGGAGCATCTTGCGGACCTGCTCGTCGGAGTACGTGCTCAGCAGCGCCTTGCCGAGCGAGGTCGAGTGCGCGGGCAGACGGCGCCCGACCCGGGTGAAGGGCCGCAGATAGTGCTGGGACTGGCGGGTGGCCAGGTACACCACGTTGGTGCCGTCGAGGCGGGCCAGGTGGATGGTCTCCGTCGTGTCGTCGGAGAGCCGGTCCAGGGTGGGCCGGGCCGCCGCGACCACCTCGTCGCCGTCGATGTACGAGGTGCCGACGAGCAGGGCGCGGACGCCGATGCCGTACCGGGTGCCCGTCGCGTCGGTCTCCACCCAGCCCAGCTCGACCAGGGTGCGCAGCAGCATGTAGAGGCTGGACTTGGGATAGCCGACGGCCTCCTGGACCGCCGCGAGGGAGTGCATGCCGGGGCGCCCGGCGAAGTACTCCAGCAGTTCGACCGTCCGTACCGCGGACTTGACCTGCGCCCCGCCCGTCTCGCCAGCCGTCATCGCCCTTGACCCCTTTGTTCGACGAGGATCTGCGGATAGGGTTTCCGCAGCACATTCATCATCAGAGACAACGTTCAGTATATCGAACGAGCCTGGTGGATGGCCGTGCAGTTTCCGAAGTGCGGCGATACAGGTGGAGGGACCCGCGGTGGCAGCAGCACCAGTCTGGAGTGTCGACCCCCGAACCGGGAAGCAGCGTGAACAGGTCGCGGTCGAGGCCACGGCCGAGGAGGTGGACACCGCGGTCCGCGCCGCCCACCAGGCGCGCGCCTCCCTCGCCGACCGCACCGTCCGCGCCGCCTTCCTGCGCACCGCCGCCGACCGGCTCCGGGCCGCCGGGGACCAGCTCGTCGAGGCCGCCGACGCCGAGACCGCGCTCGGCCCCGTCCGGCTCACCGGCGAACTCGCCCGCACCTGCTACCAGCTGAGGGCCTTCGCGGACATCGTCGACGAGGGCGCCTTCCTCGGCGTCGTCATCGACCACCCCGACGACACCGCCACCCCGCCCGTCCCGGACCTGCGCCGCTACAAGGTCCCGCTCGGCGTCGTCGCCGTCTACTCGGCGTCCAACTTCCCCTTCGCCTTCTCCGTCGCGGGCGGCGACACCGCGAGCGCCCTCGCCGCGGGCTGCCCGGTCGTCGTCAAGGCCCACCCCGACCACCCCGCGCTCTCCGAGCTGGTCGCCCACGTGCTGCGCACGGCCGCCGCCGAGCACGGCGTCCCGGCCGGCGTCGTCGGCCTGGTACACGGCTTCGAGGCCGGTCTCGAACTCATCCGGCACCCGCTGGTCGCCGCGGCCGGCTTCACCGGGTCGGTGCGCGGCGGCCGCGCGCTGTTCGACGCGGCGGCCGCCCGCCCGGTCCCGATCCCCTTCCACGGCGAACTGGGCTCGCTGAACCCGGTGCTCGTCACCGAGGCGGCCGCGGCCGAGCGCGGCGAGGCCATCGGCACCGGGCTCGCGGGCTCGATGACGCTGGGCGTCGGGCAGTTCTGCGTGAAGCCGGGCCTCGTCCTGGTGCCGTCCGGCGCGGCCGGCGACGGCCTGGTCAAGTCGCTGACCGACGCCGTCAGCGACTCCGAGGCGGGCGTCCTGCTCGACCACCGGATGCGTGACAACTTCCTCGCCGGCGTGGCCGAGCGCAGGGGACTGCCCGAGGTGGACTCGCCGGTGACGCCGGGCGCGGGCGGCGAGCACACCGTCAGCGCCGGGTTCCTCACGGTCTCCGCGAGCGCGCTGGCCGAGGAGGGCGCCCACGACGTGCTCCTGGAGGAGTGCTTCGGGCCGGTGACGGTGGTCGTCCGCTACGACGACGACGCCGAGGCCACCCGGGTGCTGTCCCGGCTGCCGGGCAACCTGACGGCGACCGTCCACCTGTCCGCCGAGGAGGCCGCGGGTCAGGGACGCGGGGCCGGCATCCTGGCCGAGCTGACGCCGCTGGCCGGACGCGTCCTCGTCAACGGCTGGCCGACGGGTGTGGCCGTCGCCCCGGCCCAGCACCACGGCGGCCCCTACCCGGCGACGACCTCGACCTCCACCTCGGTCGGCGGCACGGCCGTCGAGCGCTGGCTGCGGCCCGTCGTGTACCAGGGGGCGCCCGAGGCGCTGCTCCCCCCGGAGTTGAGGGACGACAACCCGCTCGGGCTGCCCCGCCGCCTCAACGGCGCCCTGGAGGTCTGACGGCGCCGGGGCGGGCGGCCCGCCACCGCGCCTGGAAGAATCCGGTCATGGACCTGGAGATACCCGAACTGCCCTTCCCGCTGCGCACCTACGGCCCGGACGGCCACTGGGCCTACGAGGACGGCATCCTCTCCGGATGGGCCGGCCCGCGGCAGGACCGCTTCGTGCCGCCCACCGGGGAAGCCCTGGACGCCGCCTCCGACGCACCGCGGCTGCTGGGCGCGCCCGAGGGCGACTTCCAGCTGATCGCCCGGGTCACCGTCGGGTTCGCCGGCGCCTTCGACGCCGGGGTGCTCTACGTCCACGTGGGCGAGCGGGCCTGGGCCAAGCTGTGCCTGGAGTACTCCCCGGACGTCCCGACCGTCTGCACGGTCGTCACCCGCGGCCACTCCGACGACGCCAACTCCTTCACGGTGGAGGGAAGTTCGGTGTGGCTGCGGGTGAGCCGCACCGGCCGTGCCTTCGCCTTCCACGCCTCCCGCGACGGCGAACGCTGGACCTTCGTCCGCCTCTTCACGCTCGGCGGCGAGAAGGAGACCGGAGCCGCCCTGGTCGGGTTCATGACCCAGTCGCCGCTGGGGGAGGGCTGCGTGGTGACCTACGACCACCTCGCCTTCCGGCCCGACTGGCCCAAGGACCTGCGCGACGGGAGCTGACCGGCGCCCCGGGCGCCCGGAACCGGGGCGCGCGCGGCCACGTCCTCCGAAGCATGATCCATGACCGAGTCCCGGCGGGCCGCGTGATCCGCCCCGCCCTGCCCGCCGAGCTGGCCGACGTCGTCGCGCTGCACGCCCGCGCCCGCGCGACCTACTACCCGGACGGGCTCCCGCAGGACGGCACCGACTGGTCCGCGTCCTGGCGCACCGCCGTCGAGCGGCCCGACGGGCGGGTGCTGTGCGTCGTCGAGCAGGGCCGCCTCGTCGGCCTGGCCTCGTTCCGCACCCCCGAGGGCGCCCCCGCCGACCTGGTCAAGCTGTACCAGTTCCACGTCGACCCCGATCACTGGCGCCGGGGCGTCGGCACCGCCCTGCACCGGGCCTGCGTCGAGGAGTGGACGGCCGACCGCCGGCGCACGGCCGTCCTCGACGTGCACGTGGACAACCGGCGCGCCCAGGACTTCTACGCCCGCCAGGGCTGGCTGCCCGACCCGGACAACCCGCCCGCCGACGGCGACCACCACCGGTACCTGCGCTTCGCCGTCCCCGCCGCCTGACCCGCACGGGGGAATGAAACCGGCTGCTTGAACGTTCATCGACCCGGCGGAGGGAGTCTCCGCACCCGAACGAGCCGGAGAGAGCCACACACCATGCGCGTCGAGATCTGGAGCGACATCGCCTGTCCGTGGTGCTACGTGGGCAAGGCCCGCTTCGAGAAGGCGCTCGCCGCCTTCCCGCACCGCGACCAGGTCGAGGTCGTCCACCGTTCCTTCGAACTGGACCCCGGGCGCGCCAAGGGCGACATCCAGCCGGTGATCACCATGCTGACCAAGAAGTACGGCATGAGCGCGGCCCAGGCACGGGCCGGCGAGGAGAACCTGGGCGCGCAGGCCGCGGCGGAGGGGCTCCCCTACCGCACCGAGGGCCGTGACCACGGCGGCACCTTCGACATGCACCGCCTGCTGCACCTCGCCAAGCGGCACGGCCGCCAGGACGAGCTCCTCCAGATCCTGTACCGGGCGAACTTCGCCGAGGAGCGGTCCGTCTTCGCGGAGGGCGACGAGCGCCTGGTGGAGCTGGCCGTCGAGGCCGGACTCGACGCCGACGAGGTGCGCCGGGTCCTCGCCGACCCGGCCGCCTACGCCGACGACGTCCGAGCCGACGAGCGCGAGGCCGCCCAGCTCGGCGCCACCGGTGTCCCGTTCTTCGTGCTCGACCGCGCCTACGGCGTCTCGGGCGCCCAGCCCGCCGAGGTCTTCGCGCAGGCGCTGACCCAGGCGTGGGGCGACCGTTCGCCGCTGACGCTCCTCGACACGGGTGACGCGGACACGTGCGGCCCCGACGGCTGTGCGGTCCCGCAGGGCTGACGAAACCGCAGGTCAGCGGCGATACATAAGCGTTGCTTAGACGAATGACGTAAAAAATCGCAATGGACCCGCACGGTTCAGAGGGCTCAGAGTTGGGTCATGGAGACCTTCGAGAGCCTCGTCCGCGCAGAGTTCGCCCCGAAGAACGTCTATCTGAACACCGCCAGCAACGGCCTGCTCCCGGCCCGCACCGTCGCCGCCCTCGACCGGGCCGCGCGGATGCGGGCCGACGGCGTCGCGCTGGGATCGCTGTACGAGGACGTCGAGGCGGTCCGGGCCTCCTTCGCCCGGCTGGCCGGGGTCCCCGTCGAGCGGGTCGCGCTCGGCGGGTCCGTGGCCGAGTACGGCGCGCTGATCGCCGCCTCCCTGCCCGAGGGCGCCGAAGTCCTCACCGCGGAGGGCGACTTCGCCTCCCTGGTGAACCCCTTCCACATGCGCGGCGACCTCAAGGTGCGCTCCGTCCCGCTGGAGCGCCTCGCCGAGTCCGTCCGTCCGGACACCGCGCTCGTCGCGGTCAGCTCCGCGCAGTCCGCCGACGGGCGGCTCGCCGACCTGCCCGCGGTGCGCCGCGCGGCCCGGGCCCATGGGGCCCGCACCTATGTCGACGCCTCCCAGTCGGTGGGCTGGCTGCCCCTGGAGGCCGCCGAGGACGACTTCACCGCCGCCGTCGCCTTCAAGTGGGTGCTCGGCCCGCACGGCATCGCGTTCTTCGTCGCCCCCGAGGACTTCGGCGGGCTGACGCCGCTGCTCGCCGGCTGGATCGCCGGGGAGGTGCCGTGGGAGAGCTGCTACGGCCCGGTGCAGGAACTCGCCGGGTCCGCACGGCGGTTCGACATCAGCCCGGCCCTGTTCGGCTTCGCCGGGCTGCGCGCCTCCCTGGAGCTGGTCGAGCGGCTGGGCGTGCCCGCCATCCGGGCCCACGACCTCGCGCTGGCGGACCGCTTCCGCGCGGGCCTGGCCCGCCTCGGGCACAGCCCGGTGCCCGCCCCGGGCTCCGCCATCGTGTCCGTGCCCGGACTCGGCTCCTGGCAGGGCGAGTTGAGCCGCGCGGGCATCGAGGTCTCCGACCGCGCGGGCAACCTGCGGGCGGCCTTCCACCTCTACAACACCGCCGCCGACGTCGACCGGCTGCTGGACGCCCTGTCCGGCTGAGCCCCGCGCGCACGGCGACGCGGCCCGCCCCGTACGAGAAGTACGGTCGGGCCGCGTCGCCGTGGGCGCGAGAGGTCACCTCACCGGGGTGAAGTCCCTCGCGCCGATGAACTCCGGCCGCCGGACCGGTGCCGCGAAGGGGTCCACGGCGGCGTTCTCCACGCTGTTGAACACGATGAACACGTTGCTGCGCGGGAACGGCGTGATGTTGTCGCCCGAGCCGTGCATGCAGTTGCAGTCGAACCAGGTCGCCGAACCGGCCTTGCCCGTGAAGAGCTTGATGCCGTACTCCGACGCCATCGCCGTCAGCGCCTCGTCGGACGGCGTGCCCGCGTCCTGCATCTGGAGCGACTTCTTGTAGTTGTCCTTCGGCGTCTCTCCCGCACACCCGAGGAAGGTCTTGTGGGAGCCGGGCATGATCATCAGCCCGCCGTTGGTGTCGTGGTTCTCCGTCAGCGCGATCGAGACCGAGATGGTGCGCATGTTCGGCAGGCCGTCCTCGGCGTGCCAGGTCTCGAAGTCCGAGTGCCAGTAGAAGCCGCTGGCACCGAAGCCGGGCTTGACGTTGATCCGCGACTGGTGGACGTAGACGTCCGAGCCGAGGATCTGCCGGGCCCGGCCGACGACCCGCTCGTCGCGCACGAGGTTCGCGAACACCTCGCTGATCCTGTGCACCTCGAAGACGGACCGGATCTCCTTGGACCTCGGCTCCACGATGGAGCGCTCGTCCGCGCGGATCTCCGGGTCGTTCACGAGCCGCTCCAGCTCGCGCTGGTAGACGGCGACCTCGTCCGGGCCGATCAGCTGGTCGACGGCGAGGAAGCCGTCGCGGTCCAGGGCCTGCAGATCAGTCGCCGAGACCGGGCCGGGCGTGTCCGGGGAACCCCAGACGACGGGGTCCTGCCGCGGGGTCGCCACCTCGGTGGCACCGCGGGTCGGGTAGAGATCGGTGACGTGCGTGGTCGTGGTCACGGTGACTCACACCTCCTCGGTGAGCAGCGGGTAGACGCCGTTCTCGTCGTGGTCCTCCCGTCCGGTCACGGGCGGGTTGAACACGCAGATGCAGTGGAAGTCCTCCTTGACCTCGAGCGTGTGCCGCTCGTGGCCGTTGAGGAGGTACATGGTGCCGGGGGTGATGTGGTATGTCTCCCCGGTCTCGCGGTCGGTCAGCTGGGCATCGCCCCTGGTGCAGACCACGGCCTCGATGTGGTTGGCGTACCACATGTCGGTCGTCGTGCCCGCGTACAGGATCGTCTCGTGCACGGAGAAGCCGACCCCCTCCTTGGCGAGGACGATGCGCTTGCTCTCCCAGGTGCCGGACGCCGATTTCACGTGGCGGTCGGTGCCTTCGATCTCCTTGAACGAACGGACGATCACGGTGTTGCGATGCCTCCTCGGTGGTGGTGTTCCCTGCCGGATACCGGTCAGGCGGTCTCGCGGACGGCGCGGGCGAGGACGCTGAGTCCCTCGTCCAGCTCGTCCGGGGAGATGGTCAGAGCGGGCAGCAGCTTCACGACCTCGCTCTCGGGCCCGGACGTCTCGATGAGCAGCCCGAGCTCGAAGGCCCGGCGGGCGACCCGGCCGGCGCGCTCCTTGTCGTGGAACTCCATGCCCCACACCAGGCCACGGCCGCGGTACTCCTTGACGTCGGGCAGGTTCTCCTCGCAGATCGCGATCAAACCCTGCTCGACCTGCTCGCCGCGGGTGCGGGTCTGCTTCTCCATCGCCGAGCCGTCGGCCCAGTACGACTCCAGCGCCGCCGTCGCCGTGACGAAGGCGGGGTTGTTGCCGCGGAAGGTGCCGTTGTGCTCGCCCGGCTCCCAGATGTCCAGCTCGGGCTTGAACAGGCACAGCGACATGGGCAGGCCGTAGCCGCTGATGGACTTGGACACGGTGACGATGTCCGGGGTGATGCCCGCCTCCTCGAACGAGAAGAAGGCGCCGGTGCGTCCGCAGCCCATCTGGATGTCGTCGACGATGAGCAGCATGTCCTGGCGCTCGCACAGCTCGGCGAGCGCGCGCAGCCACTCGGGCCGGGCCACGTTGATGCCGCCCTCGCCCTGCACGGTCTCCACGATCACGGCCGCGGGCTTGTTCAGACCGGACCCCTGGTCCTCCAGGAGCCGCTCGAACCACAGGAAGTCCTCGACCGCGCCGTCGAAGTAGTTGTCGAACGGCATGGGCGTGCCGTGGACCAGCGGGACGCCGGCGCCGGCCCGCTTGAAGGCGTTGCCGGTGACGGCCAGCGAGCCCAGCGACATGCCGTGGAAGGCGTTGGTGAACGACACGATGGCCTCGCGGCCCTTGACCTTGCGGGCCAGCTTCAGCGCGGACTCGACGGCGTTGGTGCCGGTCGGGCCCGGGAACATGACCTTGTACGGCAGGTCGCGGGGCCGCAGCACCAGGTCCTGGAAGGTCTGCAGGAAGGCCCGCTTGGCGCTGGTGGACATGTCGAGCCCGTGCGTGACGCCGTCCCGCTCCAGGTAGTCGATCAGAGCCCGTTTCAGGACGGGGTTGTTGTGCCCGTAGTTCAGTGACCCGGCACCGGCGAAGAAGTCCAGATACTCGTGGCCGTCCTCGTCGTACATGCGGCTGCCGCGCGCACGGTCGAAGACGGTGGGCCAGCCGCGGCAGTAGCTGCGCACCTCGGACTCGAGGGTCTCGAAGATGCTGAGGTCGGGCTGGGTGATGGTCACGACGAATCGCTCCTCGTTGCGTGGGGGGAGGTCAGAGGGAGAGGGGACCGATGCGGTACAGCACTTCGGGGTCGTGCGGCCCGTCCGGGAACAGTCCCGCCGGGAACAGCACCTCGCGCTCCAGCGCGGCGCCGTGGCGCTCGGCGAAGGAGGCGAACAGGCGCTCGGAGGCCGTGTTGCCCGGGGTGATGGTGGTCTCGACGCTCGTGACGCCGTGCTCGCGGTGGACGCGTGCGGCGAGCGCGTCCAGCAGGGACGCGGCGAGTCCGCGTCCGCGGTACGCGCCGTCCACGGCCACCTGCCAGACGAGCAGGGTGTGCGGACGCTCCGGCCGCACGTATCCGGTGACGAAGCCGACCGGTTCGCCGCGCTCGTCACGCGCGACGGCGGATGTGCCGGCGAAGTCCCGGCACCACAGCAGATAGCTGTACGACGAGTTCAGGTCGAGCGCCTCGGAGTCGCGGGCGATGCGCCACAGCGCGGCGCCGTCGGCCGTCGCCGGACGGTCGATTTGCAGGTCTGCTTGTGCGGCGGTCATGCAAATTGAATTTACCGAGGGAAATTGAAAAATGCATGGCTGGATGGGGTTACGTGCCTCGTCGGCCTGTGTTATCACGCGGGCGTGAGCAGGTCCGCCCGGACGTGGCGAATCGCCCGTTTTACTAGGTTAATACCGGACAAAACAACTGCGATGTGGAACGCGTCACAGCCGTGTAACGTGTGTGAGATGTGGCCGGAATAACGCATCCCCGGTTCACGGAATCTCCGCGTTTAAGGCCCGGAGGAGCGGGCAGAAGCTCTAGGCGAGCTACCCCTGATAAAGAATTCGAGAATTACCCCTGAATTCAAGCTGCACTGATGTCGTCGACAGCGCGCAGAGCCGCCTGGACATCCACCGTCAGCCCCTTCTCCGCCAGCGCGGCCCCCAGCGCCGCGAGGCTGCCGCGGACCGCGCCCACCGTGGCGTCCTTGCCGTAGTGGTTGACCCGGATCATCTCCTTGGCCAGCGCCCCGCCCCCAGCCGCCAGCGGCAGCGCCGGGTCGGACGCCAGCGCGCGGGCCACGACCTCCGACGCCTCGACACCGGCCGGCGTCCGCAGCGTCGTCGCCACCGGAGCGGCGTCCCGGGCCTCGTGCACATACGGCTCCAGGCCGCCGCCCAGCGCCACCGCGCCCGCCCGGGTCGCCAGCGCCGCCCCGCGGTGCCGCGCCATCACGACGTCCAGGCCGTCCGCCTCGATCCGCTCCACGCACGCCTCCAGCGCCAGCATCTCCAGCTGCGCGGGCGCGTGCAGCAGCGCCCGGCGGCCGCCGTCGATCCAGCGCTCCTTCCAGTCCAGGAGCGACAGGTACGACCGGCGCGGCGCCCCGGGGTTCGCCGCCATCCGCGCCCACGCCCGCTCGCTCACCGACACCGCAGACACCCCGGCCGGACCGCCCATCGCCTTCTGCGCCCCGATCACGCACAGGTCCACGCCCCAGGCGTCCGGCAGCACCGGCTCGGCCCCGACCGACGCGACCGCGTCCAGGTAGAACAGCGCCCCTTGCTCCCGCACCGCCTCGCCGATCTCCGCGACCGGGTTGGTGTTGCCGGTGGCCGCCTCCGCGTGGACCAGGGACACGAAGTCGATCTCCGGGTGCTCCTCGAACGCCTCCCGGACCTGCCGCGCGGTGACCGCCGTGTGGAACGGCACCGCCAGATCGATCACCCGGGCGCCGCAGTCGCGCAGCCAGTCCCCGAAGGTCTGCCCGTACGGGCCGGTGATCACGTTCAGCGCGGTCGTGCCGGGCCCGGCCGTCCCCCGGATCGCCCCTTCCAGCGGCAGCAGCGCCTCACCCTGCATGATCACGACGTCCTGCGCGGTCCCGAGGAGCCGTGCCACACGGTCCTCCACCGCGGCGAAACGGGCGGCGCTCAGCGGGGCCAGATCCAGCAAGGGGTGGGTCACGGCGGAACTCTCTTCGCTCTCGGCGCTCCGGCTCTTCACTCCGAAGCCGACCCCACGAGCGTAATCCCGTGGCGTCCGGGCACATCTACACCCCGGGGCCCCAGCCGGGCACACCCCGCCCGGCTCCCGACTTTCCAGGTCAGACGGCCCTCAAGCCATCGGTTTGGTTTGAGGACCTCAAACTTCTCCTTATAATCGGAACTCTCAGTTCCCCCACAGGAGGCTCCCCCCGTGAAGACGACCTTCGGGCGCCGGACCCGCGTTCTGGCCGCCACCACCGCGACGGCCGGGCTGGTGCTCCTGGCCGGCTGCTCCTCCGGCGACGACGGCGGCAGCGGCACCAAGACCGCGGCCGGTGGTGTGAAGCTCGTCAAGGCGGGCCAGCTCACCACCTGCACCCACCTGCCGTACCCGCCCTTCCAGTCCGAGATCGACGGCAAGGTCCAGGGCTTCGACGTCTCCCTCATCGACCTGGTCGCGGACGACCTGGGTGTGAAGCAGGCGATCCTCGACACGCCCTTCGAGAACTTCAAGACGGGCGCGTTCCTCAACTCCGGCGAGTGCGACCTCGCGGCCGCCGGCATGACGATCACCCCCGAGCGCAAGAAGAACGTCGACTTCTCGGACCCGTACTTCGAGGCCACCCAGGCCCTCCTCGTCGACAAGAAGAGCGGCATCTCCTCCTTCGCCGACCTCAAGGGCAAGAAGGTCGGCGCCCAGGCCCAGACCACGGGCGAGGACTACGCCAAGAGCAAGGGCCTCGACCCGGTCTCCTTCGAGTCCTCCGACGCCGTCCTCAACGGGCTGCGCACCGGCCAGGTCCAGGCCGTCGTCATCGACTACCCGGTCGTCCAGAGCTGGCTGAAGGACAAGGCCAACGCCAAGGCCTTCCGGGTCGCCGAGCAGATCAACACCGGCGAGCAGTACGGCTTCACGGTGAAGAAGGGCAACACCAAGCTCCTCGCGGCGATCAACAAGGCGCTCTCCGAGGCCAAGGCCGACGGCACGTACAAGAAGCTGTACGAGAAGTGGATCGGCCCGTACGACGAGTCCGCCGCCTCTCCGTCGCCCGCCGCCTGACCCCGATGAGCGGCACAGAGGTACCCCTCCAGCCGAAGAAGAAGGGCCTGACCCGGCGGCAGAAGCGCAGCCTGTCGCGCGGTGCCCAGTACGTCGTCTTCGTCGCGGCCGTGATCGCCTTCGCGGTCGTGGCCGACTGGGGCCGGCTGAAGAACCAGTTCGCGCAGGGGGCCATCGCCCGGGAGATGTTCCCGGACGTCATCACCCTCGCGCTGAAGAACACCGTGCTCTACACGATGTCCGGCTTCGTCGTCGGACTCGCCCTCGGCATGGTGATCGCGCTGATGCGGCTGTCGTCCGTGGGGCCCTACCGCTGGCTGGCCGGTGTCTACATCGAGATCTTCCGGGGCCTGCCCGCCCTGCTGATCTTCATCTTCATCGGCGTCGCCGTGCCCCTGGCCTTCCCCGGCACGGAGATCCCCGGCGGCACGTACGGCAAGGTCGCGCTGGCGCTCGGCCTGGTCGCCGCCGCGTACATGGCCGAGACCATCCGGGCCGGCATCCAGGCGGTGCCCAAAGGACAGATGGAGGCCGCGCGCTCGCTCGGCTTCTCGCCCACCCGCGCGATGATCTCCATCGTCATCCCGCAGGCGTTCCGGATCATCCTGCCGCCGCTCACCAACGAACTCGTCCTGCTGTTCAAGGACTCCTCGCTGGTGCTGTTCCTCGGGGTCACCCTGGAGGAGCGGGAGCTGTCCAAGTTCGGCCGCGACCTCGCCAGCCAGACCGCCAACTCCACACCGATCCTGGTCGCGGGCCTGTGCTACCTGCTGATCACGATCCCGCTCGGCTTCGTCGTCCGCCGTATGGAGGCCAAGGCCCAGGAGGCCGTCAAGTGAGTACCACGGCAGAGATCCAGGTCCGCGACCTGTACAAGTCCTTCGGCGACAACGAGGTGCTGCGCGGCATCGACCTGGAGATCCGGCAGGGCGAGGTCGTGTGCGTCATCGGCCCGTCCGGCTCGGGCAAGTCGACGCTGCTGCGCTGCGTGAACCTGCTGACGGAGCCCACCAAGGGCCAGGTCTTCGTCGGCGGGACCGAGCTCACCGACCCGGACGTCGACATCGACGCCGTACGCCGCCGGATCGGCATGGTCTTCCAGCAGTTCAACCTGTTCCCGCACCTCACGGTGACCGAGAACCTGACCCTGCCGCAGCGCCGGGTGCTCCGCCGGGGCAAGGAGGCCGCCGCCAAGGTCGCCGCCGAGAACCTGGCGCGGGTCGGCCTGGCCGAGAAGGCCGGCGCCTACCCCGCCTCCCTCTCCGGCGGCCAGCAGCAGCGCGTCGCCATCGCCCGCGCCCTCGCCATGGGCCCCCAGGTCATGCTCTTCGACGAGCCGACGTCCGCGCTGGACCCCGAACTCGTCGGCGATGTGCTCGCCGTCATGCGCATGCTCGCGAACGAGGGCATGACGATGATGGTCGTCACCCACGAGATGACGTTCGCGCGGGAGGTCGCCGACCGGGTCGTGTTCATGGACGGCGGCGTGATCGTCGAGGACGGCACCCCCGACCAGGTCATCGGCCGGCCCCGGCACGAACGCACCCGGCACTTCCTCTCCCGGCTCCTCGACCCGGCGATGGCCGAGGTCGAGGAAGACGGCCCGGACCAGGTGGGCGGGACCGAGTAGCCGCTCACTAAGGTGCAGGGCATGAGCGAACGCGCGGTGCTGCACGTGAGGGGCCGGGTCCTCGCCGGCCCGGACGACGTCCGGGACGAGCTGTGGGTCGTCGGCGGACGGATCTCCTACGACCGTCCCGCCGGTGCTCGCGACGTGCGCACCGTCGAGGGCTGGGCCCTGCCCGGCCTGGTCGACGCGCACTGCCATGTGGGGCTCGGTCCGCACGGACCCGTCGACGCGGGCACCGCCGAGAAGCAGGCCCTCACCGACCGCGACACCGGGACCCTGCTGCTGCGGGACGCCGGCTCGCCCTCCGACACCCGCTGGGTCGACGAGCGCGAGGACCTGCCGAAGATCATCCGGGCCGGCCGGCACATCGCCCGCACCCGCCGCTACATCCGCGGTTTCGCGCACGAGATCGAACCGGAGGACCTGGTCGCCTACGTCGCCCAGGAGGCCCGGCGCGGCGACGGCTGGGTCAAGCTGGTCGGCGACTGGATCGACCGGGACCTCGGCGACCTGGCGCCCACCTGGCCGCGCGAGGCCGTCGAGGCGGGCATCGCCGAGGCCCACCGGCTGGGCGCCCGGGTCACCGCGCACTGCTTCGCCGAGGACTCCCTCCAGGATCTCGTCGAGGCCGGCATCGACTGCGTCGAGCACGCCACCGGCCTCACCGACGAGCTGATCCCGCTGTTCGCCGCGCGCGGGGTGGCGATCGTGCCGACCCTGGTCAACATCGCGACCTTCCCGAAGCTGGCCGACGGCGGGGAGGCCAAGTTCCCCCGCTGGTCGGCCCATCTGCGCCGGCTGCACGAGCGCCGCTACGACACCGTCCGCAACGCCCACGACGCCGGCATCCCCGTCTTCGTCGGCACCGACGCGGGCGGCACGCTGCCACACGGCCTGGTGGCCGCCGAGGTGGCCGAACTGGTCACCGCCGGCCTGTCCGCCGTCGACGCCCTCGCGGCGACGACCTGGGCGGCCCGCGCCTGGCTCGGCCGCCCCGGCATGGAGGAGGGCGCCGCGGCGGACCTCGTCGTCTACGAGACGGACCCCCGCGCCGACGTCCGGGTCCTGGCGGCCCCCCGCCGCATCGTGCTGAACGGCCGCGTCGTCGGCTGACGGCACCCCGGGACATCCGGCGCCCCGCCCGCCCCGGTGCGCGCGGGCGGGGCGGTGCGCCGGTACGGGCGCTCGCCCGGACGAGGGTACGGAGGCGACTTCGGGGAACACCCGTGCCGCGGGATTCGAAAAGGCACACGGGAAAGTCACGTTGGAGTGAAGTGGCGGCGGAACGCTGACTGTCCACCCGGGGTGCGCGATTCTTGCCGGGTCCCGAGCACGTTTCCTCTGGGGGTCCCACCTTGAACGGCAAGAAATTCCGCATGTCCGCACGCCGGTTCGCCACCCTCGCGACGGCCACCGCGCTGACCGCCGGCCCGGCGGTCCTGGGCGCGGCGGGCCCGGCCCGGGCGACCGGCGACGAGGGCCGGGCGAGCGCCGTCGTCCTGCGCACCGGGCTCGACGTCTCCCTGCTCGACAAGACCGTGAACGTCCCGCTCGCGGTGTCCCTCAACGAGGTGCGGGCGCCGCGGAGCGCCGAGAAGACGGCGCTGACGGCCCGCCTCGACGGCGTCGACGGCGGCGAGCCCTTCAGCGTCGTCAAGGCGGAGGTCGCCAAGGCGAGCGCCACGGTCGAGGACGGCCGCGCCGAGGGCTTCACCGAGCTGGCCCGTGCCAAGGTCCATGTCCCGGGCCTGCCCCTGCTGTCGCTCATCGAGGTCGGCCAGGTCACCTCCAAGGCGACCTGTGTGGCGGGGGAGAAGCCGACCGCCACGTCCGACCTGCTGGGCGACGTCACCGTCCTCGGCAAGAAGGTCAAGCTCACCGCGGGCGGCACCACCCAGGTCGAGGTGCCGGGCGTGGGCGAGGTGCGCCTCGACTACTCCAGGACCGAGCAGACCTCGCGGACGGCCGCCGCCACGGCCCTGGAGCTCAAGGTCTCCGTCAACCCGCTGAAGCTCAACGTGGCCGAGGTGGAGGGCACCCTCACCCTGGCGAAGGCCACCTGCGAGACCCCGGCCGCGCCCGAGGAGGAGGCCGCGCCGGGCACCGAGCCGGCCGGCGACGTCGAGCCGCAGGGCGAGAAGGCGGACGAGGGCCTCGCCGAGACCGGCGGCAACTCCATGACGCCTTACCTCGCGGGCGGGGCGCTCGCCCTGCTCCTCGCGGGCGGCGGCGCCGTCGCCCTGGCTAAGCGCGGCCGCGGCTGACGCCAGAACACCTCAACGGGTCCCCGGACACCGCCCCTGCCGGCGTCCGGGGCCCGTTCAGGTGTCACGCCGAGGCCAGTACCCGGCCCAGGGCGTGCAGGAAGCCGTCCGCCGTCGCGCGGTCCCGGACCGCCAGGCGCAGCCGGCTCTCGTCGAGTCCGGGGAACGTGTCCCCGCGCCGGACGGCGTAGCCGAGGGCGCGCAGGTCGCGGCGGATCTCCGCCGCACCCGGTACGCGTACGAGGACGAAGGACGCCTCGGCCGGGCCGGTGACCCGGAGGCCGGCCGGGGCGAACCCGTGCAGTCCCGCGACCAGGTGGTCCCGGTCGGCGGCGACGCGGTCGGCCGCCTCCGCCGCCTCCGCCAGGGCGCGCGGCGACACACATGCCTCGGCGGCGGCCAGTGCCGGCGTGGACACCGGCCACAGCGGCTGAGCCCGCTCCAGCGCGGCCACGGTCTCCGGGGCGGCGAGGACGTAGCCGATCCGCAGTCCCGCCAGCCCCCAGGTCTTCGTGAGGCTGCGCAGCACCACCAGGCCCGGCACGTCGGTCCGCCCCGCCAGGGCCTCCCGCTCGCCCGGCACCACGTCCATGAACGCCTCGTCCACGACCAGCGTCCGCCCCGGCCGGGCGAGCGCGGCGATCGTCGCGGCCGGGTGGAGGACCGACGTCGGATTCGTCGGGTTGCCGATCACCACCAGGTCGGCGCCCTCGGGGACGGCCGCCGGGTCGAGCCGGAAGCCGTCCTCCTCCCGCAGCAGGACCCGCCCGACGGTGTGCCCGGCGTCCACCAGGGCCGCCTCCGGCTCCGTGAACTGGGGGTGCACCACGACCGGCCGGCTCACCTTCAGCGCGCGGGCCAGCAGCACGAACGCCTCCGCCGCGCCCGCCGTCAACAGCACCCGCTCGGGCGGCAGCCCGTGCCGGGCCGCCACCGCGGCCCGCGCGGCCCGCCCGTCCGGGTAGGCCGCGAGCGAGCCCAGCGTCGCGGCGATCCGCTCCCGCAGCCAGGCCGGCGGGGTGTCCGTGCGGACGTTCACCGCGAGGTCGACCAGCGCCGACCCGTCGTCGCGGACCTCGGCGTCGCCGTGGTGCCGCAGATCGTGCCCGTCCTCAGTGCGCATGCGCGTGACCACCGTGGTGGTGCCCGTGCCCGTGGTGGTGCCCGTCGTCGTCCGGGTGGAAGTGCGGCTGCTGCGGCAGGCCGACCTTGTCCTCGAAGCCCGGCAGCGCGATCCGGTACACGCACGAGTCGCAGTTCATCCGCAGGTCGCCCCGCACCGCCTCCTCGTACCGCTCCCACACCAGGTCGAGCAGTTCCGGCTCCGGACCGATGACGTCCGCCGAGCGCACCTCGGTCTCCGGGTGCGCCGCCGCCCACTCCTCCGTCTGCCGCCGCACCCGGTCCGGGAGGATCCCGGTGAACAGGAAGTACGGCAGCACGACGATCCGGCGCGCCCCGAGCCGCGCGCACCGGTCCAGTCCGCCCGGCACGTCCGGCGCGGCCAGCGACACGAACGCCGTCTCCACCCCGGCGTAGCCGCGGCCCTCCCACAGCAGCCGGGCCGCCTTGTGGACCTCGGCGTTGGCGTCCGGGTCGGTGGAGCCGCGCCCCACCAGCAGCACGGTGACGTCCGCGCGGTCGTCCGCCGTGCCCAGCGCCTCGTCGAGCCGCCGCTCCAGGACCCGCAGCAGCGACGGGTGCGGGCCCAGCGGGCGGCCGTAGGTGTAGGTGATCCCGGGGTGCCGTTCCTTCTCGCGGGCCAGCGCCGCCGGGATGTCACCCTTGGCGTGCCCCGCCGACACCAGCATCAGCGGCACGGCGGCGAACCGCCGCACCCCCCGCGCGACGAGGTCGGAGACGGCGTCGCCCAGCGGCGGCGGGGACAGCTCGATGAAGCCGCCCGCGACGGGCAGTTCGGGGTGCCGGTCCCCCAGCTCCCGGACGAAGGCGCGGAACGCCTCGGCTCCGGCCTCGTCCCGGGTGCCGTGGCCGGCGATGAGCAGGGCGGGCGGGGAGGGGGTCACGATGTCTCCTCAGATGACGAAGGGGAGGCGGGAACAGGGTGGTACAGCAGGGCGTTGAGCGCGGCCGAGGCGACCGCCGAACCGCCCTTCTCGGACACGTTGCTGACGGCGGGCAGCCCGCTCGCGCGCAGCGCGGCCTTGGACTCGACCGCGCCGACGAACCCGACGGGCAGGCCGATGACGAGCGCGGGCCGGGCGTCGAGGGTGAGCAGTTCCTCCAGGGCGGTGGGCGCGTTGCCGATCACCCAGATCGCGCCGGGGCCGACCTGCTCGTACGCCAGCCGGACGGCGTGCGCGGACCGGGTCAGTCCGGGCCCGGACCGCGCGTCCCTGATCCGGCATACCGTCTCCCGGCGGGTGATGCCGGCCGCCACCATCTCGACGTCCACGACCACGGGCGCGCCGGCGTGCAGCGCCGTGTGCCCCCGTTCCAGGGTCCGCTCGTCCAGTACGAGGTCGCCCGCGTAGCCGAGGTCGGCGGCGGAGTGCACGACCCGCTCGACGACCGCCCGGGTCAGCGGCGGCAGGTGCGAGGTGTCCAGCCGGGCGCGCATCCGCCGGTAGGACTCCACCTCGATGGGATGGACGACACGGTTCACCGCGGGACCTCCTGAGCGCTCTGCCAGCGGTAGCCGCGCGGGGTCACCATGCGGCCGGCGACCTCCCGGGAGGCGGTGTTGCCGACCGTCACGACCGTCATCATGTCGACCGTCGCCGGGTCGAGGCCGCCCAGCGTGGTGAGCCGGGCGGACTCGTCGGCCCGGGACGCGTTGCGGACGACGCCGACCGGCGTGGTCGGCACGCGGTGCTTCGCGAGGATCGCGAGCGCCTCGGGGAGCTGCCAGTTCCGGCCGCGCGAGCGCGGGTTGTAGAAGGTGACCACGAGGTCCGCCTCGGCGGCGGCCTGCACCCGCCGCTCGATGACCTCCCACGGGGTGTGCAGGTCGGACAGGCTGATCGACACATGGTCGTGGCCGAGCGGGGCACCGAGGACCGCGGCCGCCGCGAGGGCCGCCGTCACCCCGGGGACACCGACCACGTCGATGTCGTCGGACGCCTCGGCCAGCGCGGGGGAGGCCATGGCGTACACGCCCGCGTCCCCGCTGCCGATGAGGGCGACGGCCCGCCCCTCCCGGGCCTCGGCGACCGCCGTACGCGCCCGCTCCTCCTCGGCGCCCAGGCCGGACTCGAGGACACGCGTGCCGGGCCGCAGCAGGTCACGGATCTGGTCGACGTACTGGTCCAGCCCGACGAGCACCGAGGCCCGCCGCAGTTCGGCCTTCGCGCGCGGGGTCAGCAGGTCGCGGGCGCCCGGCCCGAGGCCCACGACGGCGAGCCGGCCGCGGCCCGGCCGCCGGGCCACCGCGCAGGTGGCCATCGACGGGCGGCCGTCGGCCCGTACGGACTTCCGCTTCGGCACCAGCAGGTCGCCGCCGCGCACGAGGGCGGCGGCCTCGGCGACCGAGGGGGTGCCGACGGCGGCCAGCGGCGCGTCGGAGGGGTGGGGGACCGGGACGGCGGCCAGCCGCTCCGGGGCGTGCGTGACGAGAGGGACCCCGAGGCGGGCCGCGGCCTCCACGACGCCGGGCTCGCCGGCCTTCGCGTCGACGGTGGCCAGCTCGGCCACGGACGCGGCGGACAGCCCGGCGTCGCGCAGCGCCTCGCGCACGAGCGCCAGCACCTCGTCGGCCGGGGCGCCCCGCGAGGCCCCGACCCCGACGACCAGGGTCGGCGGACGCAGCACGACCTCGCGCTCCGCCGCCTCCACGAGCCGGTCCGTCACCCGGATCGTGTACGCCCCCTCGGCGCCGGCCGGCAGCGGCGGCAGCGGCCAGGACACCTCGGCCCGCAGCGCCACCGGCACCCCGTCGAGCAGGGCCCGGGACACCCCGGCGACATCGCCCTCGACCGGGAGGCCGAGCGTGTCCAGACCGGGCAGCCCCACGGCGTCGGTGGCCGTCGTCACCACGGGCGCGGCTCCCAGCACCTCGCCCACCTCGTGGGCGAGGTCGTTGGCGCCGCCGCCGTGCCCGCCGGTCAGCGCCACGGCGAACCGCCCGCCCTCGTCGACGCACACCACACCGGGGTCGGCGGCCTTGTCGTCCAGCAGCGGGGCGATCAGCCGGACGACCGCGCCCGTGGCCAGGAAGCACACCAGCTGCCCGCACTCCCCGAACGCCCGCCGCACGGCGTCCCCGACGGGCCCGTCGTACACGCGGGTGCGGTCCGGCCACGCCGCGGCCAGCCGGTCCCGCGCCGCAGCCCCCGCCGCGGTGGCGGAAATGAGGCCGATCACTGAGCAACTCCCTTGCCGTCCGAGGGGCTTCTGACGCCCCACAACAGGAAAACCGGATTGGCGGCCGCCAGCCGGGTCACGTCCCCCGGCAGCGGCGCCAGGCGGGACGACTGCAACAGCACCCCGTCGCAGGCGAAGCCGGCACCGGTGAGTGCCGCCCGCGCGGCCGGCACCCGGTCCAGCGCGGCCATGGCGACCACGACCGTCCGCCGCGCCCGCCGCGCGCACGCGGTGACGACGGCGGGCAGCTCCCGCCCCCCGCCCCCCACGAACACGGCGTCCGGGTCGTCCAGATCCGACAGGGCCGCGGGCGCCGTCCCGTGCACCACCTGGACGTCCACCCCGTGCGCGGCCGCGTTGTCCCGGATCCGCGCGACACCGTCCGGGGTCTTCTCGACGGCGGTGACGGCGGCCCCGAGCCGCGCGCACTCCACGGCAACCGACCCGGAGCCCGCGCCGACGTCCCACACGAGATCGCCGAGCCGGGGCCCGAGCCGGGCCAGCGCGAGCGCCCGCACCTCGAACTTCGTGATCATCGAATCCCGGTGCGCGAAGGCGTCCTCGGGCAGCGCCCAGGAAGCGGGACCCCGGTCCGCCCCCGCGACCGTGCGCGCGGCACCCGGGACACGGGGACCGCCGAGGCACAGGACGACGTTCACGGCCGCACCCCAGTCCCGGGCGGCGGCCTCGGCGGGGGTCACCCGCTCGACCCGCTCGTCCCCGGACCCCAGCGCCGAGGCGACGACGAGCGTCCGGTCCGCGTCCGCGCGGGCCAGCGCCGCCCCGAGTTCGGCGGGTCCGGCGCCGGGCCCGGTCAGCACGGCCACCTTCGGACGCGCCCGGCAGATGTGCACGGCCGTCCGCGCGTCCCGTCCGTGCGCGCTGACGACGACCGCGTCGTCCCAGGTCAGGCCGACCCGGGCGAACGCGGACGCCACCGAGGACACCGCGGGCCGCACGTCCAGGCGCTCCGGCCCGAACCGCTCCGCCAGCACCCGCGCGATGCCGAAGAACCCCGGATCACCGGAGGCCAGCACGACGACGCGCCGCTCCTCCTCGACGTACGCGGCCATGGTGTCGAGCGCCGGCGCGAGCGGACCGAGCACGACCCGCTCCGCCCCGCCGGGCAGCCGTACGGCGTCCAGGTGGCGCCGTCCGCCGACCACCAGCTCGGCACCGGCCAGGACGTCCTCGGGCGGCGGCGCCCCCGTCCCCGTACCGACCACTGTGATCATGTACTGGCCCCCCGCTCGCGCAGCGCCCGGCGGGCCGCCGGGTCGGCCTTGCGGTACCCGTGGAAGTGGCCCGGGTGATACAGGTGCGAGCGGGTGCCGTGGGCCTCCAGGGCCGGCCCGACCAGGAAGAGCGTGTGCTTCCAGAGCTTGTGCTCCTTGACCGTCTCCTCCAGCGTGCCGATCGTGCACGTGACGACCAGCTCCTCCGGCCAGGTCGCCTGGTAGGCGACGACGACCGGTGTGGAGGTGGGGTAGCCGCCCTCCAGCAGTTCCCGCACCAGCTGCCCGCTGCGGGCTGCCGACAGGAAGATCGCCATGGTGGTGCCGTGCTTGGCGAACTCGCGCACCTCCTCGCCCGGCGGCATGGGCGTCTTGCCGCCGCCGAGCCGGGTGAGCACCACGGACTGGGCGACCTCGGGGATCGTCAGCTCGCGCCGGACGAGCGCCGCCACGGCGGAGAACGCCGAGACCCCCGGCACCACCTCGGTCGTGAGGCCGAGCGCGGCGCACCGGTCCAGCTGCTCCTGCGTGCCGCCCCACAGGGCGGGGTCGCCGGAGTGGATGCGGGCGACCTTCAGGCCCTCGTCGCGGGCCCGCTCGTAGACGGCGACGACGTCCTCCAGGGACAGGGCCGCGGAGTCCAGGACCTCGGCGTCCTCCCGCGCGTGCTGGAGGACCTCCGCCTGGACCAGGCTGGCCGCCCAGATCACCACGTCGGCCTCGGCGATGGCGCGCGCGGCACGGAACGTCAGCAGATCGGCGGCGCCGGGGCCGGCACCGACGAAGGTCACCTTGCCGGTTCGGGCATCGGCCATGGGTCGGGTCCTCTCACAAGGGGGTGGTGGCAGAAGGGGGGAAGGTCAGAGCTTGCCGCCGCGGCCGCCGTCGCGGCGGGCGGGCGCGATGAGCGTCGACAGATAGGGCAGCGGGGCGTCGCCGAGGTCGGCGGCCGGGCGGATCGACTCCTCCGGCATCCCCAGCGCCGACCCCCACACCGAGCCCTCCGTACGCCCGCTCTCCCGCAGCGCCTCGGCGACCTCGCGCGCCTGCCGGCCGAACTTGTAGGCGACGACCGTCCCCGGCCCGGCCAGGGCCTCCTTGAGCACCGCGGACCCGGCCGTGACGGGCACCAGGGTCAGCGGCTCGGTCCCCTCGGTCAGCACCGCGCCGCAACGCGCCGCGAGGTCCTGCATGGCGGTGATGCCCGGGACCGTCTCGACGACGGTGCCCGGCACCGCCGCGACGATCGTCTGCGCGAGATAGGTGAACGTCGAGTACACGTTGGGATCGCCGATGGTGGCGAAGGCCACGGTCGCGTGCTCGCCGAGCAGCCCGGCGACCCGCTCACCGGCCGCGTCCCAGGCGGCCTCCCGCCGCGACCGGTCCGTGCGCTCGTTCAGCGCGAACACGACCCGGAGGACCTTCTCCGCGGGCACGTAGTGCAGCACGGTCGCCTCGGCCCGCCCCCGCTCCCCGGTGTCCATCACGGGGACGACGACCACGTCGGCGGCGCGCAGCGCGTTGACGCCCTTGACGGTCACCAGCTCCGGGTCGCCGGGGCCCACCCCGACTCCGATCAGTCTGCTGCTCATGACGTCCGGCACCTCTCGACGAACCGACGGGCCACACCGGGTTCGGCGGCCCAGTGCGTGTGCAGATAACTCGCGTGCACGCCCCCCTGCACGAACCCCTCGACGCGCCGCGCGGGCGTGCGCACCCCCCAGGCGGGAGCCGCCCCCGCGCCCGGCTCGACGACGGTCCGGTGGAACTCGTGGGCCCGCATCCGCGTCCCCGCGGCGGCGAGCGGGCTGTCACCGACGGCGACGGCGTCCCGGTAGCCGAGCGTGAGCCGTTCGGTCATCCGGGCCGTGGCGTCCAGCACCCCGCACATGGGCAGCCCGTCCAGCTCACGGCTCAGGTACAGCAGTCCGGCGCACTCCGCGGCCACCGGGGCGCCGCTCGCCGCGAGGCCGGCGACGGCCTCGCGCAGCGGCTCGTTGGCGGACAGCTCGGCGGCGTACACCTCGGGGAACCCGCCCCCGATCACCAGGCCCGCCGTGCCGTCCGGCAGGCACTCGTCCCGCAGCGGATCGAAGGGGACGACCTCGGCGCCCGCCGCGGTGAGCAGTTCGGCGTGCTCCGCGTAGGAGAAGGTGAACGCGGGTCCGCCGGCCACGGCGACGACCGTCCGGCCGCCCGGCGTCGCGGCCGGGGGCTCCCAGGAATCGCACGCCAGATCCCCGGCACCGCGCGCCAGCGCCAGCAGGGCGTCCAGGTCGCACCCCGCCGCCACCTGCGCCCCCATCGCCGCCACGGCATCCACCGCGTCGGTGTGCCGTTCGGCGGCCGGCACCAGCCCCAGATGCCGGGACGGCGTGTCCACCCCCGCGGTCCGCCGCAGCACCCCCAGCACCGGTACGCCCGCCGAGTCCAGGGCCTCCCGCAGCAGTTCCTCGTGCCGGTCGGAGGCGACCTTGTTGAGGATCACGCCGCCGATCCGCACCCGCGGGTCCCAGGACGCGAACCCGTGCACGAGCGCCGCCACCGAACGGGACTGCGCGGAGGCGTCGACGACCAGCACCACCGGTGCCCGCAGCAGCTTCGCCACCTGTGCCGTGGACGCCAGCTCGCCCTCGCCCGCGGCCCCGTCGAACAGCCCCATCACGCCCTCGACCACGGCGAGGTCGCAGCCCCGCGCCCCGTGCCGGAACAGCGGACCGATCAGGTCGGGACCGCACAGGTAGGCGTCGAGGTTGCGGCCCACCCGCCCGGTGGCGAGCGCGTGGTAGCCGGGGTCGATGTAGTCCGGGCCCACCTTGTGCGGGGACACGGCGAGCCCCCGCGCGGCGAACGCGGCCATCAGCCCGGTGGCGACGGTGGTCTTGCCGCTGCCCGAGGAGGGCGCGGCGACGACCAGCCGGGGGACGGACGGACTCACCACTCGATGCCCCTCTGGCCCTTCTGGCCCACGTCCATCGGATGCTTGACCTTGGACATGTCGGTCACCAGGTCGGCGAGGCCGACGAGTTCCTCCGGCGCGTTCCGCCCGGTGATCACGACGTGCTGGGTGCCGGGCCGCGCGCGCAGCACCTCCACCACCTCGGCGGTGTCGACCCACCCCCAGTGCAGGGGATAGGCGAACTCGTCCAGCACGTACAGCTTGTACGTCTCGGCGGCGAGGTCCCGCTTGACCTGCTCCCAGCCCTCGCGGGCCTTCTCCTCGTTGTCGAGCTGCGCGTCGCGCTGCACCCAGGACCAGCCCTCGCCCATCTTGTGCCAGTCCACGGTGCCGCCCTGGCCGCTGGCGCCGAGCACCCGCAGCGCGTTCTCCTCGCCGACCTTCCACTTGGCCGACTTCACGAACTGGAACACCCCGATGGGCCACCCCTGGTTCCAGGCGCGCAGCGCCAGCCCGAAGGCCGCGGTCGACTTGCCCTTGCCGACGCCCGTGTGCACGATCACCAGCGGCCGGTTGCGCCGCTGACGCGTCGTCAGCCCGTCGTCCGGCACCACACTCGGCTGTCCCTGCGGCATTACGCGGCCCCCCTCTGCACGTCCTTCACCAGCGCGGCGATGCTGTCCGCGCGCAATTCGTCCAGCGTCACCGCCGTACCGCCCAGTTCGGCCGCGAGCTGCCCGGCGAGCCCGAGCCGCACCGGGCCCGACTCGCAGTCCACGACGACCGAGGCGACCCCGTCGGCCGCGAACAGCCGCGCCGCGCGCCCGGCCAGGGCGACCGGCTCGGGACCGCCGGTGGCCCGCCCGTCCGTCACCAGCACCACCAGCGGACGGCGCGCGGGATCACGCAGCCGCTCCACGCGCAGCACCTCGTGCGCCCGCAGCAGCCCCGCCGCGAGCGGGGTGCGCCCGCCGGTCGGCAGCGTCTCCAGCCGGGCCGCGGCCGCGTCCACCGACGAGGTCGGCGGCAGGGCGACATCGGCGGCCGACCCCCGGAAGGTCACCAGCCCCACCTTGTCCCGCCGCTGGTAGGCGTCCAGCAGCAGCGACAGCACCGCGCCCTTCACGGCGCCCATCCGCTGCCGTGCCGCCATCGACCCGGAGGCGTCCACCACGAACAGCACGAGATTGCCCTCGCGGCCCTCCCGGGTGGCCTGGCGCAGATCGTCCCGGCGCAGGACCAGGCCGGGCCCGGACCGTCCGCGCGCCCGCTGGTGCGGCGCCGCGGCCTGCACGGTCGCCGCCAGGTGCAGCTTGGTGAGCGTGCCCCGGGGCCGGCGGGCCCCGGTCGTCCGCCCGTGCTCGGTCCGCGCCCGGGACCGCCGCCCGGCGGCACCCTCACCGATCCCGGGCACGCTCAGCACCTTGGTGCGGAAGGGCTCGGAGGCCCGTGCGGGCGACTGCTCGCCGGCCCCCGAGGGCTGCGGCTGCCCGTTCTCACCGGCCTCGGGCCGGGCCGCGGCGTCACCGTCGCCCTGGGGCGCGTCACCGTCGCCCTGGGGCGCGTCGCCGGGGTCCGGCTGTCCGCCGCCCCCGCCGGGCCCGTCCGGACCGGGATCCGGGTCGGGATCGTCGTCCGGGCCGCCGAACTCCTCCAGCGTCTCGTCGAGCTTGTCCTCGTCCAGGCCGGGCGCGTCGAAGGGGTTGCGGCGCCTGCGGTGCGGCAGCGCGAGCAGCGCCGCCTGCCGGACGTCCTCGGCGAGCACGTCGGTGCGCCCGGCCCAGGCGGCCAGCGCGGTGGCCGTACGGGCCATCACGATGTCGGCGCGCATCCCGTCCACCTCGAACGCGGCACAGGTCGCCGCGATCTGCCGCAGCGCACCGTCGCCGAGCCGCACCGACGGCAGCAGCTCCCGCGCCGCGACGACGCGTTGCCGTACGGCCGCCTCCTCGTCCGCCCAGCGGGCCGCGAAACCGGCCGGGTCGTCGTCGTACGCGAGGCGCCGCCGGACGACCTCCACCCGCTGGTCCGGCTCACGGGACGCCGCGACCTCGACGGTCAGTCCGAACCGGTCCAGCAACTGCGGGCGCAGCTCGCCCTCTTCGGGGTTCATGGTGCCGACCAGCAGGAACCGGGCGGCGTGCCGCACCGACACGCCCTCGCGCTCCACGTACGACGCGCCCATCGCCGCCGCGTCCAGCAGCAGGTCGACCAGGTGGTCGTGGAGGAGGTTCACCTCGTCGACGTAGAGGATGCCGCGGTGGGCGTCGGCGAGCAGGCCCGGCTCGAACGCCTTGACCCCCTCGGCGAGCGCCCGCTCGATGTCCAGGGCGCCGACCAGCCGGTCCTCGGAGGCGCCGACGGGCAGCTCCACCATGCGGGCCGGCCGGGACACACCGGCGATGTCCTCGTGCGGCCCGTCCGGGCAGCCCGGGTCGGGAGCGGCCGGATCGCACGAGAACCGGCACCCGGCGACCACCGGCACCTCGGGCAGCAGCGCCGACAGCGCCCGTACGGCCGTCGACTTGGCCGTGCCCTTCTCACCGCGCACCAGCACCCCGCCGACCGCCGGGGAGACGGCGTTCAGCAGCAGCGCGAGCCGCAGGTCGTCCTGGCCGACGACGGCCGTGAAAGGAAAGGGGGTCGTCACTTCTCGTCGCCCTCCAGATCGCCTTCGAGCTCCAGGTAGGTGGCCCGCAGCCGGTCCAGCGTCCCGGCGTCCGGCTCGGCCCACAGGCCGCGGTCGGCGGCCTCCAGCAGCCGCTCGGTGATGCCGCGCAGCGCCCACGGGTTGGACTTCTTCATGAAGTCCCGGTTCTCCGCGTCGAAGACGTACGCGGCGCTGAGCTTCTCGTACATCCAGTCGTCGACCACGCCGGCCGTCGCGTCGTAGCCGAAGAGGTAGTCCACGGTCGCCGCCATCTCGAAGGCGCCCTTGTAGCCGTGCCGGCGCATGGCCGCCATCCAGCGCGGGTTGACCACCCGGGCCCGGAAGACCCGGTGGGTCTCCTCGCCGAGGGTGCGGGTGCGCACCTGGTCGGGGGTGGCCGAATCGCCCACGTACGCCTCGGGGCTGCTGCCCGTCAGATGCCGCACCATCGCGACCATGCCGCCGTGGTACTGGAAGTAGTCGTCGGCGTCCACGAGGTCGTGCTCGCGGGTGTCGACGTTCTTCGCGGCGATGTTGATCCGCCGGAACGCGGTCTCCATGTCACCGCGCGCGGCCCGCCCGTCCAGCCCGCGCCCGTAGGCGTAGCCGCCCCAGACCGCGTACACCTCGGCGAGGTCGGCGTCCGAGCGCCAGTTGCGGGCGTCGATCAGCGGCAGCAGTCCCGCACCGTAGGCGCCGGGCTTGGAGCCGAAGACGCGGGCCGTGGCACGCCGCCGGTCGCCGTGCGCGGCGGTGTCCTCGTCGGCGTGCGCCTTCACGAAGTTGTGCTCGGCGGGCTCGTCCAGCTCGGCGACCGCGCGCACGGCGTCGTCGATGAGCCCGACGACGTGCGGGAACGCGTCCCGGAAGAACCCGGAGATCCGGACCGTGACGTCGATGCGGGGCCGCCCCAGCTCCGGCAGGGCGACCACCTCGAAGCCGGTGACCCGGCGCGAGGCGTCGTCCCACACCGGGCGGCAGCCCAGCAGCGCCAGGATCTCCGCGATGTCGTCGCCCTGGGTGCGCATGGCCGACGTGCCCCAGACCGTCAGGCCGACGGACTTCGGGTACTCACCCGTGTCCTGGAGATACCGCTGCACCAGCGAGTCGGCGAGCGACTGGCCGACCTCCCAGCTCAGCCGGGACGGGATCGCCTTGGGGTCGACGGAGTAGAAGTTCCGGCCGGTCGGCAGCACGTTGACCAGACCGCGGGTCGGGGAGCCCGACGGGCCCGCCGGGACGTAGCCGCCGTCGAGCGCCTTGAGGATGTGCCCGATCTCGTCCGTGGTGCGGGCCAGCCGCGGCACCACCTCGGTGCACGCGAACTCCAGCACCCGCAGGGCGTCCGGGAGTTCGGTGCCGAGGACCGCCCGCAGCACGCCCCGGCTCTCGCCCGCGGCCCAGTCCCGCTCCTCCAGGCCCTCGGCGATCCGCCGGCACAGCTGCTCCAGCAGGTCGATCGCGTCGGACGCCGTGCGCGCCGGGCCGTCCACCAGGTCCGTCAGCTCGGCCGGGACCTTCACCGGCGCCCCCGGCTCGGCCAGCAACTCGGCCTCCACCAGCCCGAAGTGGGCGGCCAGCGAGGCCCTCAGCCCCGGCAGCGCGTTCGCCCGGCCGCCCCACACCTGGGACGCGCGCAGCACCGCGAGCACCAGGTTCACCCGCGGCTCGCCGACCGGACCGCCCCCCAGGATGTGCAGCCCGTCCCGGATCTGCACGTCCTTGATCTCGCACAGATAGCCATCGATGTGCATGACGAACTCGTCGAAGGCGTCGTCGTCCGGCTGCTCGTCGACGTGCAGGTCGTGGTGGAGCTCGGCCGCCTTCACCAGCGTCCAGATCTGCGCGCGCACCGCCGGGGCCTTGCCCGGGTCCAGGTCGGAGACGAGCGCGTACTCGTCCAGCAGCTGCTCCAGCTTGGCCAGGTCGCCGTAGGTGTCGGCGCGGGCCATCGGCGGGACCAGGTGGTCGACCACCGTGGCGTGCCCGCGCCGCTTGGCCTGGGTCCCCTCACCGGGGTCGTTCACGATGAACGGGTAGACGAGCGGCAGTTCGCCGAGGACGGCGTCCGGGGCGCAGCCGCGGCTGAGCCCGAGCCCCTTGCCGGGCAGCCACTCCATCGTGCCGTGCTTGCCCATGTGCACGATCGCGTCGGCGCCGAAGCCCCCTTCCGAAGGCGCGGCCTCCAGCCAGCGGTAGGCGGCCATGTAGTGGTGCGAGGGCGGCATGTCGGGGTCGTGGTAGATCGCGATGGGGTTCTCGCCGAAGCCGCGCGGCGGCTGGATCATCACGACGACGTTCCCGAACCGCAGGGACGCCAGCACGATGTCGTCGCCGTCCACGTACAGCGAGCCCGGCGGCTCGCCCCACGCCTCGGTCATCGCGTCCCTGAGCTCCGGGTCGAGCGCGGCGAACCACGCCCGGTAGTCGGCGAGCGGCACCCGCGCGGGCGCCGACGCCAGCTGCTCCTCGGTCAGCCACTCGACGTCGTGACCGCCGGCCTCGATGAGCCGGTGGATCAACTCGTCCCCGTTGTCCGGGTATTCGCTGAGCGAGTAGCCCGCCTGGGACAGCGCGTCGAGCACCCGTACCGCCGAGGCGGGCGTGTCCAGACCGACGGCGTTGCCGACACGGGAGTGCTTGGTCGGGTAGGCGGTGAAGACGAGCGCCAGCTTCTTCGCGGCGTTCGGCTCGTGCCGCAGCCGTGCGTGCCGGACGGCGATCCCGGCGACCCGCGCGGCCCGCTCCGGGTCGGCGACGTACACCGGCACGTCGTCCGGGCCCTGCTCCTTGAACGAGAACGGCACGGTGACCAGACGCCCGTCGAACTCGGGGATCGCCACCTGCATCGCCGCGTCCATCGGGGACAGGGCCGCGTCGGACTCCTCCCAGGCCGCCCGCGAGGACGTCAGGCACAGCCCCTGCAGCACGGGCACGTCCAGCTCGGCCAGCCTGCCGATGTCCCACGCCTCCTCGTCGCCGCCCGCGGACGCCTGGGAGGCATGGGTGCCGCCCGCCGCGAGGACGGTCGCGACCAGGGCGTCGGCCCGGCCCAGGATCTCGTACAGCCCGGCGTCCGCGCCGCGCAGCGAACCGCAGTACACGGGCAGCGCGTTGGCGCCCCGGGCCTCGATCGCGTCGCACAGGGTGTCCACGAACGCGGTGTTGCCGCTGAGGTGGTGGGCCCGGTAGAAGAGCACGCCCACGGCCGGCCGGCCCTCCACCCACGGACGTGAGCCGTGGACGCCGTACTCCGGCATCGGCCGCGGCTCCAGGAACCCCTCGCCCGTCAGCAGCACGGTGTCGGACAGGAACCGGGCGAGCTCGGTGAGGTTGGCGGGACCACCCGCCACCAGGTACTTCAGCGCCTCCGCCACCACGCCGGCCGGCACCGACGACTCGGCCATGAGTTCCGCGTCCGGCACGGACTCGCCGCCGAGCAGCACCGTCGGCACCCCCGACGCCTTCAGCACGGCGAGCCCGTCCTCCCAGGCCCGCTTGCCACCCAGCAGCCGTACGACGGCGATGTCGGCGCCCTCGATCAGCGCGGGCAGCTCGGAACCGACGTCCAGGCGGGTCGGGTTGCCGATCCGGTACGCGGCGTCGCCGGCGCGTGCCGCCAGCAGGTCCGTGTCGGCGGTCGACAGCAACAACACTGTGCTCATGCGGGCGCTCCCGGGGGGATGAAGGGCAGTCCTCGCGGCGCGCCCGACTCGATGAGCCGCCACAGCGCGTCCGTGTCCGCGTGTCGTTCGATGAGGTCGCCGAGCCGGTCGAGCTGCTCCTCGCGCAGCGCGGCGAACGAGGTGCCGGGCGCCGGCACGAAGCGGCGGCCCGCGGCGGCCGCCACCTCCCGCAGGAAGGCGCGCCGGAAGGCGTCCGACTCGAGCGAGCCGTGCCAGTGGGTGCCCCAGGTCTGACCGACCCGGCAGCCGTCCAGGAAGGGTTCGCCCGCCAGGACCTCGGCGACCCCGTGGTGGATCTCGTAGCCCTCGACGCGCTCGCCGAGCGCTTCACCGGCGGGCCGGGTCAGGGTCTTCTCGCGGGCGAACCGCACCCGCACGGGCAGCAGGCCGAGGCCGTCGACGTGACCGGCACGGCTCTCCACGTCGTCCTCGATGTGCTCGCCGAGAAGCTGGAAGCCGCCGCAGACACCGAGGATCGGGCGGCCCTCGGCGGCCCGGCGCACCAGGGCCTGCGCGAGACCCCGCTCCCGCAGCCATGCCAGGGCGCGGACGGTGCCCCGGGTGCCGGGCACCACCACCAGGTCGGCGTCGGCCAGTTCCTCCGGCCGGTCCACGAACCGCACGACGACGCCCGGTTCGGCGGCGAGCGCGTCGACGTCCGTGAAGTTCGACATCAGCGGCACCGCGCACACGGCGACCCGCAGCACGTCCTCGCCGACCGGGGCGGCCACCTCGGACTCGCGCACCGCCCCGCGCAGCGACACCCGCAGGCCGTCCTCCTCGTCGATGCCGAGTCCGTGCCGGAAGGGCAGGACGCCGTACGTCCGCCGTCCGGTGAGGCCGTGCAGCATGTCGAGGCCGGGTTCGAGGAGCGAGACGTCGCCGCGGAACTTGTTGACGAGGAACCCGGCGACCAGCTCCTGGTCCTCGCGGGACAGCAGCGCCACGGTCCCGAAGAACGAGGCGAAGACACCGCCCCGGTCGATGTCGCCCACGACCAGCACGGGCAGCCCCGCGCCGCGTGCGATCCCCATGTTCACGATGTCGGTGCGCCGCAGATTGATCTCGGCCGGGGAACCGGCCCCCTCGCAGATCACCGCGTCGTACGTGGCCCGCAGTTCGGCGAGGGAGTCCAGCACGGTGCCGAGCAGCCGCTGCTGCCGTCCGCCGTGGTAGCCGCGTGCGCTCATCTCGCCCACCGGCCTGCCCAGCAGCACCACCTGACTGCTCTGGTCCCCGCCCGGCTTCAGCAGGACGGGGTTCATCAGCGCGGTCGGCTCGATACGGCACGCCTGGGCCTGCATGGCCTGCGCCCGCCCGATCTCCGCGCCCTCGCGGGTGACGAACGAGTTCAGCGACATGTTCTGCGCCTTGAAGGGCGCGACCTTCACGCCCTGGCGCACCAGCCACCGGCAGATCCCGGCGGTGACGACGCTCTTGCCGGCGTCGGAGGTCGTGCCGGCGACGAGCAGCCCGCCCTTCACGAGACACGTCCTCTCGCCCCGCGCCGCCCGAGCAGGAGCCGCGCCCCGGCGCACACGCCCAGGGCGAGCACCCCGACCCGCTGGGAGAGACGCACGGCCCGCTCGATGTCGGCGACCCGGACGGCCCGTCCGGCGGCGCCGTTCAGCACGGGCCGGTGCTCCACCCGCCCGCCGTACGACAGCGTCCCGCCGAGCCGCACCCCGAGCGCGCCCGCGAACGACGCCTCCACCGGGCCCGCGTTGGGGCTGGGATGCCGGTGCGCGTCCGCGCGCCAGGCCCGTACGGCGCCCCGGGGGTCGCCCCCGGCGACGGCGGCCAGCGCGGCGGTCAGCCGGGCACCCGGCCAGCCGGCCACGTCGTCGAGACGGGCCGAGGCCCAGCCGTAGCGGCGGTACTCGGGGGAGCGGTGCCCGACCATGGCGTCGAGGGTGTTGACGGCCCGGAACCCGGCGAGGCCCGGCACGCCGGCGACGGCTCCCCACACCAGGGCGCCGACCACGGCGTCCGAGGTGTTCTCGGCGACGGACTCCACGACCGCCCGCGCGATCCCGTCGGCGTCCAGCGCCTGCGGGTCGCGGCCGCACAGATGCGGCAGCCGCGCCCGCGCCGCCTCGACGTCGCCTGCCTCCAGGGCACGTCCGACGGCCCGGGCCTCCCGGGCGAGCGACGTGCCGCCGACGACGGCCCAGGTGACGGCGCCGGTCAGGGCGACGGAGGCGGCGGGGGAGGGGCGCACGGCACGTGCGCCCAGCGCGGCGGCCGCCACGGCGCCACCGGCGCACACGGCGGTGTGCAGCACACCCCAGGCGCGGTGGTCGCGCCACAGCACTCGTTCCACGGCGCCCGCGGCACGTCCGAACGCGGCGACCGGATGCCCACGGCGTGGATCGCCGAGCAGCAGGTCACCGAGGAGTCCGGCGGCGGCGCCGTACGCGAAGACGCGTTCGGCACGCATGGGGTTCAGCCGGTGGTGGCGTCGGACAGGGGTCCGGTACTGCGTGACGAGCGGCAGGCGAGCATCGCGTGATGTCCTCACTCAGGGTGTCCACGCCCTGGTTCGACGAGACCGGCGGCGAGAGTTCCTGGCTCCCGGGGGTTACTACCCCGGTGACAGTGGCGGGACCGCGCCGGATTCGCACCGGCTTCCTCTTCTGCCGCCGTAGATGGCTCCGGAAGTCCACCATGGGTCGCGACGGCCGTCAACTTGCCTGTGACCTGCGACGGGAGAGTGTGCGCAGGCCCACACACACCGAAGGTGCGCGACGGTGTCCCGTCACGCACCTCAGGAGTCGCGCGCCGTGCGTCAGGCCACGATGAGATAGATGCCGTACGCCACGGCCGCCGTGCACGCCGCGAAGCACGCGTACGCGCCGGTGACCGCGAGCGCGGCCGAGTCGCCCTGGGCGACCGCCCGTTCGCGGCGCGAGAGGCCCGCGATGCCGAGGGTGAACAGGCCCACGAGGGCCACCGTGACGACGAGACTGACACCGAAGACGGAGCCGAGGGACGCCCAGTCGATCTTCATGCTGCTTCCTTGTGTTGCCGGGAGGGGGGACCGGGGGTCACACGCCGGCCTTGGAGGGCTCGGCTCCGGATGCCGGTGCGGGGAGGGTGACCGCGAGGTCCTCGGTCACCGTGCCCGCGGGAGGCGGGGTCACGGCGGCCATGGCGGTGGTGACCACGCCGGCGGGCTCGTCGTAGTCGGTGACGTTGGTGTGGTCGATGACCTCGCGGCGGGAGATCTTCCAGATGGCGGCGCTGGAGGCGACCAGGAAGACCGCGACGGCGGCGGTGCCCCAGTCGCCGAGACCCGTCACGTACTCGGCGAGCGCGGCGACCAGCGCGGCGGCCGGCAGGGTCAGGCCCCAGGCGACGAACATCCGGGTGGCCGTGGACCAGCGGACCACGCCGCCCTTGCGGCCCAGACCGGCGCCCATCACGGAGCCGGAGACCGAGTGCGTGGTGGACAGGGAGAAGCCGAGGTGGGAGGAGGCCAGGATGACCGTCGCCGCGCTGGTCTGGGCGGCGAAGCCCTGCTGCGGCTGGAGGTCGGTCAGGCCCTTGCCCATGGTGCGGATGATCCGCCAGCCGCCCAGGTAGGTGCCGAGCGCGATGGCCAGGCCGGCGGAGAGGATGACCCAGGTGGGCGGGTCCGAGTCGGGGGCGAGGGTGCCGCCCGCGACGAGGGCGAGGGTGATGATGCCCATGGTCTTCTGGGCGTCGTTGGTGCCGTGGGCGAGGGAGACGAGGCCCGCGGAGGCGATCTGACCGGCGCGGTAGCCCTTCTTCGCGGCCTGGCCGTCGGCCTTCCTGCCGAGCGTGTAGGTGAGCCGCGTGGCCAGCAGGGCCGCGACGCCCGCGACGATCGGGGCGGCGACGGCCGGGAGCAGGACCTTGGTGACCAGCACGTCGCCGTGGACGGCGCCGACGCCCGCCGAGGCGATGGTGGCGCCGATCAGGCCGCCCATCAGGGCGTGCGACGAGCTGGAGGGCAGGCCCACCAGCCAGGTGAGGAGGTTCCAGAGGATCGCGCCGACCAACGCGGCGAAGATGACCTCGGGACGGATGCCGGTCTCGTCGACGAGACCCTTGGAGATCGTGTTGGCGACCTCCACCGAGAGGAAGGCGCCCACAAGGTTGAGCACGGCGGACATGGCCACCGCGACCTTGGGCTTGAGCGCACCGGTCGAGATGGTCGTGGCCATCGCGTTGGCGGTGTCGTGAAAACCGTTCGTGAAATCGAACGCGAGCGCGGTTACCACCACGATCGCGAGGATCAGCGAGAAGTTTTCCATTTACCCAGGCAATCGTTCGAGGTCATTGGCTCGATGAACGTAGGCAACCTGAGTGAACGGAAGGTGAACTGGGGCGGGCCGCACGGTGTCCGGCAGGGAGGACTTCCGCTATGAACGGAAGCCCTCCGTCCGCGGCACCCCGGCCGGGCCCTTGCGGGGCGCGGCCTAACCGCCGCGGGCGAACGACCTCAGCTGTGCCAGGGACCCGTTGAAGAGATTCTGGTCACCCGGCAGGCTGCCGCCGTTGTCGTACTGCCAGAGGGTCCACGCACGCCATCCGGACGGCAGCGTTCCGGGGTTCGGGGCATCGTAGCGGGCCACCCACAGCGGGTGGTCGGCGAAGGCGCGGGAGGCGCCGGTGCAGGTGTTCCACCAGTGGGTGGTGGTGTAGATCACCGGACGGCGGCCGGTCAGCCGGCGCACCTCGTCGCTGAACGCCCTGATCCAGGCGGTCATCGCCGCCTTGCGCAGCCCGTAGCACTTGTGCGTGCCGTACGGGTTGTACTCGATGTCGAGGGCGGGCGGCAGGGTCCAGCCGTCCGGCCGCCAGCCGCCGCCGTTGCGCACGAAGAAAGCCGCCTGCGCGCGGCCCGAGGACCGGTCGGGCAGGGCGAAGTGGTAGGCGCCGCGCACCAGGCCGGCGGCCCGGGCGCCGTCGTACTGCCGGGCGTGGTACGGGTTGCGGTAGGTGTGCGACTCGGTCGCCTTGACGTAGACGAACCGGGCGCCCTTCGCCCGGCTGTCCGGCCAGTCGACGTCCTTCTGGTGCGACGAGACGTCATGGCCTCTGGGTTCCCCGGCGGCCACGGCCGGGGCCGGGGTGCCGGCGACGGCGGCGCCGCTCAGCGCGAGCACCGCCGCGCAGGCCGCCATGAGGCGTGAGCGGTGGATGCGGTGACGGGACGGACGGGGCGGATGGTGCGGACGGGACGGTTTGCGGGCACGAGCCATGATTCCCCCCGGAATGGCGACGTGTGCGGCAAATCACCCGGAGATTATCGGAAGATCGTTGAACTCTGATCGATCTCAGGCCAAGCGGGCGGCGCAGGCGGTATGTCCTGCTATGCACCCTTCCGGAGGTCGCCTCTCCGCCCTAAAGTGCCCCCACTCTCCGGCGACTTCACGCACCGCGCCTGGCAGGATCGCCGCATGGCTGAGGAACGGTGGGAGCAGGGGGACGGGGACACCCCGTACCGGCGCACGGTGCGGCCCGAGGAGGCGGCGGCCTGGGAGGCCCTCGTCGCGACGGCCCGCCGGACCGTCGCCGACGGACTCGTGGTCGGCACGTCCGGGAACGTCTCGGTGCGCGTGGGGGACACGGTGCTGGTCACGCCCTCCGGCGTGCCCTACGACCGGCTCACGCCCCAGGACGTCACGGGCGTCGGCCTCGACGGCCGGCAGGTGCTGGGCACGCTGGTGCCGACCAGCGAGCTGCCCATGCACCTCGCCGTCTACGGCGCCACCGGCGCCCGTGCCGTCGTGCACACCCACGCCGTCCACGCGACGGCCGTCTCGACCCTGGTGCCCGAGCTCCCGCTGATCCACTACATGGCGGCCGCCCTCGGCGGACCCGTCCGGGTCGCCCCCTACGCGGCCTACGGCACCGAGGAGTTGGCCGAGAACATGCTGCGGGCCCTCACCGGCCGCACCGCCTGCCTCCTGCGCAACCACGGCACCGTCGCCCACGGCGCCACCCTGGACCAGGCGTACGACCGCACGGCCCAACTGGAATGGATGTGCCGCGTCTGGCTCACGGCGGCCTCGGTACCGGGCCTGTCCCCGGCCCTGCTGTCCGAGGAACAGGTGGCGGAGGTGGGGGAGCGTCTGAAGGGGTACGGGCAGCGGCGCTGACGGCCCGCGGGCGGCTGCCCCGCTTCACCCCGCCCCGCCCTCCCACTGGCCACACGCCCGGTCCTTCCGGACACTGGACGGGTGCGCACTGTCCGAACGACGGCCGCAGCCGTCTCCGTGGCCCTGGCCGCCGGCGCCGCGAGCGTCGCCGCCGGGCGGCTCGCCAGCGGCGCCGCCCTGACGGCGCCCCCCGGCCGTCCGCTGCCCACCGAACCCCGGCTCACCGTGCACGCCACGGCTCCCGGGCAGATCGTCCTCACCCGCGACCTGGCCTCGCTGCGCCCCGGCACGTACGGCCTCGCCGGTCACGGCTCCCACGCCGTCGTCGGCCCGGTGCTCGAGGACGCGCCGCACTCCGCCGACACCGTGGTCCGCCGCCTGGAGCTCGTCACCCACGGCACCCTGAGGCCCGGCGACAGCGTCTGGCTCACCCCGAACCTGTACGTCGGCAACCCGAGAGCCACCCTCGGCCTCGACCACGCCGACGTCGACATCCCCGGCGAACTCGGCCCGCTGCCCGCCTGGTTCGTGCCCGGCGCCCGGGACACCTGGGTCATCGCGGTGCACGGCCTGGGCACCACCCGCGAACACGCCATGAACCTCATGCGGCCCCTCAACGCCCGCCACGTCCCGGTGCTCGCCCTCGCCTACCGCGGCGACCTCGGCGCGCCCCGCCCGCCGGACGGCCTGAACCACCTCGGCGAGACCGAGTGGCGCGACCTCGACGCCGCGCTGCGCTACGCCGTGCGCTACGGCGCCCGGAAGGTCGTCCTGCTCGGCTGGTCCACCGGCGCCACCATGGCGCTGCGCGCCGCCGCCCGCTCCAGCCTGCGCGACCGGATCGCCGGGCTCGTCCTGGACTCCCCGGTGCTGAGCTGGGAGGCCACGCTGCGCGCCCTCGCCGCGGCCCGCCACATCCCGAGCGCCCTGCTGCCCCTCGCCGTCCGCGCCGCCCAGGGCCGCGCGAACCTGACCGCCGACCGCTCCGGCACCGACACCGTCACGGTGCCCACCGTCGTCTTCCACGGCCCCGGCGACCAGGTGGCCCCCTGGACCCTGTCCCGCCGCCTAGCCGACTCGCACCCCGGCCTCGTCACCCTGCACACCGTGCGGGACGCGCCCCATGCCGCCATGTGGAACGCCGACCCGGACTTCTACGAGGAGTCGCTGCGCCGCTTCATGACGCCGCTGGTCTGAGACGCCCCCGCGGGACCGGCACCCGCGGCCGGTCCCGTGCCATTCCGTTTAAGGCCGTACGGCCGGCCTGCTCCCGGCCCCCGGGCACCGTCGGACCCCCCGCGCCGGCCGTCCCCGAAGCCGCTCACGGCATTCCGTTTGGGTTTTCGGACCGTCAACCGGAAGACTGCACCCGTGACGTCCCGTATCCCGCGCGACTCCAGGCTTCGACTCGTCCGCCCGCGACCCCTGGCCGCCGCCCCCGGAGCAGTGAACCAGCGGCGCCCGCGCCGACCCGCGCCCCGGCCGCCGGAGGGCACACCGGCCCGGTCCGAGCTGGCCGGAATGGCACGCTCCCTCCTCGCCGACGCGGTCCGCGTCGCCCTCTGGGCCGACACCGCCCTGCGCCCCGGCCGTACGAACGCGAACCCCGACGGCAAAGGCACCCTCTCCGACGAGACCGCCGAACGCGCCTCCCGCGCCCTCGGCCTGACCGTCGCTCAGGTTCGCGCCGACTGGGACACCGCCCGGCTCGCCGGCCTCGTCGAGGTGCACGGCGACAGCGCCCGCCCCAGCTGGCGGCTGCGTGCCTGGGACCGCGACGACAGCGCCGTCCTGCGCGGCTGGGTCGCCCTCTTCGACGCCTGGTCGCTGGCCCACCCCGAGCCCGCCCACCTCGAGCACGCGGCCGTCGCCGACATCGTCTCGGCCCTGCCCCAGGTGCTGTCCTTCCTCCAGCTGTCCGCCGGTCCGGTCCCCGTCGAACAGCTCCTGGACCTGCTGGAGCAGCGCGTCACCGAGCTGCGCACCGAACGCTGCGAGATCCCGTACGGACCGCGGCCGGAGCCGCTCCCCGACGCGAGACCCGTCGAGGACACCCCGCTCGCCCCGCTCCTCGACTGGGCCCTCTCCGCCCTCGCCTCCGTCGGCGCCCTCACCTACGGCGACGGCCAGGCCACCCTCACCCCCCTCGGCAGCTGGGCGGTCTGGGTCAAGCTGGAGCAGATCTGCGTGGCCGCCCAGAGCCCCGCCGGGAACATCGAGCAGTCCGCCGAGGACATGCTGCGCGGCTGCGCCCAGCTGCGGCCCAACGCCGCCCGCGACGAGTACCGCGCCTGGCTCGCCGCCCGCCCCGTCGGCAGCGCCGTCACCGAGCTGCTGGCCGCCGCCCGCGGCGACGACGCCCTGCTGCGCGGCCTCGCCTTCGAGGCGCTGCGCGTCGTCGGCGCCCCCGCCGAACCCGATGTGCGCGCGATCGCCGACGAGCCGGCCCTGCGCCCCTACGCCCTGCTGTGGCTCGCCGAGCACGACGGCGCCGACCCCGAGGACGCCCACGAGGTGCTGACCCGTGAGGAGGCCACCTGGCTGTGGGTCGACACCGCCGCCGCCGTCGCCGACCACGGCGAGGCCCCGATGCTCGTACGGCACCTGGAGTCCGCCGTCCAGCCGACCGTGCCCGCCCTCCTCGACGAGGTGCGTGCCGTCGGCCACCCCCGCACCGTGCAGGTCCTGGTCGCCCTCGCCGCGGCGCACCCCGACCCGGCCCTCGCCAAGGCCGTGCGCCGGGCCGCCTTCCAGGTGCACACCGGGGGGAGCTGAGCCGGCCCCGCGCCGCTCAGCCGCCCGTCCCGGGGACGTAGGTGCCGAAGCTCCACACGTTGCCCTCCAGGTCCCGGGCCAGGTAGTCCCGGCCGCCGTAGTCCTGGTCCGTCGGGGGCATCAGGATCTCCGCGCCGTGCTCCACGGCCCGCCGGTGGTGTGCGTCGACGTCCTCCACGACGACGTAGACCCCGGCCGGGCCCGCGCCCTCCATCACCCGGTCGAAGACGCTGCCGGTGCCCTTGGAGCCCAGCATCACCACGCCGCCGCCCTGCGTCAGTTCGGCGTGCGCGACCTTGCCGTCCTCGCCCTCGTGCACGGCCAGTCCCGTGAAACCGAAGGCCTCCGTGAGCTGCCGGACCGCCGCCTCGGCGTCCGTGTACAGCAGCGCCGGGCTGAGTCCCGGACGCCCACCGCTCGTGCCTGCCATGCCGTCACCCTTTCGTGCGCAGCGACCTCGGGCGGCCGTCGCCGCCGCCGGTGTGATGCATGACCCGCCCCGGGTCGTCCGAACCCGGAAAAACTGGTTGCACGGCCCCGTTAGACTGGCCCCATGGCCATTCTCCTCGCGCATTAGACGGCGGGACTGTCCTCAGCCGCCCATACCGCCACCTAGCCCCGCCCTGGAGTCTGACCGTGATCTCCGCCACCGGTATCGAGCTGCGCGCCGGCGCGCGCGTCCTCATCGAGTCCGCGACCTTCCGCGTCGCCAAGGGTGACCGCATCGGCCTCGTCGGCCGCAACGGCGCGGGCAAGACGACCCTCACCAAGTGCCTGGCAGGCGAGGGCATCCCGGCCGCCGGACAGATCACCCGCTCGGGCGAGGTCGGCTACCTCCCGCAGGACCCCCGCACCGGCGACCTCGACGTCCTCGCCCGCGACCGGATCCTCTCCGCGCGCGGCCTGGACGTGCTGATCCGCAAGATGCGCGAGAACGAGCAGCGCATCGCCAACGGCAAGGGCGCCACCCGCGACAAGGCCCTCAAGCAGTACGAGCGCCAGGAGACGGAGTTCCTCACCAAGGGCGGCTACTCCGCCGAGGCCGAGGCCGCCACCATCGCCGCCGCGCTGAACCTGCCCGACCGGGTGCTGGGCCAGCCCCTGCACACCCTCTCCGGTGGTCAGCGCCGCCGTATCGAACTGGCCCGCATCCTGTTCTCGGACGCCGACACCCTGCTCCTCGACGAGCCGACCAACCACCTCGACGCCGACTCGATCGTCTGGCTGCGGGACTACCTGAAGACCTACCGCGGCGGCTTCATCGTGATCTCCCACGACGTCGACCTGGTCGAGACGGTCGTCAACAAGGTGTTCTACCTGGACGCCAACCGCGCCCAGATCGACGTCTACAACATGGGCTGGAAGCTCTACCAGCAGCAGCGCGAGGCGGACGAGAAGCGCCGCAAGCGCGAGCGTCAGAACGCCGAGAAGAAGGCCGCGGCCCTGCACTCGCAGGCCGACAAGATGCGCGCCAAGGCCACCAAGACGGTCGCCGCGCAGAACATGGCCAAGCGCGCCGACAAGCTCCTCTCCGGCCTCGAGGCGGTACGCCAGCAGGACAAGGTCGCCAAGCTGCGCTTCCCCGAGCCCGCACCCTGCGGCAAGACCCCGCTGATGGCGGAGGGCCTGTCGAAGTCGTACGGCTCGCTGGAGATCTTCACCGATGTCGACCTGGCCATCGACAAGGGCTCCCGCGTGGTCATCCTGGGCCTCAACGGCGCGGGCAAGACGACCCTGCTGCGCCTGCTCGCCGGGACGGAGCAGCCGGACACCGGCGCGGTCGTGCCCGGCCACGGCCTCAAGCTCGGCTACTACGCCCAGGAGCACGAGACCCTGGACCCGGAGCGCACGGTCCTGGAGAACATGCGCTCGGCGGCCCCCGACCTCGACCTCGTCGAGGTGCGCAAGACGCTCGGCTCCTTCCTGTTCTCCGGCGACGACGTCGACAAGCCGGCCGGTGTCCTCTCCGGCGGCGAGAAGACCCGGCTCGCCCTCGCCACCCTGGTCGTCTCCTCGGCGAACGTCCTGCTCCTCGACGAGCCCACCAACAACCTCGACCCGGCCAGCCGCGAGGAGATCCTCGGCGCGCTGCGCACCTACAAGGGCGCGGTCGTACTGGTCACCCACGACGAGGGCGCCGTGGAGGCGCTCCAGCCGGAGCGGATCATCCTGCTGCCGGACGGGGTCGAGGACCTGTGGGGCGCCGACTACGCGGATCTCGTCGCCCTCGCGTGACCGAATGCGTGATCCACGGGCTATGGATCATTCGGCCCACGGGTGATCCACCATCTGTGTGAGATCTCCTCGTACCGAGGTGTGTAGTACATCGATTTCGCGCCCTCGTCGGTTATCGGCGGGGGCGCGCGTATGCCAGGACGCTGACCTGGGAATTCACAAATGAACCCGTTCGGCTGTACGGACGCGAGCCTCCGGAATTCCATATTCCGCATGTGGGGACGCGCTCCTGTCGTCACAACCATGTCTCACGGACCTTGCCGAATGGGTGGCCATGTAGCCCCGGAGGGGTGATCATGAGGAGACCAGAGCGCACTTCCCATGAGGAGGCACGGGTGGCCGAGACTCTGAAGAAGGGCAGCCGGGTGACCGGCGCCGCGCGCGACAAGCTCGCGGCAGACCTGAAGAAAAAGTACGACTCCGGTGCGAGCATCCGGGCACTGGCCGAGGAAACCGGCCGCTCGTATGGCTTCGTCCACCGGATGCTCAGCGAATCGGGCGTCACGCTCCGTGGGCGTGGCGGGGCGACGCGAGGCAAGAAGGCCGCATCGTCCTGATCCCGGGCGGTCCATCGGCTTCGATGGTGACCATCCGGCCGGTCCTCCCCTGAGCCCTTGAGGGGCCCGGCGGGATACCGGATCGACCGGGTGGTTACTGTGCAGTCACTTAGTGGGTGCCTCCTCGGCATCCGCAGGCTGACCGCACGCATCGGAGGCACCCCATGGCTTCGCCCGCCCAGGACATCGCTCCCCTGCTCGACAAGGACCACGTCCGGCTCACCGTCGACGGCGCGATCGCGACGGTGACCCTGACGAACCCGGCCAAGCGCAACGCGCAGAGCCCCGCCATGTGGCGGGCGCTCGCCGAGGCCGGGCGGGTCCTGCCGGGCAGCGTGCGCGTCGTCGTGCTGCGCGGAGAGGGCCAGTCCTTCTCCGCCGGACTCGACCGCAAGATGTTCACGCCCGAGGGGATCGAGGGCGAACCCTCCTTCATCGACCTCGCGCGCAGCAGCGACGGCGAGCTCGACTCCGCGATCGCGGGGTTCCAGGAGGCGTTCACCTGGTGGCGGCGCAACGACCTGGTGTCCATCGCCGCCGTGCAGGGCCATGCCATCGGGGCGGGCTTCCAGCTCGCGCTCGCCTGTGACGTGCGCGTCGTCGCCGACGACGTGCAGTTCGCCATGCGCGAGACCAGCCTCGGACTGGTGCCGGACCTGACCGGCACGCATCCGCTCGTCGGGCTCGTCGGCTACGGCCGCGCGCTGGAGATCTGTGTGACGGGCCGCTCCGTGCTGGCCGAGGAGGCCGTGGCCGGCGGGCTCGCCAACCTCGCCGTGCCCGTGGACCAGCTCGACGACGCCGTACGGGACCTGGCCGGGGCCGTCGTCGCCGCGCCGCGGGACGCCGTCGTGGAGACCAAGGCGCTGCTGCGCGGTGCCACCGACCGCACCTACGACGAGCAGCGCGGCGCCGAACGGGCCGCGCAGGCGCGCCGTCTGCGGGACCTGGCCGGCCTCGGAGAGTGAGCCGCGCGCGGATCAGCCGACGGCAGTGACCAGTACGGCCACCGTCGGCCGGTCCGCGAGGGCCCGGCCCACCCTCTCGCGTACCTCCCGGGCCACCTCCACGGCCCGGTGGTCCGCGGCGACCGCGAGTTCGACACGTACATGCCGGTGCGGCAGAGCGGCCCCGTCCTGCCGCGTCTCGACGTGCACGGAGCGGCCCGGCCCGCCCAGCGCTCCGGTCAGCCCGGTGACCCCCGGGACCGCCAGGGCGACGGCCGTGACGCGCTGCTCGTCGGGGTTCGCGGGCCGCGCCGGGGGCACCGGCTCGGACGGCCGGGTGGGCGAGGGGCCTTCGTCACCACCGTCCTCGTCGAACAGGGCCGTCACCCGCAGATCCACCTCGGTCACCGCCAGACCGAGCTGATCCGAGGCGGCCGACAGCGCCGCGCGCAGCCGGTCCGTCGTGGCCGGCAGCGGCTCGGCGCCGGCCGCCGCGCACTCGGCCGTGATCCGCAGCGGCCCCGGCGGCAGGGCACTCGGCGGTGGCGGCACGACCGGCTCGCCGCTGCCGTCCGGATCGGCCGGTGCGATCCGCAGCGCGCCCAGCCGGGCACCGCGCACCGGCTCCGCCGCTCTCCGCAGCACCGACTCGGCCGCCGTCTCGAAGATCCACGCGCCGTCGCGCGCCCCGCCCAGCGGCAGCAGCCGTCCGAGCCCGACCTGCTGCCGCACCGCCCGCTGCCACCGGTCCGCCGTCGTCATTCCTCCAGCCTGCCGTATCCATGGCGCGGTTTCCCGTAACCGTGCTTACGGTGGTCGAGGGACGACGACCGAAAGGGACCGACGGCCATGACCGAGATGACCGAGCAGAAGATCCAGGGGCCCGGGCGCGGTGGGACGGACACCGGCGCCCGGGGCAGGACCACCATCGCCGACGGAGTCGTGGAGAAGATCGCCGGAATGGCCGCCCGCGACGTGGCGGGCGTGCACGCGATGGGCAGCGGCCTGTCGCGGACCTTCAGCGCGATGCGGGACCGGGTCCCCGGCGGCGGGACGGCCAAGTCGGTCACCCGCGGGGTCAAGGCCGAGGTCGGCGAGAAGCAGGCCGCGCTCGACCTGGAGATCGTCGTCGAGTACGGCGTGTCCATCGCCGAGGTCGCCCGCGACGTGCGCGAGAACGTCATCAACGCGGTGGAGCGGATGACGGGTCTCGAGGTCGTCGAGGTCAACATCGCGGTGAGCGACGTGAAGCTGCCGGACGAGGAGGACGAGGAACCGGAGCGCCGCATCCAGTGATCCGCCGAGGGCCGTACGACCGGGGGCGTGAAGGCGCCGAGAAGCTGAGGAGCGCAGGATGAGCATGGCCGTGGTCGGCATGATCGCCGGCATGGCACTGGCCTTCGCCGGATACTTCGGCGGATTCGGCGCCTTTTTGCTGGTTGCGGCCCTGGGCGCCGTGGGGTTCGCCGTCGGGCGGTTCCTGGAGGGGGACGGGGAGTTCGGCGACTTCCTCCGCCACCGCGACGAACGACGCCGGTGACGGCCGTGAGCGGCGGGGCGGAGGTCCGCAGGCCCCCGGCCCAGATCGAGCCCGCGGAGCGCGGATCCCTCCGGATCGCCGACCGGGTCGTCGCGAAGATCGCCTCGCAGTGCGCCCGGGAGGCGGTCGGGCCACCGCCCGAGGGTGCCGGACACCCCTACGCCAACGTCCTCGTCGCGCACGACACCGTCCGGGCCCGGGTCCACGTCGAGCTCGGCCACCCCACCGACATCGGCGCGCGCTGCGCGGCCGTGCGTCGCCATGTCACCGAACGGGTAAGCGCGTTGGTGGGCATGGAGGTGACGGAGGTCGCCGTGCACGTCGAGCGGCTGCACCCGGCGTCCGTACGGGACGCGGCACAGGGGAGGACGCGATGAGCGAGTCCGGGGGACCGGAGGGCGCCACCGAGCGGCTGCCGGTCCTGGAGAAGACGACCGGCTCCGGTGACTACGGCCAGTCGTCGTCGGCGGCCGACCACCAGCCTCCGCCTCCGGTCGGCCGCGCGGGCCGCTTCTGGTCGGCCCGCCGGGTCCCCGCCGCGCTCACCGCGCTGGTGCTGATCGTCGGCGCCGGCTTCCTGCTGTACGACGTCGTCTCCGTGCGGGCCGGACGGCCCGCCATGCGGTGGCGCCGCGAACTCGCCGACCAACTGGCCCACCGCCCCCTCGACGACACCTGGGTGCTCGTCGGCGCCGGGCTGGTCGCCGTCCTCGGTCTGTGGCTGCTCGTCCTCGCGCTCACCCCGGGCCTGCGCCGGGTCCTGCCGATGCGGCGCACCCACCCCGACGTCCGCGCCGGGCTGCACCGCGACCTCGCCGCACTGGTCCTGCGCGACCGGGCGATGAAGGTCCCCGGCGTCCAGTCGGTGCGGGTCCGCGTGCGCCGTGCGAAGGCCGACGTGCGGGCCGTCTCGCACTTCGGCGACCTGGACGACGTACGCGCCGAGCTGGACGCCACGCTCGCCGAGACCGTGCGGGGGCTCGGGCTGTCCCGGCGGCCCGCCCTGTCCGTGCGGGTCCGGCGACCCGGACGGAAGGGGTGAGGGCCGTGCTCAGGGCCGTGAACCGGCTGCTCGTCGGGCTCGTCGGACTGGTGCTGCTCGTGGTCGGCGGCTCCGTGTTCGCCGTGGGGCTGGGGGCGCCCGCGCCCTCCTGGTGGATCCACGACGACCGGCACGACGTACTGCTCAGCGACGCCGAGCGGACCCGCCTGCGGGACGACGGCTGGTGGTGGCCGACCGTCATCGCCGTCCTCGCGGTGCTGGTCCTGCTCGCCCTGTGGTGGCTGACCGCGAACCTGCGCAGGCGCACCCTCACCGAGGTCCTCGTCGACACCGGTGACGGCGCGGGCGCGCTGCTGCGGGGCCGCGCCCTGGCGGACGCCCTCGCGGACGAGACCGCCGTCCAGGAGGGCGTGCAGCGCGCCCGCGTCCAGCTGGGGGGCAGACGCACCGCGCCCGAGACCCGGGTACGGCTGCTGCTGGAGCCGCACGTGGACCCCGGGGCGGCGCTCGATGAGTTCACCGACGGGGCCCTGGCGCACGCCCGCACCTCGGCGGGGCTGGCGTCCTTGCCCGCGGAGGTCCGCCTCAAGGGCGTCAGGCACGGTGCGGAACGGGTCAGTTGACGACCCCGTCCGCTCGCCCGCTCAGAACCCGTGCCGCATCCCGCCGTCCACCGGCAGCATGACGCCCGTCAGATAGGACGCGGCCGGGGACAGCAGGAACGCCGCCGCCCGCCCGAACTCCTCCGGGCGGCCGTAGCGGCGCAGCGGGATGCGCGACTCGTTCGCCGCGCGGGTGGCCTCCGGGTCGGCGGACAGCGCGTCCAGCTCCCGCACCCGGTCGGTGTCGATCCGAGCCGGCAGCAGCCCCACCACCCGGATGCCGCGCGGCCCCAGCTCGTCCGCGAGGGACTTGGCGAAGCCGGCCAGGCCCGGCCGCAGCCCGTTGGAGATGGTCAGCCCCGGGATCGGCTCGTGCACCGAGCCCGACAGCACGAACCCGATCACCCCGCCCTCGTCGAGCTCGGCCGCCGCCACGCGCGCCAGCCGGACCGCGCCCAGGAACACCGATTCGAACGCGGCCCGCCACTGCTCGTCCGTGATGTCCGCAACGAACCCGGCCGGCGGGCCGCCGACGCTCACGAGGACGCCGTCGAAGCGGCCGAACGCCTCGCGCGCGGCGGCGACGAGCCGTCCCGGGGCCTCGGCGTCGGCGTTGTCGACGGCCACCCCGACGGCGTCCGGCCCCAGCTCGGCGGCGGCCGCGGCGACCCGCTCCTCGTCCCGGCCGGTCAGGACGACCTTCGCCCCGTCGGCCACCAGCTCCCGTGCCGCCGCGTTGCCCAGGCCGCGCGTGGCACCCGTGACGACGTACACCCGGTCCTTCAGTCCAAGATCCATGGTCCCTATCCTGCCCCGCCGTCCCCGGACAGCGCGAGGGCGGTGTTCACCAGGCCGATGTGGCTGAAGGCCTGCGGGAAGTTGCCCAGCTGGTGCCCGGCGACCGGGTCGTACTCCTCGGCCAGCAGGCCCACGTCGTTGGCGAGGCCCACCAGCCGGTCGAACAGCTCGCGCGCCTCCTTGGCGCGGCCCGCCATGTGCAGCGCCTCCGCCAGCCAGAACGAGCAGGCGAGGAACGCTCCCTCGCCGCCGGGCAGGCCGTCGACGGACCGCCCCTCGGTGCTGTAGCGGCGCAGCAGCCCGTCATGGCTGAGTTCGGCGCGGATCGCGTCGATCGTGCCGACGACCCGCGGGTCGTCCGGCGGCAGGAAGCCGACGCGCGGGATGAGCAGCACGGCGGCGTCCAGCTCCCTGGAGCCGTAGGACTGGGTGAAGGTGTTGCGTTCGGCGTCGTAGCCCCGCTCGCACACCTCCCGGTGCACCTCGTCGCGGAAGGCGCGCCAGCCCTCCAGATCGCCGTGGAGCTGCGGGTTGTGCTCCAGGGTGCGCACCGCCCGGTCCGCGGCCACCCACACCATCACCTTGGAGTGCACGAAGTGCCGGCGGCCGCCCCGCACCTCCCACAGCCCCTCGTCGGGCTGCCGCCAGTGCGCGCGCAGCCACTCCACGAGGGCCACCTGGATCGCCCACATGTGCGGCTCGGTGGGCAGCCCCGCCTCACGGGCCAGCGAGAGTGTGTCCATGACCTCGCCGTACACGTCGAGCTGGAGCTGGTTGACCGCCTCGTTGCCGATGCGTACGGGCGCGGAGCCGCGGAAGCCGGACAGCCAGGGCACCTCGAACTCGGGCAGCCGCCGCTCACCGGCCAGGCCGTACATGATCTGCAGGTCGGCCGGGTCGCCGGCGACGGCGCGCAGCAGCCAGTCCCGCCACGCCTCGGCCTCCTCCCGGTAGCCCGCCGACAGGCCCACGTTCAGGGTGAGGGTGGAGTCGCGCAGCCAGCAGTAGCGGTAGTCCCAGTTGCGCACCCCGCCCGTCTCCTCGGGCAGCGAGGTGGTGGCGGCGGCGACGATCCCGCCGGTGGGCCGGTACGTGAGGGCCTTCAGCGTGATCAGGGAGCGGACCACGGCCTCCCGGTAGGGGCCGTCGTAGTGGCACTGTCGCACCCAGGCGCGCCAGTCCCGGACACTGGCCTCCAGCGCCTCGTACGGGTCGATGAGCGCGGGCCGCGGCCGGTGCGAGGGGTGCCAGGTCAGGACGAACGCGACCTTCTCCCCCTCCTCGACGGTGAACTCCGCGTGGGTGCCGAAGTTCTCGCCCCAGGTGTGCACCTGGGGTTCGCTGCGCAGCCACGTCGAGTCCGGGCCGGCCACGGCCACGCGGTGCCCGTGCGACTCGCGCACCCAGGGCGTCACGGCGCCGTAGTCGAAACGCAGCCGCAGGGTGCTGTGCACGGTGACCCGGCCGCGCAGGCACTCGACGATGCGGACGAGGTCGGGGGCCTCGTCGCGCTGGGGCATCAGATCGGTGACCCGGATCGCGCCCTCGGCGGTCTCCCACTCGGTGTCCAGCACCAGGGTGTCCTGGCGGTAGGCCCGTCGGGTGCAGGGCCCGTCGACTCCCTTCGGGGCGATCCGCCAGTGGCCGTTGTCCTCGTCGCCGAGCAGTTTGGCGAAGCAGGCGGCCGAGTCGAAGCGGGGCAGACACAGCCAGTCGACCGAACCGTCCCTGCCGACCAGGGCTGCCGTCTGCTCGTCGCCGATCAGGGCGTAGTCCTCGATGCGGGGGTGCACGCAAGTGCGGATTCCCCGGGGGTCACATCGCCAATCAGACGGAAGCCCCCGGTGTGACCGGCGCCACAGCCGCCGTCAGACCGCCGGTGTCGCGGCGACCGGCTCGGCCTCGGCCGGCTCCGACGCACCCGCCGCCCGGTCCCGGGCCTCGCGGCGGGCCAGGATGAACCAGCCCAGCGGGACGCCCGCGGCGAACAGCCACCACTGCAGGGCGTACGCGTAGTTCAGCGCGGCGTTCTCGTCACCGGGAGGGCCGATCGGCTCCGGGCGGTCGCCCCCGGGCGCGGGCGCCGTCTGCACGATGTAGCCGCCGAGCACCCGGGCGTCCAGGCGCTGCGCCTCCCGCTCGCTGTCGATCAGCATGACCTGGCGGTCGGGCAGGCCCTCGAGGTCCTTGATGCCGCTGGCCGCGGTCGTCTCGTCCGGCATCAGCCGGCCCGTGACGGTGGTCCGGCCGCTGGGCGGCGCGGGGATCTTCGGGAAGGCCGTCTGGCTGGGGCCGTCGGCCGGGATCCAGCCGCGGTTGACCAGCAGCACCCTGCCGTCGGCCAGCACGAACGGGGTCAGGACGTGGAAGCCGACCTTGTCGTCGGAGTTGACGCGCCGCCGGACGACCACCTCGTGGTCGGCGTCGAAGCGGCCCACGGCGGTCACGGCGCGGTAGCGCTGCCCGGCGGTGACGGAGTGCCCCGGTGACGTCAGCCGCTCCACCGGCACCGGCTTCGCGTCGAGGGCGGCGGCGACCAGATCGTTGCGGGCGCTGCGCTCCTCGTAGCGGTGCATCTGCCAGAAGCCCAGCCTGATCATCGTGGGGATGAGGAGCAGGGCGATCAGCGTGAGGATCACCCACTGCCGGGACAACAGGAAGCGGTACACCCCACGACCGTACAACTCGGTCGAGGGGTGCTCTCACGCGGGTGCCCGGTCACACCTTGTCGACGATGCCCGCCTTTCCCTCCGCGCGGGCGCAGTGGGCGCCGCAGTACCACTGCCCGTCGACCTCGACGCCCTGGCCGATGATCTGGACACGACAGTGCTCGCAGATGGGTGCCATGCGGTGGATCGCACAGGAGAAGCAGTCGAAGACGTGCACCGCGCCCTGCGCGTGCACCTCGAAGGTCATGCCGTAGTCGTTTCCGCACACTTCACATGTCGCCATGCGCCACAGGGTGGGCCCCCGCCGCGGCCGGGGCGAGAGGGCTCCGGGCGAGTCGCGCGTCAATCACCCGTCCGTACGGTCACCCCTCCGTGGCCGGTTCCACGTCCTCCAGGAGCTGACCGAACGCCGCCTCGTCCACCACCGGCGTCCCGTACTGCCGGGCCTTGAGCACCTTCGAGGTGCCCGAGTCCGGGTCGTTCGTGACGAGCAGGCTGGTCAGCCGGGACAGGCTCGTCGACACATGGAGCCCGGCCTCGACCGCCCGGTCCTCCAGCAGATCGCGCTCGGTCGACGTGTCCCCGGAGAAGGCGACCCGCATCCCCTGCTTCAGCCGCCCGCCCTCCGCGTAGCGCCCCGGGTTCGGGTAGGGGCAGGCGGGCCGCCTGCGGGTCGGGCGCCAGCTCGTCGGGCGGTAGCCGCCGGCCCCGCCCGGCTGCCGGCCGATCCGGGGCACCGCCGTGTCCCGCCACTCCGTCAGCGGCAGGCACTCCTGCAGCGGCAGCCGTACGCTGCCCGCCGCCGCGGCCCGCAGGCTCGGCCGGAACGCCTCCGCCAGCACCCGCGCGTCGTCCAGCGCGTGGTGCGCCCGCCGCTGTACGACGCCGAAGTGCGCCGCGAGCGTCGCCAGCTTGTGGTTGGGCAGGGGCAGGCCCAGCTCCTTGGACAGCGCGATGGTGCACAGCCGCTGCCGCACCGGCGCCTGCCGCTCGGCGCGCGCGTACTCCCGCGCGATCATCTGCCAGTCGAAGACGGCGTTGTGCGCGACGAGCACCCGGCCGTCGAGCCGGGCCGCGAACTCCTCGGCTATGTCCGCGAAGAGAGGGGCGCCCTCCAGGGCCTCGCTCGTCAGACCGTGGATCCAGACGGGCCCCGGGTCCCGCTCCGGATTGACCAGCGTGTACCAGTGGTCCTCGACCTCGCCGAGCGCGTCCAGCCGGTAGACGGCGGCGGAGATGATCCGGTCGTCCCGGGCGAGGCCGGTGGTCTCCACGTCAACGACCGCGTATCCCTGCGGATACGCGGCCGGCCACGCAGTCGGGGAGGACGCTGTGGTCGTCGGGTCTTCGAGCATGGTCACTGAGGATACGGGCCGGGACTGACAGCCCCGGCCCTCAGGTGCCCTGCCCCGCCCGTCTGTTCGGGCCGGGCGAACAGACGGGCGCCAACCGGACGGCGGGCGCGGGGCGTTGGCCCGGCCCGGCGACCCGTCGATCGGCCCTGGAGCGTCGATACGTCCCTGATGTCCAAGGCGGTGCGATCCTCCCCCTATGACCGAACCGAAGCGCGACCAGGTCCACCGGGGTGGTCTGGGGGAGCGGTTGAACTGGCTGCGCGCGGCCGTCCTCGGCGCCAACGACGGCATCGTGTCGACGGCCGGGCTCGTCGTCGGCGTGGCCGGTGCGACCGACACCCGCTCCGCCCTGCTCACGGCGGGCCTGGCCGGACTGCTCGCGGGATCGATGTCGATGGCGGCGGGGGAGTACGTGTCGGTCTCCACCCAGCGCGACGCGGAGCGGGCCGCGCTGGCCGAGGAGCGGCGCGAGCTGAAAGAGCGTCCGCAGGCCGAACTCGAGGCGTTGGCGGGCCTCCTGCGGCGCCGGGGGCTGTCGCGCCAGGTGGCCCGCGAGGCGGCGGTCCAGCTGACCGACCGGGACGCCCTCCGGGCACACGCGCGCGTGGCGCTCGGCATCGACCCGGACGCGCTGACCAACCCCTGGCACGCGGCGTGGGCGAGCTTCCTGGCGTTCACGGCCGGCGCGCTGCTGCCGCTGCTGGCGATGGTGCTGCCCCCGGCCGACACCCGACTGGCCGTCACCGTCGCCTCCGTCCTGACCGCCCTCGCCCTGACCGGCTGGAGCAGCGCCCGCCTGGGCGCCGCCGCCCCCGCCCGGGCCGTCCTGCGCAACATGACGGGCGGTGCCCTGGCGATGGGCGTCACCTATGCGGCGGGTAGCGCGCTGGAGGTGGCGGGGGTGTAGCCGAGGCGGGCACGGCGTGTTCGGGGTGCACGCCCTCCCCGAAGCGCGCCGACCACCGGCCGGGACGTACGGTGAGAAGCGCGCCCGCCCACCCCCGGGCGCACGACATCCCCGGGCGCCCGCCCACCCCCGGGCGCACGGACGCCCCCGCGAGAAGGACCCTCGTCATGCGAGCCACCACGATCCACGCCCCCTTCGACATACGGGTCCAGGACGTGCCCGACGCCGCCGTGCGGCAGCCCACGGACGCCGTGGTCCGGGTGCTGCGCGCCTGCATCTGCGGCAGCGACCTGTGGGCCTACCGGGGCGAGTCGCCCCGCCGGCCGGGGCAGCGCATCGGCCACGAGTTCCTCGGCGTCGTCGAGGAGACCGGCTCCGAGGTGAGCGGGCTGCGGCGCGGCGACCTCGTCGTCGCCCCCTTCATGTGGTCCGACGGCGTCTGCGACTACTGCCGCGAGGGCCTGACCACCTCCTGCGAGCACGGTGGCTTCTGGGGCTCCGTCGGCTCCGACGGAGGCCAGGGCGAGGCCGTCCGGGTGCCGTTCGCCGACGCCACCCTCGTCCGGCTGCCCGGGGACGCGGCCTCCGACGACCATCTGCTCTCCGCGCTGCTGACCCTCTCCGACGTCCTCGGCACCGGTCACCACGCCGCCCTCGGCGCGGGCGCCCGGCCGGGCGCCACGGTCGCCGTCGTCGGCGACGGCGCCGTCGGACTCTGCGCCGTCCTCGCCGCCCGGCGGCTCGGCGCCGAACGGATCATCGCCCTCGGCCGGCACCCGGACCGCACCGACATCGCCCGCCGCTTCGGCGCCACCGACATCGTCGCCGAGCGCGGCGAGGCGGCGATCGAGGCCGTCCGCGAACTCACCCGCGGCCAGGGCGCGCACTGCGTCGTCGAGGCCGTCGGCACCGAGCAGTCCATGCGGACGGCGGTCGGCGTCACCCGGGACGGCGGAGCCATCGGATTCGTCGGGGTGCCGCACGGCAGCGGCACCGGCCTCGACCTCGGCGTCCTGTTCGACGGGAACATCGCGCTGCGCGGCGGTGTCGCACCGGTGCGCACCTACATCCCGGAGCTGCTCCCCGACGTGCTGGACGGCACGATCGACCCGTCCCCCGTCTTCGACCGGACCGTCGGCCTGGAGGACGTCCCGGACGGCTACCGGGCGATGGACGAGCGCACCGCCCTCAAGGTCATGATCACGCCCTGACGCCTCACCAGCGGATCGGGACCGGAAGCGCCGTCAGCAGCCCCGACAGCGCGACCACCCCGGCCAGCGCCACGACCTCGGCACGCGCGGGCGTGCACGCCGTCAGCGGATCGGCGGCCCGGCGCAGCCGGATGCGGGCCCACAGCGCCAGCCCGGCGACGACGACCATGAGGAGCACCTTCGCCAGCAGGGCCCGCCCGTAGGCCGTCCCGGTCAGCTGCGTCAGGATCGTCTCCGGCGGCATCCGGCGCAGCGAACTGCACACCCCGGTGGCCGTCAGGGCGACGAGCAGCGCCGCCGCCACGCGCGCGTACAGCCCGAGCAGGGCCGCGCCCGCCTCCCCGGCACCCCGGCCGCGCAGTGTCCGCAGGACGTACAGCAGTCCGCCCGCCCACAGCGACGCGCAGGTCAGATGGACCAGCGTCAGCGCGGAGCCGAGCAACGGGTCGTCCTCGGTGGTGGGGTGGGCGCGCAGCGCCTCGGCGAAGACCAGCGCGGCCAGCGGCCACACCTGGGTGCCGGGCCGGCGCGACAGCGCGCACAGCCCGGCCACCACGAACGCGTTGACCTCCAGCAGCGCGAGCTTGCCGTCGCGCGTGGCGTAGAGCCCGCCCACGTCGAGGTCGGTGGGGCCCCGCGGCACCAGATTGCCCGTGGAGACGACGGAGGCCAGCGCGAGGGCGGCGACGAAACCCACGGCGGCGGCGTACGGCGCCCAACTGCGCGGCAGCGCCGGCAAAGCCCCCGGCACCGACCGCGCCAGCCGCCCTACGAACACCTCGCCCAGCGGGACGCACAGCGCCGCGAACAGCACCGCGCGCAGCAGCCCGATCCCGGCCGTGCCGGGTGCGGCGGCCTCCCCGGTGCCGTGCAGCGCGGCGGACGGCCCGAGCAGCGGGACGCACGCGGCGGCGGCGACCAGGGCCAGTACGGCGACGGCCCGGCCCACGCCGGGGCGGGACCCGGCCTCGCTGCCCTCGGGTGTACCGGTCGAGGACTTCGTCAACGTCACCTCAGGATCTTCACAAAGCATCGCAGAGGCGCACAAGTGCCGGAAAAGAACTGGCGGAAGAGCATTCCGCCGGTCCGTCCCAGGCCCGTCGCAGCCAGCTCGCCGGATCGGCGCCCCACGCCCCCGGAGGCCGCGCCCAGTCGCGCGGACCGCCCTCGAAGGAGACCGGCGGCAGGGCGTACCGCAGCCGGCCCAGCGCGCTGTCCCGCTCGGCGAGCCAGTCGTCCGGGGCCTCGTACACCGCGTCCCCGGCCGGGCCCGGACCGACCTCACGGGTCAGCCAGTGTGCCGTACGCGCCAGGGACAGGCTCAGGAGGGAGCCGTGCCCGTCCTCGCCCCGGTCGGTCAGCGCCCGCAGCACGGCCGCCGCCAGCAGATAGCCCGTGCCGTGGTCCAGGGCCTGCGCCGGCAGGGCGCCCGGCCGCCCGGCCGACCCCTCGGTCACCGCGATCCCGGTCGCGGCCTGCACGAGGCTGTCGAACCCGCGCCGCCCGCCCCAGGGGCCGTAGGCGCCCCAGGCCGACAGCTCCGCCACCACCAGTCCGGGCCACCGCTCGGCCAGCGCTCGCGCCGACAGCCCGAACCGGTCCAGGGCGCCCGGCCGGTACCCGGTGACCACCACGTCCGCCGCCTCCAGCAACTCCTCGAGGCCGCGCCGGTCCACCGCCGCGTCCAGCAGCGCCGAGCGCTTGCCGAAGCCCGTGTCGGTGTGCTGGTCGGCCAGTTCGGGAAGCCGCGGCGCGTCCACGCGCAGGACGTCGGCGCCGAGCAGCGCGAGCGTGCGGGTGGCGACCGGCCCCGCGATGACCCGCGTCAGGTCCAGGACCCGCACCCCGGTGGCCGGCAGCAGGGGGGTGCCGTCGAGCGGCGGGAGCGCACGCGCGCGTGCCGGGGCCGTCCGCTCCCGTCCGACCAGCGGGCGCCGGGCCACCTCCGCCGCCTGCTCGTGCGCCGCCCACTCCGCGGGGGTGCGCAGCGCCACCGCGAGACCGCCGGCGGCGTACACGGCGTCCTCCACCTCGCGCGCGGGCCGCTCGGCGACGGCCGCGGCGACGGCGTCCGGGTCCTCCCGGGACACGCCCAGCGCGGCCCGCAGAGCGGCCCGGTGGTGCGGATAGTTCGCGTGGGTGCGCACCCAGCCGTCGGCGGCCGGCCAGAACCGGGACAGCGGCGCGAACCAGACCGGCGCCCGCCCGTCGACCAGCAGATGCCGTTCGCTGACGAACGCCGTGGCGATCGCCCCGTCGTCCAGCCGTACCGCGGGCACCCCGGCGAGACCGGCCCGCCGGGCGCCCGCCTCCGCGGCGGCCAGGGCGCACGCACCCACACAGGCGCGCGCCGCTTCCCGTACGGGAAGGCGCGCGGCGAGCGCGCCCTCCCGCACCACGGCCGACACCCCTTCGAGCAGGGCGGCGTCGCCGCCCACCGCCGACCAGGCGGATTCCAGTGCAGTCATGACCGCACTATGCGCCACAAGGCTCAGTCGACGGCGTCCAGGGCGTCGACGATGCCGGCTCCGTAGAAGCCGTTGAGCCGCTTGCCGCCCTCGCACCGCGCGTCCTGTGTGCCGTCGCCGTTCTGGTCGTACGACGCCGGGCAGCCCGGGTTGTCCGCCTGGGCCTTCAGCAGGGCCCTCAGCAGGGCCGGAGTCGCCTTCGGATAGCGGGACTTCAGCAGCGCGGCGACGCCCGCGGTGTGCGGGGAGGCCATCGACGTGCCCTGGAGGAAGCCGTAGCCGCCGTCCGGAAGCGTGGACAGGATGCGCCCGTTCTTGGACGGGGTGTCCGGCACCTGGTAGCGGCCGTCACCGCCGGGCGCGGCCACGTCCACGACGCGGTGACCGTAGGACGAGTAGTACGACTTGAGGTTCTGCACGCCGGTCGCGCTGACCGTCACGACACCCGGCAGCTGCGTCGGGATGTCGAGGCACACCGACGGGTCGACGGTGCGCGGCCCCGGGGTCGTGTCGTTGGGGCTGGAGGTGTCCTCGATGGCGTCCGAGGCCAGGTCGTGGTTGCTGTTGCCCGCCGAGGCGACGTGCAGGGTGCCCTTGCGCTGGGCGTACAGCTGGGCGCGGTCGACCGCGTCCACGATGGCCTTCTGGTCCGGGTCGGTCGTGCAGTTGTACATCCACGGGTCGACGTAGTAGCTGTTGTTCGTGATCTCCACGCCGTGGTCGGCGGCGAACACGAAGGCGCAGACGACGTTCTCCGGGTAGAACAGCCCGCTGGCCGGATCGCTCACCTTGATGCCCGCCACCTTGACGCCGGGCGCGACGCCGGCGACGCCGACACCGTTGCGGGCCGCGGCGATCTCACCGGCCACATGGGTGCCGTGGTAGTCCCCGCTCGTGTACGGCCGCCAGGCTCCCGCGCTGGTGTCCGCCTTGCCGCCGACGCAGTTGGCCGACTGGGAGGCGGAGAAGTTCGGGGCGAGGTCCGGGTGGGTGTCGTCGACGCCGGTGTCGATCACGGCGACGGTCACCTTGCGGCTGCCCGGGTTGATCAGCGCGGCCTTGTCGGCGCCGATCGCCCGCAGGTCCCACTGGTCCGCCTCCAGCGGCTCCGGGGTGCCCTCGGTGCTGCCCGTGGTCGTCTTGGCGGCGCCGGCGATCTTCGCGGCCTGCTGCTTCGTCAGGGGCTCGACGGGCCCCTCGTCCGTCGTGCCGGCGGCGGTCAGCGGCGCCGTACGGGTCGCTCCCGCGGACTGCACACCGCGCACCGCCCGTATCGTGCGGGCGAATTCGGGGTTCGCCGAGTGGACGACGATGACGCCGATCCGCTCGTACGCGATGACCACGGTGCCGCCGGCCGCCTGGATCGCCTTCTTCACGGACTCGATCGTGCGGTTGTCCGTCCTGGTGTTGACGACGTACGCCAGGGAGGACGCGTCCGCGGCCCGCGCGGAGGGCTCCGCGAGCGGGGCCGCGGACGACGCCGTCGGCAGGAAGCCGAGCGTGGCGGTCAGCGAGAGGACCAGCGGGACCGCGAGGCCGAGACGGCGTCTGGACCGCAGAGGAGTCATGGGATCTCCACATCATCCGGAACGGAACGGCCCGGGACGTGGATGACGCCCGGGCAGGTACATGACGAGTGGTGCAGCCCGAAGCTATCCCCGAACTCCCTGGCCAGCAATCGGGACGGGGCATCTTCGGAAAGAAGCAGCGGGAGTTGAACCGGTCCTCACGCGGCGCCGTGACCTTGGGCAGGAGGCACGAGCCCGGTCGTGCCCCCTTTTGGATCACTCGCCATGGCCCTACCATCGCCAGCCGGTCACGTGATCCATGTCACTGCGAAAGACAGAGCCGTCATGTCCGTACCCACCCCGCCCCCGACCCCCGAGCCGCCCCCGACCCCCGAACCGTCCCCGTCCACCGCCGAACCGGCGCCCGCAACGCGAGGAGACTCCGTGGCCACCGACGCACCGCCCCCCTCGAAAGAGACACACCGGCTCCCCACGACCGAGGAGTTCAGCGAGGTGCAGGCGAGCGCGGAGTTCGCCGAACTGCGCCGCTCCTACCGCTCCTTCGCCTTTCCGCTGACCGTCGCCTTCATCGTCTGGTACCTGCTGTACGTCCTGCTCTCCAACTACGCCGGCGGCTTCATGGGCACCAAGCTGGTCGGCAACGTCAACGTCGCATTCGTCTTCGGAATCGCCCAGTTCGTCACCACGTTCCTCATCGCCTGGTGGTACGCGCGGCACGCGAACGCCAAGCTCGACCCCAAGGCCGAGGCCATCAAGACACGTATGGAGGGCGGCGCATGAGCCCCGCGATGACCCTCGCGGCCAACGAGGCCAGCGAGCACCGGCCGCTGATCATCACCCTGTTCGCGCTCTTCGTGGTCGCGACCCTCTTCATCACCGTCTGGGCCGGCCGCCAGACCAAGGACGCCGCCGACTTCTACGCCGGCGGCCGGTCGTTCAGCGCCTTCCAGAACGGCCTCGCCGTCTCCGGCGACTACATGTCCGCCGCGTCCTTCCTCGGCATCGCCGGCGCCATCGCGATCTTCGGCTACGACGGCTTCCTGTACTCCATCGGCTTCCTGGTCGCCTGGCTGGTCGCGCTGCTCCTGGTGGCCGAGCCGCTCAGGAACTCCGGCCGCTACACGATGGGTGACGTGCTCGCGTACCGGATGCGCCAGCGGCCCGTCCGCACCGCCGCCGGCACCTCCACGATCGTCGTGTCGATCTTCTACCTGCTGGCGCAGATGGCCGGCGCCGGCGTGCTGGTCTCCCTGCTGCTCGGCATCACCTCCGACGCGGGCAAGATCCTCATCGTCGGCCTCGTCGGCGTGCTGATGATCGTCTACGTCTCCATCGGCGGCATGAAGGGCACGACCTGGGTCCAGATGATCAAGGCCGTCCTGCTCATCGGCGGCACCATCCTGATCACCTTCCTGGTGCTGCTGAAGTTCAACTTCAACATCTCCGACCTGCTCGGCAAGGCCGCCGACAACAGCGGCAAGGGCGCCGCCTTCCTGGAGCCCGGCCTGCAGTACGGCGCAACAGGCACCTCCAAGCTGGACTTCATCTCCCTGGGCATCGCCCTGGTCCTCGGCACCGCCGGTCTGCCGCACATCCTGATCCGCTTCTACACGGTGCCCAACGCCAAGGCCGCCCGTAAGTCCGTGAACTGGGCCATCGGCATCATCGGCGTCTTCTACCTGATGACCATCGCCCTCGGCTTCGGCGCCGCCGCGCTGATCTCCCAGGACGAGATCCTCGCCTCCAACCCGTCCGGCAACACGGCGGCCCCGCTGCTCGCGCTGCATCTGGGCGGCGTCGACTCGACCTGGGGCGCCATCCTGCTCGCCACCATCTCGGCGGTCGCCTTCGCGACGATCCTCGCCGTCGTCGCCGGCCTCACCCTGGCGTCCTCCTCGTCGTTCGCCCACGACATCTACGCGAACGTCATCAAGAAGGGCACCGCCACGGAGAAGGAGGAGGTCCGGGCCGCCCGCCTGGCCACCATCGGCATCGGCGCCGTCTCCATCCTGCTCGGCGCCCTCGCCCGCGACCTCAACGTGGCCGGCCTGGTCGCCCTGGCCTTCGCGGTCGCGGCCTCCGCCAACCTGCCGACGATCCTCTACAGCCTGTTCTGGAAGAGGTTCACCACCCAGGGCGCCCTGTGGTCGATCTACGGCGGCCTGATCGTCGCCGTCGGCCTGGTGCTGTTCTCACCGGTCGTCTCCGGCGATCCCAAGGCGATGTTCCCGGACGTCGACTTCGCCTGGTTCCCGCTGAAGAACCCGGGCATCATCTCCATCCCGTTCGGCTTCCTCATGGGCTGGCTCGGCACGGTCCTCTCCAAGGAGGAACCGGACGCCGGCAAGTACGCGGAACTGGAGGTCCGCTCCCTGACGGGCACGGGCGCGCACTGACCCCGTTATCCCCGGCGGCCACGTCGCGTGATGCGCGACGTGGCCGTTCGGTGTGCCGGGGACGGGATCGGCTCGCCCACGCCCTCGCCGGACCGCCCCACGACCGACAGAGGCCCCGATCCGGCCCCCCGTCGTGCATCCCTACCACCGGCCCCGTCCCACGTCGTGGGATCGAACCCGTGTGACTGTCCGTGCGGTCACGTAGGCTCGCAGGTGACGTACGTCGAGAACTGGTCACGACCAGGAGGGGGCCCACGTGCTCATCGACACCTACGGCCGGGTGGCCACCGACCTGAGGGTCTCGCTGACCGACCGCTGCAATCTGCGGTGCACGTACTGCATGCCCGAGGAGGGCCTGCAGTGGCTCGCCAAGCCCGATCTGCTCACCGACGACGAGATCGTGCGGCTCATCGACATCGCCGTCACCTCCCTCGGCATCGAGGAGGTCCGCTTCACCGGCGGTGAGCCCCTGCTGCGGCCCGGGCTGGTCGGCATCGTCGAGCGGGTCGCCGCCCTCGACGCCCGCCCCCGGATGTCCCTGACGACGAACGGCATCGGCCTCAAGCGCACCGCCGCCGCCCTCAAGGCCGCCGGCCTGGACCGGGTCAACGTCTCCCTCGACACCCTGCGCCCCGACGTCTTCAAGACCCTCACCCGCCGCGACCGCCACAAGGACGTCCTGGAGGGCCTGTCCGCCGCCCGCGAGGCCGGCCTCACCCCGGTGAAGGTCAACTCCGTGCTGATGCCGGGCCTGAACGACGACGAGGCCCCCGACCTCCTGGCCTGGGCCGTCGAGCACGACTACGAGCTGCGCTTCATCGAGCAGATGCCCCTGGACGCCCAGCACGGCTGGAAGCGCGACGGCATGATCACCGCCGGGGACATCCTCACCTCCCTGCGCACCCGCTTCGAGCTGACCGAGGAGGGCGCGGAGAAGCGCGGCTCGGCCCCGGCGGAGCGGTGGATCGTGGACGGCGGCCCGCATGTCGTCGGCGTGATCGCCTCCGTCACCCGCCCCTTCTGCTCGGCCTGCGACCGCACCCGCCTCACCGCCGACGGCCAGGTCCGCACCTGCCTCTTCGCCCGCGAGGAGACCGACCTGCGCGCGGCCCTGCGCTCCGGGGCGCCGGACGAGGAGATCGCCCGGATCTGGCGGCTGGCGATGTGGGGCAAGAAGGCGGGCGCGGGCCTCGACGACCCGTCGTTCGTGCAGCCGGACCGGCCGATGTCCGCCATCGGGGGATAGCGCTCGGCCCGGTGAGGTGCGGCGCCGGGAGCGCGCTCAGGCCCCCCGCGCCTCCCACTCCTCCATCAGCACGACGTCCTTGAGGAACCCTCGCACCCCGAGGAACTGCGACAGATGCTCGCGATGCTCCTCGCACGCCAGCCACGTCTTGCGCCGCTCCGGTGTGTGGATCTTCGGGTTGTTCCACGCCAGGACCCAGACGGCGTCGGCGCGGCAGCCCTTGGCGGAGCAGACAGGGGTCTCGGGGGTCTCGTCACTCACGATTTTCGTCTCACAGATTTGCGCACAAAAAGGCGACGCCGAGCAGCCACGGGGGGAGCTGCCCGGCGTCGGTCCGTCGCTCCGACGGGGGATGCGGAGCGCCTACGAAGTATGTCACGGGTAACCCGCCGCCCGGCACCTGAACAACAGTATCGATCTGAGGTTTTACTGAGGTTGGCGCACCCCGGTCTTCCGGAGTGCAACGCTCCGGGACGTCACGCCCGGTCGCGCGGTTCGCTTTGTCCGCCGGGCCCCGCGGTGCCCGCCACATCTTCCGGAGACGGTTCCGTGAAACCGTCATTCGTCCGCGACGGATCGATCATGGGGCGCGTCGGCATGGCCACGAAGGTCGACGGGAGCGACGGCGCGTTCTCACGCCCCGCGTTGGCGATCACCACGGCGATGTACGGCAGGATCAGGCCGAGCACCAACGCCACGACGGCGACGTGCCGTTCGACGTTCCACAGCGCGGCCGCCAGGATCACCGACAGGGTGCGGATCGACATCGAGATGACATAGCGCCGTTGGCGACCGCGTACGTCCTCCTGAAGCCCGGTCCGCGCTCCGGTGATCCGGAACACCTCGGCGTTGCCGCCCGCACGCAGCTTCCGCATCAGATTCCACCATCCGCCCGCATCGGACCCTCCCCCTGCTCTCACCCGTCCACCGCCGGTCGGGGGGGCCGGACCGGGACAAGTCCCACCGTACGCCTCGCCTGCGCCGCCTACGAGACCGGGTATCCCGGTGCCGACCGGACGGTCTCCGTCCTCACACGTACGGCCGTGCCCGGCATGCGGCGTACCCCGACCGGCCCAAGACTGGCCGTACTGTCCACCCGAGCCGTACAAGGAGGCAGCCATGGGCTGGTTGTGGGCGATCATCGTGGGCTTCGTGCTGGGCCTGCTGGCCAAGGCGCTGATCCCGGGCAAGCAGCACAGCCCGCTCTGGCTGACCACGATCTTCGGCATCCTCGGCGCGATCGTCGGCAACGCCGTGGCCAGGGCGTTCGGTGTCGAGGCGACCCGCGGCATCGACTGGATCCGGCACATCTTCCAGATCGTCGCCGCCGTGATCATCGTGTACGTGGGCGACATGCTCTACATGGCGACGCTGGGCAAACGCAGGGAACGCGCCTAGGCCGTGTCACGGCGAGGGGCCCCCGCGAAAGCGGAGGCCCCTCGCCGTGGCTCTGCCGCTCAGACGTCGGTGACCTCGACCGCCGCCAGGTTCTTCTTGCCGCGCCGCAGCACCAGCCAGCGCCCGTGCAGCAGGTCCTCCTTCGCGGGGACCGCGTCCTCGCCGGCCACCTTCACGTTGTTCACGTAGGCGCCGCCCTCCTTCACGGTGCGCCGCGCCGCCGACTTGCTGGCCACCAGACCCACCTCGGCGAACAGGTCGACCACCGGGCTCAGCTGCTCGACCTGGATGTGCGGCACCTCGGAGAGCGCCGCCGCCAGCGTCCGGTCGTCCAGGTCCGCCAGCTCGCCCTGACCGAACAGCGCCTTCGACGCGGCGATCACCGCGGCCGTCTGGTCGGCGCCGTGCACCAGCGTCGTCAGCTCCTCGGCCAGCGCGCGCTGCGCCGCCCGGGCCTGCGGACGCTCCTCGGTCTGCCGCTCCAGCTCCTCCAGCTCCTCGCGGGACCTGAACGACAGGATGCGCATGTAGGCCGAGATGTCCCGGTCGTCCGCGTTCAGCCAGAACTGGTAGAACGCGTACGGCGTCGTCATCTCCGGGTCGAGCCAGATGGCCCCGCCCTCGGTCTTGCCGAACTTGGTGCCGTCCGCCTTGGTCATCAGCGGCGTCGCCAGCGCGTGGACCTGCGCGTGCGGCTCCAGCCGGTGGATCAGGTCGAGACCCGCCGTGAGGTTGCCCCACTGGTCGCTGCCGCCCTGCTGGAGCGTGCAGCCGTACCGCCGGTACAGCTCCAGGAAGTCCATGCCCTGCAGCAGCTGGTAGCTGAACTCGGTGTAGCTGATGCCCTCCTCCGACTGGAGCCGGCGGGCGACCGAGTCCTTGGTGAGCATCTTGTTGACGCGGAAGTGCTTGCCGATGTCCCGCAGGAACTCGATGGCGGACAGGCCGGCCGTCCAGTCCAGGTTGTTCACCATCGTCGCCGCGTTGTCCCCCTCGAAGGAGAGGAACGGCTCGATCTGGGCGCGCAGCCGGTTCACCCAGTTCGCGACGGTCTCCGGGTCGTTCAGCGTGCGCTCGGCCGTCGGGCGCGGGTCGCCGATCTGGCCCGTGGCGCCGCCGACCAGCGCCAGCGGGCGCAGGCCCGCCTGCTGGAGACGGCGCATCGTGAGCACCTGGACCAGGTGGCCGACGTGCAGGCTGGCCGCGGTCGGGTCGAAGCCGCAATAGAACGTGACGGGACCGTCCGCGAGCGCCTTGCGCAAGGCGTCCTCGTCGGTGGACAGGGCGATCACGCCGCGCCACTTCAGCTCGTCGACGATGTCCGTCACGGTTCTCGTGTCTCCTTGATGATCTCGGGCAGTCGAGTGACAGCCGCCTACGAGGTTATACGCCCTGGCTGACGGAGCTCATGTTGAAATCGGGGACGCGCAGCGCCGGCATGGCCGCCCTGGTGAACCAGTCGCTCCACTCCCGCGGCAGGGTCTTCTCCGTGCGGCCCGCCTCGGTGGCCCGCCCCAGCAGGTCCACCGGCGACTCGTTGAACCGGAAGTTGTTGACCTCGCCCGCCACCTCGCCGTTCTCGACCAGGTACACACCGTCCCGGGTCAGGCCGGTCAGCAGCAGCGTCGCCGGGTCCACCTCGCGGATGTACCACAGGCAGGTCAGCAGCAGACCGCGTTCGGTGTCCGCGACCATCTCCTCCAGCGAGCGGTCCTCGCCGCCGTCGAGGATCAGGTTGTCGATGCCCGGGGCGACCGGCAGACCGGTGAGCCCGGCGCTGTGGCGGCTGGTCGTGAGGTGCCGCAGCTCGCCCCGGTGCATCCAGTCGGTCGCGGTCAGCGCCAGCCCGTTGTCGAACACGGACTGGTCGCCGCCCGAGGAGTGGGCGATCACGAAGGGCGCGGACTCCAGGCCCGGCTCGTTCGGGTCGCTGCGCAGGCTCAGCGGAAGCTCCGTCAGCCGCTCGCCCACGCGCGTACGGCCGCCGGGCTGGGAGAAGACCGTACGGCCCTCCACCGCGTCCCGCCCCGACGCCGACCACAGCTGGTAGATCAGCAGGTCGGCCATGGCCGTCGGCGGCAGCAGCGTCTCGTACCGGCCCGCCGGCAGCTCCAGGCGCCGCTCGGCCCAGCCCAGGCGCACCGCGAGCTCGGCGTCCATGGCGACGGGGTCGACGTCCTTGAAGTCGCGCGTGGAGCGGCCCGCCCAGGCCGAGCGGGTGCGGTCCGGCGACTTGGCGTTCACCTCCAGCGTGCCGTTCGGCTGGTCGTGCCGCAGCCGCAGCCCGGTCGAGGTGCCCAGATACGTCGACACGAGCTCGTGGTTGGCGAAGCCGTACAGCTCCCGGCCGCCCGCACGCGCGCGGGCGAACGCCTCGCCGAGCGCCGGGGCGAAGTCGGCGAACACGGTGGACGACGTCTCGGCCGGCGCGTCGGTGAAGTCGGGCGACGCCGGTACGTCCGTCACCAGCGGCTGCGCGTCCTCGGCGGGGCCCGCGGCGCGCGCGGCGGCCTCGGCGGCCCGCACCAGCGGCTCCAGCTCGTCCGCGGTCACCGCGGCCCGCGAGACGACACCGGAGGCGGTGCCCTCCCGGCCGTCGACGGTCGCGACGACGGTGAGCGTGCGCCCGCGCGTGACGCCGTTCGTGGTGAGGGCGTTGCCGGCCCAGCGCAGGTTCGCGGTGGACTGCTCGTCGGCGATCACGACGCAGCCGTCCGCCCGGGACAGCTCCAGGGCCCGCTCGACGATCTCGTGCGGCTTGTGGGTACGGGCGCTCATCGGCCGGCCTCCTGCGTGGTGTTCAGAATGTTGACGCCCCGGAAGAGGGCCGACGGGCAGCCGTGCGACACCGCCGCGACCTGCCCGGGCTGGGCCTTGCCGCAGTTGAAGGCGCCGCCGAGGACATAGGTCTGGGGGCCGCCGACGGCTGCCATGGAGCCCCAGAAGTCCGTGGTCGTCGCCTGGTAGGCGACGTCCCGCAGCTGCCCGGTGATCCGGCCGTTCTCGATCCGGAAGAAGCGCTGTCCGGTGAACTGGAAGTTGTAGCGCTGCATGTCGATGGACCAGGACCGGTCGCCGACCACGTAGATCCCGCGGTCCACGCTGCCGATCAGGTCCTCCGTCGACATTCCCGCCGGATCGGGCTGGAGCGACACGTTGGCCATGCGCTGCACCGGCACCCGGCCGGGGGAGTCGGCGAACGCGCACCCGTTGGAGCGCTCGAACCCGGTGAGCTTCGCGATGCGCCGGTCCATCTGGTAGCCGACCAGGGTGCCGTTCTTCACCAGGTCCCAGGACTGGGCCGCGACGCCCTCGTCGTCGTACCCGACGGTCGCGAGGCCGTGCTCGGCGCTGCGGTCACCGGTGACGTTCATCAGCTCGGAGCCGTACCGCAGCTTGCCCAGCTGGTCGAAGGTGGCGAAGGAGGTGCCGGCGTAGGCGGCCTCGTAGCCGAGGGCACGGTCCAGCTCGGTGGCGTGCCCGATCGACTCGTGGATGGTCAGCCACAGGTTCGACGGGTCGACGACGAGGTCGTACGACCCGGCCTCCACGCTCGGCGCCCGCATCTTCTCGGCGAGCAGCCCGGGGATCTGCGCCAGCTCGGACTCCCAGTCCCAGCCGGTGCCGGTCAGGTACTCCCAGCCGCGTCCGACCGGTGGTGCGATGGTGCGCATGGAGTCGAACTCGCCGCTGGACTCGTCCACCGCGACGGCCGTCAGCTGCGGGTGCAGCCGTACGCGCTGCTGGGTGGTGACGGTGCCGGCGGTGTCGGCGTAGAACTTGTTCTCGTGGACGGTGAGCAGCGAGGCGTCCACGTGGTCGACGCCGTCCGCCGCGAGCAGTCGCGCGCTCCACTCCGCGAGCAGCCCCGACTTCTCCTCGTCGGGCACGGTGAACGGGTCGATCTCGTACGACGAGATCCAGGTCTTGTCGCTGTGCACCGGCTCGTCGGCGAGCTCCACCCTCCCCCACTGCCCGAAAGGCGCGGGAGGTGCCCCCACGTCCGACCCGGCCGCCTTGATCACCTGCGCGGACAGCTTCGCCATCGCCACGGCCTGCGAGGCGACCTTGGCGGCGGCGTCCATCGTGAGGTCGACACCGGAGGCGAAGCCCCAGGTGCCGCCGTGCACGACCCGCACCGCGTACCCGAGGTCGGTGGTGTCGGACGACCCGGCGAGCCGGGCGTCCCGCAGCCGCCACGAGGCGCTGCGCACCCGCTCGAACCGGAAGTCCGCGTGCTCGGCGCCCAGCGCACGCGCGCGAGCGAGGGCCGCGTCGGCCAACGCGCGGAGCGGAAGCGCCGTGAAGGCTTCGTCGATGGTATGGGGCACGGGGGTCTCCCTGCTGTCGTGACCTGTCGGCACCGATCATGTCGCGCGGGCGGCGCCCGGGACCACACGTTTCCGGCGCCCACCGGCGACTTTCTGTAGGGACCCGACAGTGACTTCCCTGAGCCACTGTCGGTGCCCGAATGTCCTCCGCCCAGGCACGACCGATAGGTTTTCGGAGAAGCCGCCTGTCATCCAGCTGTCGGGGCGGACGTGTCAGACCCCTATCGAAAGGGTGATCCGTTGAGCCGCTCGGTTCTCGTCACCGGAGGCAACCGGGGCATCGGCCTCGCCATCGCCCGCGCGTTCGCCGAAGCCGGCGACAAGGTCGCCATCACCTACCGCTCGGGTGAGCCGCCGGCCGCCCTGGCGGACCTCGGCTGCCTCGCCGTCAGGTGCGACATCACCGACACCGAGCAGGTGGAGCAGGCCTACAAGGAGATCGAAGACGCGCACGGGCCCGTCGAGGTGCTCGTCGCCAACGCCGGCATCACCAAGGACCAGCTCCTGATGCGCATGTCCGAGGAGGACTTCACCGCGGTCGTCGACACCAACCTCACGGGCACCTTCCGGGTCGTCAAGCGCGCCAACCGCGCCATGCTGCGCGCCAAGAAGGGCCGCGTCGTGCTGATCTCCTCGGTGGTCGGCCTCCTCGGCGGCCCCGGCCAGGCCAACTACGCCGCCTCCAAGGCCGGCCTGGTCGGCTTCGCGCGTTCCCTCGCCCGTGAGCTGGGCTCGCGCAACATCACCTTCAACGTCGTCGCGCCCGGCTTCGTCGACACCGACATGACCAAGGTGCTCACCGACGAGCAGCGCGCGAACATCGTGTCGCAGGTCCCGCTCGGCCGTTACGCGCAGCCGGAGGAGATCGCCGCGGCGGTGCGGTTCCTCGCCTCGGACGACGCCTCGTACATCACTGGAGCCGTCATCCCCGTTGACGGCGGACTGGGAATGGGTCACTGATCACCATGAGCGGAATTCTCGAGGGCAAGCGCGTCCTGATCACCGGTGTGCTGATGGAGTCCTCCATCGCCTTCCACGCGGCCAAGCTGGCCCAGGAACAGGGCGCCGAGATCATCCTCACCGCGTTCCCGCGGCCCACGCTGACCGAGCGCATCGCCCGTAAGCTCCCGAAGCCCACCAAGGTCATCGAGCTCGACGTCACCAACGACGAGCACCTGGGCCGCCTGGCCGACATCGTCGGCGAGGAGCTCGGCGGCCTGGACGGCGTCGTGCACTCCATCGGCTTCGCGCCGCAGGACGCGCTCGGCGGCAACTTCCTGAACACGCCGTTCGAGTCGGTCGCCACCGCCATGCACGTCTCGGCGTACTCCCTGAAGTCGCTCACCATGGCCTGCCTGCCGCTGATGCAGAACGGCGGCTCGGTCGTCGGCCTGACCTTCGACGCGCAGTACGCCTGGCCGCAGTACGACTGGATGGGCCCGGCGAAGGCCGCCCTGGAGGCCACCAGCCGCTACATGGCCCGCGACCTGGGCAAGCAGAAGATCCGCTGCAACCTGATCTCGGCCGGTCCGATCGGCTCCATGGCCGCCAAGTCCATCCCGGGCTTCAGCGAGCTGGCCTCGGTGTGGGACACGCGCTCCCCGCTGGAGTGGGACCTGAAGGACCCGGAGCCGGCCGGCCGCGGCATCGTCGCCCTGCTGAGCGACTGGTTCCCGAAGACCACGGGCGAGATCATCCACGTGGACGGCGGTCTGCACGCCATCGGCGCCTGATCCTCCGGTACTCCTCGACGCCCCGTCCCCCGCCGCGCGCGGGGAGCGGGGCGTCACCCGTTCGGCCCACCCGGCCGGGCGGGGGAGACCGGCCGGCGGGCACTCTGGAGTACGCGTTCCACCACGCGAGCCCCTCACCCGCAACGGCCGAGGAGGTCCCCTTGTGCGCTTGTCCCGCCGCTTGGCCTCAACGACCGTCGCCGTCGCTCTCGTGCTTCCCCTGTCGTACGAGGCGGCCGCCCACGCCCCCGCACGCGTCCACGCCGCCACGGAGCGGCCCGCGGAGCCGTACGGCGCCGAGTGCCGCATACGGGTCAGCGGGTCCGAGGTGACCGCGCTGTGCCACAACCCCTATCCGAGGACGGACCGCGTGAGTCTGCACGTGGAGTGCGCCCGCTGGTGGGACCTCGACACCGACGGCCTCCCGGTGCGGGCCGAGCCCGCGCAGACCGTCCGCCTGGCCGGCCGCTGCTGGAAAGAGGTGGACTCGGCCTGGATCAGTCACCACCGGGACCGCTGAGGCGCCCGGGCCGGCACAGGAACGGATAGCTCGCCGCCTCCGCCGCGGCCGCCTCGGCGTCGCCCGTGCGGATCGCGTCCACGAGCCGGGCGTGGTCCATGTGCGTCTCCGGGGTCAGCCGCGGGCCGACGTCGTCGCGCAGCCAGTCCCGCAGCACCTCGCCGAGGTCCGCGTACATCGCGCTCATCACGTCGTTGTGGGAGGCCGCCACGACGGCCAGATGGAAGGTGGCGTCCGCCGTCACGAACGCCTCCGCGTCGCCCGACTCCCACGCCTCCTCGCGCCGCACCAGCAGCGCGTCCAGCTGCTTGAGGTCCTTCTCGGTGCGCCGCTCGGCGGCCAGCTTCGCGGCGGCCGACTCCAGCGTGGAGCGCAGCTCCGCGATGTGCCGCGGGTCGGCGCCGGCGAAGCGGCGGTGCATCACGCCGGCCAGCTCACTGGTCGCCACCACGAAGGTGCCGGAGCCCTGGCGGATGTCCAGCAGCCCGTTGTGCGCGAGCGCCCGGACCGCCTCGCGGACGGTGTTGCGGGCCACCCCGAGCTGCTCGACGAGCTCGGGCTCGGTCGGGATGCGGGAGCCCACCGGCCATTCGCCCGAGGTGATCTGGTTGCGCAGGGCCGCGATGACCTGCTCGGACAAGGCCGAGCGGCGGGGGTGGCTCAGGGGCATGACACACCTTCGCACGACGGGGGCGGGACCGGGGAGCCCGAGGGTGGACAGCCAATCATCCCATGATTCTATGATGGCTCCCATGGCACGCGAGGAGAACCGGGCGACCACGTCCACACGGATACGCACCCCCGAGCCCCCCACCCCGGCGCAGCCCGCCGCGCGCGCGTGGACGACCCGGCTGCTGATCGCCGGCATCGTCCTCACCGCGGTCAACCTGCGCCCCGCCATCACCAGCCTCGGCGCCCTGCTCGAAGAGGTTCGCGACGCCCTCGGCATGAGCGGCAGCGTCGCCGGACTGCTGACCTCCGTGCCGCCGCTCTGCTTCGCCGTCTTCGGCGTCACCGCCCCCCGCCTGGCCCGCCGTTTCGGCCCCGGCGCCGTCGTCTGCGCGGGCATGGCCGCCATCACCGCCGGCCTGCTGATCCGGCCCTACGCCGGCGGCACCGCCGGCTTCCTGGCCGCCAGCGCCCTCACCCTCATGGGCATCGCCGTCAGCAACGTGCTGATGCCCGTCATCGTCAAGCGCTGGTTCCCCGACCGGGTCGGCTCCATGACCGGCCTGTACTCCATGGCCCTCGCCCTCGGCACCGCCTCCGCCGCCGCCGTCACCGTCCCCATGACCGAGGCACTCGGCGGCAGTTGGCGGACCGGCCTCGCGGTCTGGGGGGCTCTCGGCGCGGCCGCCGTCCTGCCCTGGCTGCCCTTCGTGCGGGACCGGGGCATCGCGCCCGCCCAGGACCCGCACGCCCGCGCGGACGCCCCCCGGCTGCGCGTCACCCGCAGCCGCACCGCATGGGCCCTCGCCGTCTACTTCGGCCTCCAGGCCACCGGCGCCTACATCACCATGGGCTGGATGGCGCAGATCTTCCGGGACTCCGGCGTGCACGCCGGCACGGCGGGGCTGCTGCTCGCCGTCACGATGGTCATGGGCGTCCCCCTCGCCTTCGTCATCCCGCGCCTGGCCACCCGCCTGCCCCACCAGGGGCCCATCGTCCTCGTGCTGGGCGCCTGCGGCCTCGCCGGTTACGCCGGCCTGTACCTCGCGCCCGCCGGCGGCTCCTGGGTCTGGGCCCTGCTGCTCGGCATCTCGAACTGCTCGTTCCCGCTGGCCCTGACCATGGTCGGCATGCGGGCCAGGACCAGCGCGGGCGTGGCCCAGCTGTCGGGCTTCGCCCAGAGCACCGGCTACCTGATCTCCATCCCCGGGCCGCTCCTGGTGGGCGTCCTCTACCAGCACAGCGGCGGCTGGGGCCTGCCCATCGCCCTGATGGCGGGTCTCATGATCCCGCAGATGGCGGTGGGCGTCCTCGCCGGACGCGACCGTACGGTGGAGGACGAGGCGACGCGCTGAGCGCACCCCCGCCGGGGGCAGGGCGGCCGGGGGTGCGAGACTGGCCGTATGCCCGTGCTCGACCCGAACCCCCAGAACGGCCAGAAGAAGCTGCTGCTCGTCCTCGGCACGTTCCTCGCCATCTTCGTGATCATCGGAATCATCGCGACGATCGCCTCCCCCTGACCCGGCCGCCCCGCGGGGCGCCACCCGCCCCCGCGGGACCCCCGAGGGTAGGGCTGGCCCCCCTGTCCCCTAGGGGGTGAGTGTCAGGGTCAACTGGGTGGATCACCGGATGGGTTGGCGGTCCCGCACTCCGTACCTTCGAGATGTGCCCGCCCGAAGGCGGTCACGGAGGCCCGAGGACCCACGGAGGCAGCATGTCGGCCCCTGCGCACACCCCGCCCCGACCTGCGGCCACGGGCCGTGCCGACATCCGGCTGCCCTGGTGGGCCCTGGCCCTGCCGACGCTCGCCTTCGTCACGCTGCTGCTGCTCATCCTGAATCCGTCCGAGGCGCAGGCCGCCCCGGCCGAGCCCGGGATCAGCCTGCTCCTCGAGCGCGTCCAGCAGCTCGTCACACGCTGAGCACCGCCGGAGGCGCCGAGTCAACTCCCTGCGCCCCATGGCCTGTTTCATGCGAAGCTGGATCTCATGAGCGCCGCAGAACCCCGCAGGATCGCCATTTTCCGGCATGCGAAAGCCGACTGGCCCCAGGTGACGGACCACGAGCGCCCCCTCGCCGAGCGGGGCCGCATGGACGCGGCCGAGGCCGGGCGCAGGCTGGCGGACACCGCCATCCCGTTCGACCTGGCCCTGTGCTCCACCGCGGTCCGCACCCGCGAGACCTGGAAACTCGCCGTCCACGAGTTCCAGCACCGGCCGAAAACGGTCTACGAGGAGCGGATCTACGAGGCCTCGCCCGGCGAGCTGATCGCCGTGCTCAACGAGACCCCCGACGACGTGCAGAACCTCCTGCTCATCGGCCACAACCCCGGTGTCCAGGGCCTCGCCGAGATCCTCGCGGGCTCCGCCGAGGGCGACGCCCGCGACCGGATGACCCGCCGCGGTTTCCCGGCCGCCGCCTTCGCGATCCTCACCTTCACCGGCACCTGGAAGGCCGTGGAGCCCGGCGTGGCCACGCTGGTCGACTACTGGGCGCCCTCGGAGTGACCGACGCGCACGCGAAGGGCCCGGCGCCGTCCCGGCGCCGGGCCCTCGTGCGTCCGGCCCGGCCCGTGTCACGGGCGTGACCGCGGGGCGTCACTCCCCATCGACCATGTCCGCCGCCTCGACCTCCTCGCGGGTGACGCCCAGCAGATACAGGACGGTGTCCAGGAACGGCACGTTCACCGCCGTGTGCGCCGCCTCGCGGACCACCGGCTTGGCGTTGAAGGCGACCCCGAGCCCGGCCGCGTTCAGCATGTCCAGATCGTTGGCGCCGTCACCGATCGCCACCGTCTGCGCCAGCGGGACACCCGCCTCCGCCGCGAAACGGCGCAGCAGCCGCGCCTTGCCCGCACGGTCCACGATCTCGCCCGTCACTCGGCCCGTGAGCCGGCCGTCCACGATCTCCAGCGTGTTCGCCTGGGCGAAGTCCAGCCCGAGGCGCTCCTTCAGGTCGTCGGTGACCTGGGTGAACCCGCCCGACACGACGCCCACTTGGTAGCCGAGCCGCTTCAGGGTCCGGATCAGCGTGCGCGCGCCCGGCGTCAGCCGTACCTCGCTGCGCACCTTGTCCACCACCGAGACGTCCAGCCCCTCCAGCAGCGCCACGCGCGCGTGCAGCGACTGCTCGAAGTCCAGCTCCCCGCGCATCGCGGCCGCCGTGACCTCGGCGACCTTGTCCTCACAGCCGGCGTGCGCCGCGAACAGCTCGATGACCTCGTCCTGGATGAGCGTCGAGTCGACGTCCATGACGACCAGGCGCTGGGCACGGCGGTGCAGACCGGCCGCGACGACCGCGATGTCGACGCCCAGGGCCGCCGCGTCCGGCGCCAGGGCGGTGCGCAGCGGCTCGGTCCCGGCACCGGAGACGGCGAACTCCACCGCCGTCACCGGGTACTTGGCGAGCCGGAAGATACGGTCGATGTTGGCGCCGGACCCGGTGATCCGGGAGGCGATCGCGGCCGTCGCCTCCGCGGTGAGCGGGTGCCCGAGCACGGTCACCAGGGAGCGCCCGACGCCGCGCGGACGGTTGTCGCCCAGGCCGGAGATGATCTCCGCCTGCATCTTCATCGACTCCGCCCAGCTGTGGACGGTCGCCCGCAGATCCCCCTCGAGCCCGGCCGGCGGCTCGGTCACGAGCGCGCACAGGGTGATCCGGCCACGGGTGACGACCTGCTCGATGTCGACCACGTCGACCGCGTAGGCCGCCAGCGTGTCGAAGAGTCCGGCCGTGATGCCCGGCCTGTCCTTCCCGAAGATCTTGACGAGAAGGGTGGGGAGGTCTGCGGTCTGCGAAGCGCTCATGGTGCCTCCACCGTATCCGGCACCCCGTGCCGAGCGCCCCCGAGGTCCGCCTGACGGACACGGAACTCCCGGTGTCACGCGGATGACGGGCGGATGGCGCACCGCCTGCGGCCGGCCCCTACCGCCGGCCCTTCGGGGTCCCCGGCGGCGGGGGAGGAGGCGGCGGCCCGTCGTCCGTGCCGGAGGGGCCGCGCCCCCGCCGCCGGGGCGGCTCGATCGGCCGTACGACCGTGGGGGCGCCGTAGACGTCCCCGCCCCGCGGAGGCGGGGGCTCACCCGGAGACCGCGCCTCGTCGGACGACCGCGCGCCCCCCTGCGACTCGATGCTTCCGGAGGCTCCGGGCGGCCGGGCGTCCTCGGGTTCCCGCAGCGCCTCGGGCACCCGCAGATACGGGTTCGTCGCCGGGTTCGGCGGCCGGTAGGGCGTTCCTGGCGTGTACGGTCCCGCGCCGCTCCGGTACCCCTGCCCGTCGTCCGAGGCCGCCCCCGCCAGCGGCGCCGCCCGCACCCCCGCCGCCCCCGCCAGGCACGCCGCCAGCGCCCCCAGCGCACCCGCCCCGGCACCCCAGGCGGCCCCCAGCAGCAGCGCCATGGCCAGGCTGCCGCGCAGCTCCACCCCCGCGCCGAACGCGTCGAAGCCCAGCACCGACAGGGAGGCGTCCGCGGACAGCGCGGTGAGCCGGACGAGCAGGGGCAGAGCCAGCGCCGTGGCGGTCCCCAGACGCAGCGCGCACCGCCCGGCGAACCGCACCGCCCCGGGATCCCGTACGCCCCCGGGACCCGTCACCGGGGTCCGGACCGCCGTGAGAACACCCGCGAGCAGCATCATCACGGCCGCCGCCACACCCAGCAGCCACACCCGTCCGTCCAGCTCCGCCAGCCGGCCCAGTGTCACGGACCGGCCGTCCCCGCCGGCCAGCAGCTCGTCCAGCGGGTCGGGGAGCAGCCGCGCCAGCGGGCCCGTCGCGCGGCCGTCGAACGGGACGAACAGGCCGAGGGGCACGCCGAGCCACACGCCGTTCGGGGCGCCGAGCAGCGCGGCCCCCGCGATCCGCTTCGGGTGGTCGTCGCCGATCGCCGCGTAGGCGGCCGCCGCGAGCCCGGCGGCGACCGCGACCAGCCCCACGGTGACGAGGGCGGACACGGCGGGCCGTACGACGCGGTGCACGGCCTCCCAGCCGCGCGGCAGCGGCGTCCGGCGCGAGGCCAGCAGGGCGATCAGCAGCACGCCGGCGCACCAGGCCAGGCCGCCGAGCAGGGTCGGTGCCGTGTCCACCGTGAAGCCGACCGCGGCCTTCGCGCCGACGAGGTCGCCGATCCGGTCGGGCAGCAGCCCTCCGATGTCGCCCAGCCCCGGGACCTCGACGCTCCCGCCGCCCCCGGGCACGTCGTCGAGGCCCAGGGCACCGCCGTCGATCGTGACGACGTCGTGGCCCGCCCAGGCAAGACCGCCCAGCATCGCCACGAACAGGGCGGCCACCGTGCCCGCGCGGGCGAGGAGTTCGGACGGCGCGATCACCGCTCCCGCGGACCGCAGAGACCGCAGGAACAGCCACGCCAGCAGCAGCGCGCCCACCAGGCCCACGCCCAGTGGCGCGATGTCGATGGCCGTCGCCGCCTGCGCACCGGTCAGCCCGAAGGCGGACACGTCTCCGGACGGGGTGACCGATCCACCCGCTCCGAGCGCCACCACCGCCGCGGACATCGGGCCCAGCGAGGCCGTCGCGTCCGCGCCCAGCAGATGCAGTCCGAGGGCGGCGGTGCCCGCCATCCCGATCAGCGCCCAGCTCACGGACACGACCGCGGACAGCAGGACGTCGCCCCACGGCGGCCCGGTTCCCGGCCCCGAGGTACCGACGTTCGTGGACGCGCTCATGGCAGACCCCCCGATCCGCGGCGCGGACGGTCGCCGCGCATGTCCCCCTCGCGTGGATTACCACTCTCCGGACTGATTTCCACCCCGTCAACGGAACCGGCGGAACCGCATGCGCGTGCTCCTCACAAGGTCCGACTTTCGGTCAGGGGGCGGAGCCTGAAATAGTTCCCGACGATGTTCGACATCCCTAGACTCCCTGCGATGGGGGTAACTCGGGGGACTACTCAGTGGGGCATGGAGTGCCGGAACTCGTACTGGAATTGAACGGACGGACCTGGACGCTCGACCCGTCCAGGCCCTACACCCTGGGACGCGATCCCCAGGGCGACATCGTGCTCGACGACGCCAGGGTCTCCTGGCGGCACGCCACGATCAGCTGGAGCGGCCGCAGTTGGGTCATCGAGGACCACGGCAGCACCAACGGCACGTTCGTGCAGGGCCATCGCGTCCACCACCTGGAGATCGGCCCCGGTTCGGCCGTGCACCTGGGCAACGCGACCGACGGCCCGCGTCTGAGCCTCTCCGGCGCCGCGGCCTCCGCCGCCCCGCAGCAGGCCCAGCCGCGGCAACAGCCGTACGCCGCACAGGGCGCGCAGCCCGGCTGGGCCCAGGCGCCCGCACAGCCGGCGCCGCAGCAGCAGGGCGGGCAGGCCGCGTGGCAGCAGCCCCAGCAGCGGGACGCGCACATCCCGCAGCAGCAGGGTGCCGGCGGTGGCGCGGGGGCGCCGCCGGTGTACGGCGACCGCAGCCCGACGACGTTCCACCAGTTCTCCATCGGCCGCGTGATGCGCATCGGCCGTGCCCTGGACAACGACCTGGTCGTCTCCGACCTCCAGGTCTCCCGGCACCACGCCGAGTTCCACTCGACGCCCGACGGCCGGATGGAAATCCGTGACCTCGGCGCCCACAACGGCACCTACGTCAACGGCCAGCCGATCGGCAAGGGCGGCTCACAGATGCTCGGACCGACCGACATCGTCGGCGTCGGCCACTCCACGTTCCGTATCGTCGGCGACCGCCTCGAGGAGTTCGTCGACACCGGTGAGGTCTCCTTCTCGGCTCGCCACCTGACCGTCACGGTCGACGGAGGCAAGCAGATCCTCAAGGACGTCTCCTTCGGCGTCCCCGAGAAGTCCCTCATCGCGGTCATCGGCCCGTCCGGCTCCGGCAAGTCGACGCTGCTCAAGGCGCTCACCGGCTACCGGCCCGCCAACGAGGGCGACGTCCTCTACGACAACCGCAACCTCTACAAGCAGTTCGCCGAGCTGCGCCAGCGCATCGGTCTGGTCCCGCAGGACGACATCCTGCACAAGGAGCTGACCGTCAAGAAGGCCCTCAAGTACGCGGCCAAGCTGCGCTTCCCCGCCGACACCACGACCGCCGAGCGCGAGGCCCGGATCGACGAGGTGCTGCGCGAGCTCAAGCTGGACATCCACAAGGAGAAGAAGGTCACCTCCCTCTCCGGCGGCCAGCGCAAGCGTGTCTCGGTGGCCCTGGAACTGCTGACCAAGCCGTCGCTGATCTTCCTCGACGAGCCGACCTCGGGCCTCGACCCGGGCATGGACCGCGATGTGATGCAGCTGCTGCGCGGCCTTGCCGACGACGGCCGTACGGTCCTCGTCGTCACGCACTCCGTGGCCGAGCTGGCGCTGTGCGACAAGCTGCTGGTGATGGCGCCGGGCGGCGCGGTCGCCTACTTCGGCCCGCCGGAGGAGGCGCTGAACTTCTTCGGCTACGACACCTGGGCCGACGTCTTCTCCGCCTTCGAGAACTACCGCGACTACGACTGGGCGGGACGCTGGAAGGGCTCACAGCACTACCAGATGTACGCCGCGGACATCGACGCGATAGCCCCGCAGTCCGTACAGATGCCGCCGATGCAGGCCATGAAGCCGCCGAAGCCGCAGGGCTGGATGTCCCAGTTCGTCACGCTGGTGCGGCGCTATGTGTCGGTGATCGTCTCCGACAAGGGCTTCCTCGCGCTCATGGTGATCCTGCCGGGCGTCCTCGGCGCGGTGAGCCTGCTGATCGATTCCGGCAAGGGGCTGCTGCCGAACCCGGCCAACCCGCAGACCGGCCGGATCATCCCGAACGGCACGGCCACGACCGTCCTGCTGATCCTCGCCGTCGGTGCCTGCTTCGCCGGCGCCGCGAACTCGGTGCGTGAGCTGATCAAGGAGCGGGTCATCTACGAGCGGGAGCGCGCGACCGGCCTGTCGCGTTCCGCCTACCTGATGTCCAAGGTGTTCGTGCTCGGCGTCATCACCGTGCTCCAGGGCCTGATGGTCGGCGTCATCGGCTTCTCCAGCCGGGAGATCCCCGAGGAGGGCCTGGTCCTGGGGAACCTGACACTGCTGGAGCTGTCGGTGCCGATCATGGCCCTGGGCTTCACCTCGATGATGTTCGGCCTGATCATCTCGGCGCTGGTGAAGACCGCCGAGAAGACCATGCCGCTCCTGGTCATGTTCGCGATCATCCAGGTGGTGTTCACCGGCTGCCTCTTCGCGCTGAACGGCTCGATCGGCGCGAACCAGATCTCGTTCCTGATGCCGTCGCGCTGGGCGGTGGGCGCGGCCGGCGCCACGCTGGACTTCAACAAGATCAGCCCGCCCGACAAGGGCGAGAGCGGCGATCCGCTGTGGGAGCACACCCTCGGCGCCTGGACCATGGACATGCTGGCCCTGATCGTCCTCGGCGTGATCTGCGGCGTCTTCGTGGCCCGCTTCCTGCGGCGCCACGAGCCGGAGGTCATGCGGAAGTAGGCTCCGTCGAACGGCAGGACCGGACCTCGCGAGACGAAGCGCGGCACCCCCGTCGGGGTGCCGCGCTTCGGCGTGTCGCTGAGACCGAGAGGTCCGCCGGGTGCCTCAGTACGCGCTGTTGACGTTGTCGATCGAACCGTAGCGGTGCGCCGCGTAGTTGGCGGCGGCGGTCAGGTTCGCGACCGGGTCGTACTGGCTCCAGGCCGTGCCCGGGACGTGGTAGGCGTCGAAGGTCGGCTTGATGACCTGCAGCAGACCGATCGACGGGACGCCGTTGATGGCGTTGATGTCCCAGTTGTTGATGGCGTTCGGGTTGCCCGAGGACTCGCGCATGATGTTCTTGTGCAGACCGTGGTAGGTGCCCGGGATCTTGTGCTTCTTCATGATGTCCAGGGCCTCACGGATCCAGCCGTCGAGGTTGTTCGGGTAGGTCTTGGCGGCGACCTGCTCGACCTCGATCCGCTTGGCGGACCGGCTGGCGGCCTCCTTCGCCTTGCGGGCGGCCTCGGCCTTCTTCGCCGCGGCGGCCTTCTCGGCGGCGGCCTCGGCGGCGGCCTTCTTCTTGGCCGCGGTCTCGGCGGCGGCCTTCTTCTTCGCGGCCTCGGCGGCCGCCTTCTTCTTCTCCGCGGCGGCGGCCTCGGCGGCCTTCGTCGCGGCGATCTCCTGGGCCATCACCGACTTCGAGGCGAGCTGGTCGGTGACGCTGCCCTTGACGTCCTTGATCTGCTCGCTGCTGTAGGCCACGTTGCCCGTGGGGGCTTCGGCCGTGTTCGACTCGGCGTTGCCGGGGACGGCGGAGAGCGCGATGGCGGCGGCACCGAGGGTGCTGACGCCGGCCACGGCGATCTTGTGACGCTTGGTGAGCGGACGACTGAGGACGCGGTTCATGGCGTTCTTGCGCATGGCAGTGGGGACCTCTCTGAGTTTCGGGAGGTCGCTCGCTGTCCGGCGGGACACGGGTGCTTCCTGCACAAGCGCCGCGGGCTGACCCGCGGCGCTGAGCGACGAGAGCCATTCTTAGCGGCCGCAAAATCTCGTGGCAAAGATGTGACGTACGATCCTCGATAGGAGACCCAGGATGGGCAAAATAGGACAGCTAGGACTGTCCGGGCCGCTCAAAAGGTACACAGTCACCTACTACGGACTTTCGTACGTGACCTGCACCCTATGTGCGGGGTCACATGGCGGCCGCCCTCGTCTTACGCTCAGTTGCTGTCGCAATGCTCTGTGTGAGGCTCTTCCGGGGGTAGTACGAGATGGACGTCCCCGAACTCGTGCCACAGGTACCGCCCGTGCAGCGCCTGCGCGTAACCGCACCCGACCGCGGCCCGTCCCGCGACGGCCTCCAGCATCAGCAGATGCGACGCCTCCGGCTCGTGGAGCCCGGTCAGCAGGCCGTCCACCACCCGCACCCCCCGCTCCGGGGTGACCACGAGATCCGTCCACCCCTCACGCGCGCGGACGACGCCGTCGCCGTCCACCGCCGATTCCACGGCCCGCACCGCCGTCGTCCCGACCGCGACGACCCGGCCGGACCCCGCCCGCGCCGCCCGGATCAGCCGCGCCGAGGCGTCCGGCACCCGGAACCGCTCGGGATACGGCGGCTCGTGCGCCTCCGCCGACGCCACCCCGGTGTGCAGCACGACCGGGGCGAACTGCACACCCCGGCTCACCAGCTCCGTCACCATCGCCGTCGTGAAGGGACGCGCCGCACTCGGCATCTCCGCACTGCCCGCGCCGTCGGCCGACGGCAGTGCGAACACGGTCCGGTACACGGACAGCGGCTGGTCCCGCGCCGTGTAGGCGTACCGGATGGGCCGCCCGTACGCCCGCATCACCCCGAGCACCCGCTCCGGCCCGGCCACCCCGCCCCCCGGACCCTCCTCCGCCACCGGCCGCGCCCACCACAGCCGCCCGCCCGCCCGGTCCAGGGGCTCCACCAGGAGCAGGCGCAGACCGCCGGGCAGCCGCACCTCCGTCCCCGCGGGCCCGCCCGTACGCGCGCGCGTGGTGCCCCGCCCGTCGGGATTCCGCAGCTCGACCGCCCAGCGCCCGTCGTCCCCACGCGTGGAGAAGTGCACCACCACGCGCGTGGGCCCGATCCGGCCGTCCACCGCGGCGGGCAGCGTCTCGGACGTGTTGACGACCAGCACGTCCCCGGCCCGCAGCAGCCCCGGCAGCTCACGGAAGAGGTGATGGCTCACCTCCGTGCCCCGTGACACCAGCAGCCGTACGGCGTCCCGGTCCAGCCCCGGCCCCCGCTGCTCGGCCGGCACCCGCGCCGACAGCTCCGCCGGCACCCGCACCGCGAGCGTCACCGCCGGCCTCCCACCAGCGCGGACGCCGCATACCGCCCGCCGGGCGGCCGCTCGTCCAGCAACCGCAGGAACCCCGGCACCACCGCGTCCGGGTCCGGACGCGGCCCGTCGTCGTCCGGGACGGCCGCCGCGTACAGGTCCGTGGCCATGTCCCCGGGGTCCACCGCCCACACCCGCAGCCCCGGCTCCTCCGCGCCGAGCACCGCCGCGAGCTGGTCCAGCGCGGCCTTCGACGCCCCGTACCCGCCCCAGGTCCCGTACGCCTCGACGGCCGCGTCCGAGCTGACCGTGATCACCGTGCCCGCAGCGGACGCCCGCAGCAGCGGCAGCGCCTCCTGGACGAGGCCCAGCGCGGCGACCACGTTCACCTCCAGCGCCCGCCGCAGCCCCTCCAGCGGCAACGCGTCGAGCCGGACCAGGGGCTCGGCGCCCAGCGCGCCGGCGTTGCTCACCAGCAGATCGACGCCCCCGAGCCGCCGGGCCGCCTCGACCAGCGCCGCCCGGTGCTCCGCCCGCGCCACGTCCCCCGGCACCGCCGTCACGCGCGTGCCGTCCCGCCGCAGCGCGGCCGCCGTCCGCTCCAGCGCCCCGGCCGTCCGCGCGTCCAGGACCAGGCCCCAGCCCCGTCCGGCCAGCCCCACGGCGAGCGCCCGCCCCAGCCCCTTCGAAGCCCCTGTGATGATCGCGACAGGCATGACAACCGTCCCCTCGTTCCCCGACCGCCGTGGACCCGGCGGTGCCCTCACGCTAGGAACCGGCCCCTCCCGGCCGCCTCGGACGCGAGCCGCAATCGGCGGGGCCGTTCGCCCTACGCCCCACGCACGGGGGACCGAAGCCCTAGGTCCGCCGCCCTACCCCACCGCCGTCGGCGGCCCGATCCGCCTGTCACACCCCGCCGGTACCTTGAGGGCATGAGTCAAGGCCCCCGGTCCGGCCTCGCCGCGGTGAGCTCCGCGCTGCTGGCTATGAGCAGGCACCTGGAGGTGCGCGACGTCCTGAAGACGATCGTCGCCTCGGCCCGCGAGCTGCTCGACGCGCAGTACGCCGCGCTCGGCGTCCCGGACGACCACGGCGGCTTCGCCCAGTTCGTCGTGGACGGCGTCAGCGACGAGCAGTGGAAGGCCATCGGCCCGCTGCCGCGGCAGCACGGCATCCTCGCGGCCATGCTCCAGGAGGCCAGGGCCGAGCGCCTCGCGGACGTCCGCAAGGACCCCCGCTTCGAGGGCTGGCCCTCGGCCCACCCCGACATGTCCGACTTCCTCGGCCTGCCGATCCGCGACGGCGACGAGGTCATCGGCGCGCTCTTCCTCGCCAACAAGAACTGCCCGCAGGAGTACGGCCGCTGCGGCTTCACCGCCGACGACGAGGAACTGCTCGCCATCCTCGCCCAGCACGCGGCGATCGCCCTCACCAACGCCCGCCTCTACGAGCGCAGCCGCGAGCTGACCATCGCCGAGGAGCGCTCCCGCCTCGCCCACGAACTGCACGACGCCGTCAGCCAGAAGCTGTTCTCCCTGCGGCTGACCGCCCAGGCCGCCACCGCGCTCGTCGACCGCGACCCGGCCCGCGCCAAGGGCGAACTCCACCAGGTCGCCGCCCTCGCCGCCGAGGCCGCCGACGAGCTGCGCGCCGCGGTCGTCGAACTGCGCCCCGCGGCCCTCGACGAGGACGGCCTCGTCGCCACCCTGCGCACCCAGATCCAGGTCCTCGACCGCGCCCACAGCGCGCGCGTGACCTTCGCCGGCCGCGGGGTCAAGGCACTGCCCGCCGCCCAGGAGGAGGCCCTGCTGCGCGTCGCCCAGGAAGCCCTGCACAACGCCCTGCGGCACTCCGGCGCCGACCACGTCGACGTGACGCTCGACCGGCGCGGCGCCGGAGCCGTGCTCCGCGTCACCGACGACGGCAGCGGTTTCGACCCGAGGGCCGTGCGCCGCGCCGGGCGCCATCTGGGCCTGGTCTCCATGCGGGACCGCGCGAGCGGGGTCGGCGGCACGCTGACCGTGGAGTCGGCGCCCGGGAAGGGCACCACGATCGAGATGGAGGTCCCCGGTGGCTGACGCAATCAGGGTGCTGCTCGTCGACGACCACCAGGTCGTCCGCCGGGGGCTGCGCACGTTCCTGGAGATCCAGGACGACATCGAGGTCGTGGGGGAGGCCGCCGACGGCGCCGAGGGAGTGGACCGCGCCGAGGAGCTGAGGCCGGACGTCGTCCTCATGGACGTCAAGATGCCGGGCATGGACGGCGTCGACGCCCTGCGCAGGCTGCGGGAGCTCGGCAACCCCGCGCGCGTGCTGATCGTCACCAGCTTCACCGAGCAGCGCACGGTGATCCCGGCCCTGCGCGCGGGCGCCGCCGGATACGTATACAAGGACATCGACCCGGAGGCGCTCGCCGGGGCCATCCGCTCGGTGCACGCCGGCCACGTCCTCCTCCAGCCCGAGGTCGCCGGCGCCCTGCTCTCCCAGGAGGAGACCGGCGGGGGACAGGGCAGGGCGGGGTCGCTGACCGAACGGGAGCGCGAGGTCCTCGGCCTGATCGCGGACGGCCGGTCGAACCGTGAGATAGCACGGGCCCTGGTGCTGTCGGAGAAGACCGTCAAGACGCACGTCTCCAACATCCTCATGAAACTGGACCTCTCCGACCGCACCCAGGCCGCCCTGTGGGCCGTACGCCATGGCGTGACCGGCTGAAACGCTCTGCGCAAGGGGTCACGGAGGGCGATCCGGAAGGTTCCCGTACAGACTGAGATTCATACCGTCGTGGGAATGTCCCCCGGATGGCGCATCCTTCCCGGATCTCCGGCGTTCTCCAGTGCGTGCTGCGGCGACTGCCGCGGTGATCGCTAGGAGGGCTTGAAAGTGAAGAACCTGAAGAAGGCAGCGGCCGTGACGATGGTGGCGGGTGGCCTGCTGGCCGCCGGCACGGGAATGGCCTCCGCCACCGACGCGCACGCCGACGGCAAGGCCGTGGGCTCGCCGGGCATCGTCTCGGGCAACCTGATCCAGGCCCCGATCCACATCCCGGCGAACGTCTCCGGCAACAGCGTGAACGTCATCGGCGTCCTGAACCCGGCCTTCGGCAACCTGGCCGTCAACAAGTGACGCCTCGCCGAACCAGGCAGTGACTCAGGCCTCCCGGGCACCTCCCCGGGAGGCCGATCCGTAGGCGCTGCCCGCTGGGAGCGGGGCCTTCGGGGTGCCCACGAAAAGGGGTCCTCCACGCTGCCCGCGGGAGAGGGCCCTCGCCGTGCACACCGGCTCGGGCCTCAGCGCGCCTCCCGCTGCTCCACTGCGGCGTTGTACGCCGCCACCTGCGCCCGCCGGGCCACCCGCTCGACGGGCCGCAGGGCCTCCGCCCGCGCCCGCATCTCGGCCGAGCTCACGGCGCCGCCATGCCCGTTCTCCTGCGCCAGCGAGATCAGCAGAGCCACCCGCCGCGCCAGCTCCAGCACCCGGACCGCCCGCGGCGGATATCCCGGGGCCAGGATCTCCCGCCCCCGCTCGGCCCGGGCCCGGTACGCGTCGATCGCCGCCTCGGCCACCGGCCCCGACGCGGCCACGTCCAGCTTCGCCAGCACCTCGGTCGCGTCCCGCAGGCCCTCCGCCAGCTCCCGCTCGGCCTCGCCCAGCGACGGCACATCGGCGGGCGGCGCCTCCCGCACCGGCAGCACGTGCCAGACGACCTCCACATGGACGTCGCCGTCGGGACCGGCCTCGTACACCTCCGGCACCAGCCCGAAAGCCGCCCCGTGGCAGACCACCGCCTCCTCGGCCTCCAGGGCCCGCGCGTTGAACTCCGGCGGCCCGCTCAGCCCCAGCGGATGCCCGGGCGCGGGCAGCGCCACCCGCAGCCCGGCGACCCCGAGCCGCCGCAGCCGTCCCAGGGCCAGCGTCAGCCCGACGGGCGCCGACTCGCCGGGCAGCCCCTCCACCCGGTGCACAGCGTCGTCCCCGACGATCTGGAGCACAGCGTCATCTGGTGAGACAAGTCCGGCCAATAGGGCATTACCCCAAGCGGCGAGGCGTCCTGAGCGCGGTTCGGAGAGCATGCCACCACCCTAAGGACCGGACCGATGGAAGGATGGGCCGGACCGGTGGCGTAGATTTCCTCGAGGGGCTGCGCCTACAGGCGCACGCGACCACCGAGACGCCGAGACCGGTCACAGCAAGGGGAGACAACGCGCTCATGAGCGATGTTCTGGAGCTTCAGGACGTAACCGTGGTCCGTGAGGGCCGGGCTCTCGTGGACCAGGTCTCCTGGTCGGTCAAGGAGGGCGAGCGCTGGGTCATCCTCGGCCCGAACGGCGCCGGCAAGACCACCCTCCTGAACGTCGCCTCCAGCTACCTCTACCCGACCAAGGGCACCGCCACCATCCTCGGCGAGACCCTCGGCAGGCCGGGCACCGACGTCTTCGAACTGCGCCCCCGCATCGGCGTCGCGGGCATCGCCATGACCGAGAAGTTCCCCAAGCGCCAGTCCGTCCTCCAGACCGTCCTCACGGCCGCGTACGGCATGACCGCCACCTGGAACGAGGACTACGAGGAGGTCGACGAGCAGCGGGCCCGCGCCTTCCTCGACCGCCTCGGTATGACCGAGTTCGTCGACCGGAAGTTCGGCACCCTCTCCGAGGGCGAGCGCAAGCGCACCCTCATCGCCCGCGCCCTCATGGCCGACCCCGAGCTGCTCCTGCTCGACGAGCCCGCCGCCGGCCTCGACCTCGGCGGCCGCGAGGACCTCGTCCGACGCCTCGGCCGCCTCGCCCGCGACCCGATCGCGCCGTCGATGCTCATGGTCACCCACCACGTCGAGGAGATCCCCCCGGGCTTCACCCACGTCCTGATGATCCGTCAGGGCAAGGTCCTCGCCGCGGGCCCCATGGAGCTCGAACTCACCTCCCGCAACCTCTCCCTCTGCTTCGGTCTCCCGCTCGTCGTCGAACAGGTCGGCGACCGCTGGACGGCGCAGGGCCTCCCCCTCGCCTGACCCCGCACGCACGGCCCGCGCCCTGTCCGTGACAGGGCCCACGGGCCTACCATGACCATGTGGAAATCGACGCGTGGGTTTGGTGGTTGATCGGCGCGGCAGCGCTCGGCATCGGGCTCGTCATCACCGCGATGCCCGAACTGGGCATGCTGGCGGTGGGCGCCGTCGCGGCCGCCCTGGTGGCCGGTTTCTTCGGCGGTGACGCCGTCGCCCAGGTCGTGGCCTTCGTCGTCGTGTCCACCGCCCTCATCGCCGTCGTGCGGCCCATCGCCAACAGACACCGTGCACAACGACCCCAACTCGCCACCGGCATCGAAGCGTTGAAGGGCAAGCAGGCGGTCGTACTGGAGCGCGTCGACGCGGCCGGCGGCCGGATCAAGCTCGCCGGCGAGGTCTGGTCGGCCCGAGCACTCGACACCGGCCGCAGCTACGAAGTGGGCCAGGAAGTGGACGTCGTGGACATCGAGGGGGCCACGGCCATCGTCATGTGACCTCGTACGACGCAAGTGACGCGAAGCCCTCACGGGGCACGCGACGGTCTGTCAGACTCGTCAGCAAGATCTTCAACAAGCATAAGATCTTCCGAAGTTGGCGCAGTTGCCGCAGTGGAGAAGGGGTACGGGGAAACGACGATGGAACCGGTCATCATCGTCCTGGTCATTCTGGTGGTGTTGGTCTTCATCGCCCTGATCAAGACGATCCAGGTCATCCCGCAGGCGAGCGCGGCCATCGTCGAGCGCTTCGGCCGTTACACGCGGACACTGAACGCGGGCCTCAACATCGTGGTCCCGTTCATCGACACCATCCGCAACCGCATCGACCTGCGCGAACAGGTCGTGCCGTTCCCACCGCAGCCGGTGATCACCCAGGACAACCTGGTCGTGAACATCGACACCGTCATCTACTACCAGGTGACCGACGCCCGGGCCGCCACCTACGAGGTCGCCAGCTACATCCAGGCGATCGAGCAGCTCACCGTCACCACGCTCCGCAACATCATCGGCGGCATGGACCTGGAGCGCACCCTCACCTCCCGCGAGGAGATCAACGCGGCCCTGCGCGGCGTCCTCGACGAGGCCACCGGCAAGTGGGGCATCCGCGTCAACCGCGTCGAGCTGAAGGCCATCGAACCGCCCACCTCCATCCAGGACTCGATGGAGAAGCAGATGCGCGCCGACCGTGACAAGCGCGCCGCGATCCTCACCGCCGAAGGTACGCGCCAGGCCGCCATCCTCACCGCCGAAGGTGAGAAGCAGTCCCAGATCCTGCGCGCCGAGGGCGAGGCCAAGGCGGCCGCCCTGCGCGCGGAAGGCGAGGCCCAGGCGGTCCGCACCGTCTTCGAGGCCATCCACGCCGGCGACCCCGACCAGAAGCTGCTCTCCTACCAGTACCTCCAGATGCTCCCGAAGATCGCCGAGGGCGACGCCAACAAGCTCTGGATCGTCCCCAGCGAGATCGGCGACGCCCTCAAGGGCCTCTCGGGCGCCATGGGCAACCTCGGTGGCCTGGGCGGCGGTTCGGGGGGCAGCGGCTCCTCCGGCTCGGGCACGGAACGCCGGGAGAAGCCGTCGATCGACTGACCGATCCCCGCACCACATGGCTGGGGCCCGCCTTCCAGGAAGGCGGGCCCCAGCCATGTGGTGCGGGAGACTCAGGCCGCGTCGTCCAGAGCCAGCCAGTCCGGCAGCCCCGCGAGATCGTCCGCGCCCAGCGCCAGCAGCATCGCGTCGGCCGGTGTCGGCTCGAAGGGCTCCCGCAGCAGCGGCATCCCCGCCTGCTCGGGCGTCCGGTCGGCCTTGCGGTGATTGTCCTCCGCGCACGAGGCGACCGTGTTCAGCCAGGTGTCCTGCCCCCCGTGCGACCGCGGCACCACGTGGTCCACGGTCGTCGCCCTGCGGCCGCAGTACGCGCACCGGTGCCGGTCCCTGACCAGCACACCCCGCCTCGACCACGGCGCTCGTCTTCGGAACGGCACCCTCACGTAGCGGCACAGTCTGATCACCCGCGGCGCCGGTATGTCCACCGCGGCTCCGCGCATGCGCAGTTCTGGGTGGGCCTGCTCGACGACGGCCTTGTCCTGGAGCACCAGCACGACGGCTCGGTTCAACGTCACCGTCGACAGCGGCTCGAAGCTCGCGTTCAGTACCAGCGTCTCCCGCATTGCAGCCCACCTCCCGTGCACCTGCCCACCCCCTGGCGGGCTGGGATCAACTCTGGCCGGGCACGCCGAGATGGACAACGAAATAAAAAGTGCCCGCCTCCGATCACTTCCATGACCGGGGGCGGGCAAACGTTCCATGAACGTCAGGATTCCGCGGGCACCTCGTACTCGGCGATCAGGTTCGCCCGCGCGAGCGTGTGGAACCGCAGATTGAACCCGACGGCGGCCGGGCTCGCGTCCGAGTCCGGACCGAGCTTCTCCTGGTCCACGGCGTACACCGTGAACACATACCGGTGCGGCCCGTCACCGGGCGGCGGCGCGGCCCCACCGAAGTCCTTCGACCCGTAGTCGTTCCGCGCGTGCACGGCACCTTCCGGCAGCCCCTCGAACGAGCCGCCGCCCGCACCCGTAGGCAGCTCGGTCACCGACGCCGGGATGTCGAAGAGCACCCAGTGCCAGAACCCGCTCCCCGTGGGAGCGTCCGGGTCGTAGCAGGTCACGGCGAAGCTCTTGGTGCCCTCCGGAAAGCCCTCCCAGCGCAGCTGCGGCGACGTGTTGCCCGCCGCGTGGACCTGGGCGTCCTTCAGGATCCCGCCGTCCTGGACGTCCTCACTCGTGACGGTGAAGGACGGCACGGGCGGATGGTAGTCGTGGGGGAGCGGCCGCCGCTTGAGCTCGGACACTTCGATACCTCCTGACGAAACAGTGGAATCAGCAGTTCCGAGCCTAGAACCAGTTGCGCTTGCTGCCGACCTCGGACAGCCACTGGTTGAGGTACGCCGCCCAGTCGGTCGTGTGGAAGTCGTTCAGGCCCACCTGGAAGGAACGGAAGGTGTCGCTGCCCTCGCTGAAGAGCCCCGGCCTCTTGTCCATCTCCAGCACGACGTCCATGGCGTTCGCGTCCGCGACGAAGCTCAGCTCGACCTGGTTGAGACCGCGGTACTGCTGCGGCGGGAAGAACTCGATCTCCTGGTAGAAGGGCAGCTTCTGCCGCGTACCGCGGATGTGGCCGCGCTCCGCGTCCGCGTTCTTGAAGCGGAACCCGAGCTGGATGAACGCGTCGAGGATCGCCTTCTGCGCCGGCAGCGGGTGCACGTTGATCGGGTCCAGGTCGCCGGAGTCCACGGCACGTGCGATCGCCAGCTCCGTCGACACACCGATGTTCATGCCGCGCAGCGCCTGCCCGTCGATCATGGTGATCGGCGTCTCCCACGGGATCTCCAGCCCGAACGGCACCGCGTGCACCGCACCGGCCTGCAGCTCGAACGCCCCGCCCAGCCGGGTCTTCGCGAACTCGATGTCCTGCTTCACCTCCGAGTCCTGCGTCTCCACCTCGACCCGCGCCTGCAGGCCGACGGCCAGACCCTCGATGTCCTGGTTCACGGACCCGCCCTGAATCCGCACCTCACCCTGGACGACACCGCCCGGGACGACGTTGACCTCGGTCAGCACCGTCTCGACCGAAGCACCGCCGGCCCCCAGGCTCGCGAGCAGCTTCTTGAACGCCATGACTCTCCTCAACTCAGAGTGGATCCCTGATCCCTACAAACGCGATCCGGTCGTGGCCGGTTCCGCGATCCCACCCTGACAAGGCGTGCGCTCCCTGACCACCCCGTGGCGACCACGCCGTCTCCATTACGCTCGGACGGCATGATCGTGATCTCCGACCGTACGCCCCGACCCCGGCCCCGCACCGACCGGCCCGCCCAGCACGGAGCCCGGCGGCCGGTATGAACGTCGAAGACCTGGCCCATGCCGCCGAAGCGGTCGCGCCCAAGCTGCTCGGCGCCGTCCTCACCCACAAGACCGCCGAAGGCACCGTCAGCATCGCCATCACGGAGACCGAGGCGTACTCCGGCGCGTCGGACCCCGCCTCCCACGCCTACCGGGGCAGGACACCCCGCAACGCCGTCATGTTCGGACCGGCGGGACACCTGTACGTGTACCGGTCCCACGGTCTCCACTGGTGCGCGAACGTCGTCACCGGGACCGACGGCATCGCCTCGGCGGTCCTGATCCGCGCGGGCCGGGTCATCGAGGGGGCGGACCTGGCCCGCGAACGACGAGGCCCGAAGGTCGAGGACGCACGTCTCGCCCGGGGCCCGGGGAACTTCTGCCAGGCGCTCGGCATCACGGCGGCGCACGACGGCGCGGATCTCCTGAGGGGCACCTCGGTCACCCTGTCCCAGGGGGAACCGGTGCCCGAGGCCCTCGTCCGGGTCGGCCCCCGGGTCGGCGTCAGCAAGGCCCACGACTGGCAGCACCGCTTCTACGTGGCCGGCGACCCGACGGTGTCGGCGTACCGCCTGAGCCCGAGAGCCAAGCCGTCCACCGGGGCCTGAGTTGACGCGCCTTGGCCGGTCGCGTAATGTAGCCCGAGCCGCTGAAGCGGGTACTGCGAAGTCAGCAGCCGTAGCGGCCAACCCACTACCTGGTACAGCCCCTGAAACGGGGTCGATTCTGGCGTCTCCGTATGCCCGAATTCGATTCCGCGGAGCCCGATTATGAATCGGGCGGGGGAATCGGCTAACGTAGTGAATGTCGAAAGGCCGACAGGCGAAAGCCAGAGGCCCTCGGCGATCCCGCCGGCAGGGAATCGGATCGAAAAAGCATCTGATAGAGTCGGAAACGCAAGACCGAAGGGAAGCGCCCGGAGGAAAGCCCGAGAGGGTGAGTACAAAGGAAGCGTCCGTTCCTTGAGAACTCAACAGCGTGCCAAAAGTCAACGCC